>CAXHCC010000009.1:0-29030 GCA_964014945.1 uncultured bacterium | reverse complement strand
CTTGCGAATAATCTTCCCCTCTAGCAGTAAGCATAGCAATAAGGGTGTGCTCTAAACCAGGGGTACTTCGAATTTGCTGACAGGTTTCAATGCCATCCACATCCGGCATCATCACGTCTAGCATAATTAAATCGGGTTTCTCGTTGGTCGCCACCTTTAAAGCTTCCTCACCATTACTGGCAGTACTCACCTGATAGCCTTCTTTTTTTAGGTTATAACCTAAAAATTCAACTATGTCTGGTTCATCATCAACCAATAATATTTTTTGTTGCTCGCTCATTTTTCCTTTTCTATGCTACAAAGTACCTACTTTTATTTTAATAGGATGTTAAGACAATGTTAATATATTTATTCTCCATTTATCCAATAGTAATATATACATTTAATTAACTGTATTTAACATTTCAAATGATAATAATATCGTAATTTTATAGCATTAACCGTTTAACATACAAGAATATACAGAAATGAGAAAAACGCTATTACATTTG
The DNA here is from genome assembly GCA_964014945.1 of uncultured bacterium. Lineage (GTDB taxonomy): Bacteria > Bacteroidota > Bacteroidia > 2-12-FULL-35-15 > 2-12-FULL-35-15 > 2-12-FULL-35-15. The sequence continues at coordinate 28,539 of CAXHCC010000009.1, read as the reverse complement.
CCCATTCTATTGCTTTTTGTTTTTTCATCTTTAGGCACACAAGCGGGCACCTTAATAACAGACTCAATATACAGCGGAGGAGTATATCGCCATTATATGTTATACGTTCCTAGTACCTACAATGCAAGTAATAATGTTCCATTATTGTTTAATAATCATGGCTATACAAGCTCCAACATTGCCCAGTATTTATATACCAATTTTCAGGCCATTGCCGATACTGCCAACTTTATAATAGTATTACCACAAGGCCTAAAAGTACCGCCATTAAACCAAACAGGATGGAACACCTTTGGCAATGTTGCCGACGCGATAACAGACATTAATTTTGTTGACAACCTCATTGATACCATTAGAAATAGTTATAGCATAGATACCAATAGAATTTATAGTACTGGCATGAGTAACGGGGGCTATTTTAGCTATACACTTGCGTGCCAGTTAAGCCATAGGATTGCTGCAATTGCATCTGTTACAGGTGCTATGCGTCAAAATCACTGGGATTCGTGCAATGCCACCCACCCAACTCCAGTAATGCAAATTAGTGGCACCAACGACCCTGTAATAAATTACAATGGAGGATCTCCGCCATATGGAAGTATTGCTACAGAAACAACTATAGCTAACTGGGTAGGTTTTAACAATTGCGATGCAACACCTACAGTGAGCAATTTACCAGATATAAACACCGCAGATAGTAGTACCGTGGAGCATTATGTGTATAGCAATGGTGCTGGCGGGGTTACCGTTGAGCTCTACAAAGTACTTAATGGCGGACACGAGTGGCCAAGTGGTGCAGGAGCCAATTTAGGTAACGGACATAGGAACATGGATTTTAATGCTACCAAGGAAATATGGCGATTTTTTAGTCAGCGTACTTTAGTGGCGGACATAGCAGAAATTGAAAAAAACAATGAGGTAAGTGTTTTTCCAAACCCTAATAAGGGTAGTTTTACCATTACTGTTGACGACTATACCAATGCCCGTTTGGATGTGTACAACGCGCTTGGGGTAAAAGTGTATAGTAGCTTGCTAACTGACTATAGTTCGGTAATTGCATTGGATAATGCTACTACAGGGGCCTATTTTTACCAAGTGGTTCAAGGTGATACCATTGTTAAAAGTGGTAAGTTAATAGTTGAATAATAGCTCAAGCTACCCAACCATAATTAAACCTATTACGTTATAGCTATAACAAAGGAATTAACAAATGTTAATTTGCTATATTTGTTAACGAAAATTTGAAACCAGAATCTATTGCTATGATGAAATTTTACAAAAGTATATTAAGCACTTTATTAATAGTTTTAATGGGCGTTGCTCAAGCACAAACAGGTACTGCCACGCAAGCCACTATTACAAGTGGGGGTGTAACACGTACGTATACTATATATGTCCCTACCTCCTATAACGCATCAACCCCTGTTCCGTTGGTGGTAAATATGCATGGCTATGCTGGCAACGACCAACAACAAATGGAGTATGGCGACTTTAGACGTATTGCAGATACGGCTAACTTTATTGTTGTTCAACCACGTGGTTTGTTAAATCAAGTTACATTAGCTAATGCCTATACTTGGGTTACGGACAAATCTGTTGACGAAGGAGCGGCAGACAGAGCGTTTATCCTGAACCTAGTGAATGAAATTAAGGCCAACTATTCTATTAACGCCAACAAAGTTTACTGTACTGGCTTTAGCTTAGGTGGCTTTATGAGTTTTGATATGGCTTGTTTCAACAACAACACGTTTGCAGCTGTAGCTGGTGTGGCTGGTACCGCCGTACAAAGTCATTATGATGCTTGTGCGCCAAACGGCTCTACACCAGTAATGCAAATTCATGGAACTAAAGACGATAACATTGGGTATAACGGTGTTCCTAATGTTGCTTTTAGTCCTGCCTCTATTGATGTTGAGGAATATGTGAACTATTGGGTGAATTATAATAAATGTTCAACAACACCTACCACAACCACCTTGGTTAATTCTGACACCACAGATAGTTGTACGGTTGAACACCGTGTTTATACAGGAGGTACCAATGGTGCTACGGTGGAAGCATACAAAGTAATTAATGGCGGACACGCATGGCCAGCAGACACAACTACTGGTGGGCTTACTGGAACTGCTGGTGCTCTTTCCGTATCAATGACACAAGGTTTCAGAAACGGTGATTTTAATGCGAGTAAAGAAATTTGGAGGTTTTTTAGTCAGCATTCATTAAGTACAAGAACAGGAATTGATGAAGAAGCACCTGTGGTTGATTTACATTTATATCCAAACCCATCCAACGGTGTAATTACAGTGAGCGTTGATGATTATAGCAATACCAGCGTAACTGTTTACAATGCTGTAGGGGTAGCCGTATTTACAAGCCAACTATCAGCTAATGTAACTACACTTGCCCTAGATGTACCGTCAGGTATGTATTTTTGCCAAGCGGTAAATAATACAACTGGAGCTACTGTTACCAATAAAATTACGGTAAAATAATAATCTCTCAGCTATTTTTTACACGATTGATTAGGAAACCTTAGCGGTATTAATTAACCTATTAACTGGGTAAACAAGGCTTGATTATCATTCAGGTATTCAAAGCTAAACTTGTTTTCGTGCAAGCGTTGTTTAATCCCTTCTACATCTTCTTTAGAGTTGAGCTCTAAGCCTACTACCGCAGTAGCAATATCGCGGTTGTTTTTCTTAGCAAATTGGAAGTAAGTAATGTCATCAGTAGGCCCCAAAATATCCGTTACAAAACGTTTCAACGCACCTGGTCGTTGTGGGAAGTTAATAGAGAAATAATGCTTTAAGCCTTCGAATAATAAAGAGCGTTCTTTAATTTCCTCCATGCGCATGATGTCGTTATTACTACCACTCACTACGCATACTACATTTTTACCTTTTAACTTATCTGTCATCAAAGAGGCGCATGCAGTTGCCAAAGCGCCAGCTGGTTCTACCACAATACCTTCACGATTATATAATTCTAAAATTAAAGAACATACCCTTCCCTCAGGCACCAACTCAACCTTTTCTAATTTATCTTTGCAAATAGCAAAAGTATTGTCGCCAACACGCTTTACGGCCGCCCCATCTACAAAGGTGTCAATTTCTTCAAGAGGAGTATTTACTCCATTCTTAATAGAAGTATGCATAGAAGGCGCCCCCATAGGTTCGGCACCAATTATTACCGTATCCGGACTTTTATCTTTAAAATAAGTTGCCGCACCAGCTGCTAATCCGCCCCCACCTACTGGTACAATCAGGTAATCGATAGGCACATCAATTTCATCCAAAATTTCTTTACCAACGGTACCTTGCCCTTCAATTACTTTTTCATCATCAAACGGGTGTACAAATACAGACTTATTGCCTTCGCAATAGGCTAATGCCATGCTGTTGGCATCATCAAATGAATCACCAATTAGTACCACCTCTACATTTTCTTTACCAAAAAATTTAACGCGGTTTACCTTTTGTGAAGGCGTGGTGGCAGGCATGTAAATAACACCCTTGATTTTTAATTTGGTACATGCATAAGCAACTCCTTGCGCATGATTACCTGCACTGGCACATACAACGCCACGCTTTTTTTCTTCATCGCTTAAAGAAGCGATTTTATTGTACGCCCCTCTTAGCTTATAGGAGCGTACCGGTTGTAAATCTTCTCGCTTTAAGTAAATGTTACAACCGTACTCTTCGCTAAGCTGGGCATTAAACTGCAAAGGCGTGGCAGTTGCCACGCCTTTGAGATTATCTGCAGCTTCTTCTATGTTAGCAGAAGTAACCAATTTAGTTTTCTGGTCTTAGCTTTCTTACAGCAGCTCCTGCTCTCCACATTTCTGATTCTTCTAATGCTTTTAATTCAGCTTCTAGCTTTTCTCTGTAATCTGCTTGTGAGTTAGAATCGATAGATTTTTGTGCTTCAACACCATCTGTTACCGACTTGTATAACTTAGCAAATACAGGCTTAGTTGCTTCGTAGAAAGGATCCATCCAATCCAATGCACCTCTTTGCGCTGTAGTTGAGCAGTTAGCATACATCCAGTCCATACCGTTTTCAGCTACTAGTGGATATAATGATTGAGTTGCTTCTTCAACAGTTTCGTTAAATGCTTCTGAAGGTGAGTGACCGTTTTCACGCAATACTTCGTATTGTGCACGGAAAATTCCTTGAATAGCTCCCATTAACGTTCCCCTTTCACCTGTAAGGTCAGAAGTAACTTCTTTGTAAAAGTCTGTTTCAAATAAGTAACCAGAACCAACGCCGATACCTAATGCAATTACTCTTTCTCTTGCTTTACCGGTTGCATCTTGGTAAATAGCAAATGAAGAATTTAAACCTCTACCTTCTAAGAATAATCTTCTTAATGAAGTACCAGAACCTTTAGGTGCTACTAAAATAACATCTACATCTGCTGGAGGAACAATACCCGTTTTTTCTTTGTACGTTACACCAAATCCGTGTGAAAAGTATAATGCTTTACCAGGAGTTAAGTGTTTCTTAACCGTATCCCACATTTTAATTTGAGCTGCATCAGAAAGTAAGTACTGAATAATAGTACCTTTTTCACATGCTTCTTCAATTTCAAATAAAGTTTCACCAGGAACCCAACCGTCAGCCACTGCTTTATCCCAAGTTTTGGAATCTTTACGTTGACCAACAATTACGTTAAACCCGTTATCTTTTAAGTTTAACGCTTGACCTGGACCTTGCACGCCATAGCCAATTACCGCTACTGTTTCTTCTTTTAATGTTTCACGTGCTTTGTCTAGAGGAAACTCCTCTCTTGTTACCACCTCTTCATCAACGCCACCAAAATTAATTTTTGCCATGTTTGCTATCTGTTTTATTAGTTAATTTACTTTGCTGTTCTAATCTATCTACATAATATGAAAGGGTACGCATTGGTTTGGAAACCGCCACTTTACCCGATCGTGAAAATTCTAAAATTCCAAAACGTTCTAAGGCTTCAAATAAGCCTTTAATTTTTTCTTCGCTTCCTGCTTTTTCAACCACCACATAATCGTAAGAAATACTTACAATTTTTGCGTTGTACTCATTCATTACTTTAATGAATTCCACGTTATCCGTAATGGCCATATTACTTATTTTGTATAGGGCCATTTCACGCGAAACCAAATCGGTATCCGTAAAGTAAAAAGCCTTCATCACCTCTACTTGTCGTTCTATAAGACGAATAAGCTTTTTTACCTGGTCTTCAGTTTCGGTAACAACTATAGTATATCTATACACCCCTTTAATTTCCGTTTCGCTGGTAATTATATTTTGAATGTTTACCTTTTTACGCGTAAATATGATGGTAACGCGGTTTAGCAAACCCACCACATCCTCAGAAAAAACCGATATCGTAAATGTTTTTTTCATATTATTCTAATAACACATCCGCTACACTTGCACCAGTTGGCACCATTGGAAATACATTGTCTTCTTTTTCAACTACAACTTCTAATAAATAAGAACTTTTACAATCTAACATTGCTTTTAAAGCTCCTTCAATATCATCCCGCTCTGAAATTTTTTGCGCTTCAATATCATACGCTTTAGCTATGGCAATAAAGTCAGGGTTTTTTAACTCTGTAAATGAGTACCTTCTATCGAAAAACAATTGTTGCCATTGCCTAACCATACCCAAGAAGCTGTTATTTAATATTAACACCTTAACAGGGATATCATAATCCATTATGGTACCCAATTCCTGCATGGTCATTTGAAAACCACCATCACCTACTACCAATACCACTTGCTTTTCGGGCTTGGAAATTTTAGCGCCAATTGCTGCTGGTAAACCAAAGCCCATAGTACCTAAACCACCAGAAGTTACGTTTAAGTTGGTATCGTTAAAACGGTAATAACGTTGCGCAATCATTTGGTGTTGACCAACGTCTGTCACAATAACTGCTTTACCATCTGATAGTTTGTGCAACTTATCAATTACCTCCGTCATTTTTATTTCACCCTCACCAGGATTAACCGATTTATTAATCACCTTGTCAAATTCCACCTTATCGGCCTCTTTAAATTTCTCTATCCATTTAGTTCTATGAAACTCTTCAGCCCCTTCTTCTACCAATGGAATTAATTTTCTCAATATTGTTTTGGCATCACCCAACATTGGTACATCAGCCGGTACGTTCTTGTTAATTTCTGCTTTATCTATATCAATGTGAATAACCTTAGATTCTGTTAAGTAGGTTGCCAAATTTCCTGTTACCCTATCGTCGAAACGCATACCTATGGCAATTACTAAATCGGCATCGTTTGATAACACATTAGGACCATAATTACCGTGCATCCCTAACATGCCTACATATAATTCATTTTTTGCAGGGAAAGCTGATAAGCCTAATAAGGTTGAAGCAACAGGAATGCGTCCTTTTTCTGCGAATTCTAATAATTCTTCTTGCGCTTCGGAAAGTAATATACCATGCCCCGCAAGAATTAATGGATTCTTAGCTTTGTTTATTAACTCAATAGCGTTGTCAACAAATACATCTTTTACCTGTGGATAAGGTACATAACTTCTTAGCTCTGTACACTTTTCATATTTATAAATACACTTTTCTACTTGTGCATTTTTAGTAATATCAATTAATACTGGTCCTGGTCTTCCACTAGTGGCAATAAAAAATGCTTTAGCCACGGCAGCAGCAATATTTTCTGCTTTAACTACTTGCGTATTCCATTTAGTAATTGGTGTAGAAATGCCAATTACATCCGTTTCTTGAAAAGCATCTGTTCCAATTAAATGTGAGGCTACTTGACCTGTAACGCAAACAACAGGATTAGAATCTATCTGCGCGTCTGCTATACCGGTAATTAAATTAGTTGCTCCTGGCCCTGAAGTAGCAAATACCACACCTGGTTTTTCTGACACACGCGAGTAACCTTGCGCAGCGTGAATAGCCCCTTGCTCATGACGCACCAAATAGTGTTTGATGCTGTCTTCGTAATCGTAAATAGCATCATATATTGGCATAATTGCCCCTCCAGGGTAGCCAAACACGTCGGTAACCCCTGCATCCAACAACGCTAATACAAGCGCTTCAGAACCAGTTACCTCCTTTCCATATTTATCATGCTTCTTCTCCATATTCGTATGCCTTTCAAATACAAATAAACCGTTGGAATATTTGTTATAACTGAAAATTAGGGCACAAATATAGCAATTTATTTATAACGCAAAACCATGATTTATAGCAGAATTGGCTTGCTTTTGATAAGCAATTTTATACGATTATTTTGCTAATATTGTAAGGCTTTTGGGTGTTTTGGCACCTAATGGTTACAAAAACACTTTAATTTATTGTAAGTAAATATTAATACATGGGCACTTCCGCTAAGAAAAAGGAGCGTAAACGTAAAGATTTAAAAGCGTTTGAAGACAGGAAAGCATTTTTAAAGGATGAAAACAGAACGGAGGCGGTTAAAAAGCGCCATGATAAAGGGAACTTAACAGCCAGAGAAAACATTGCCAATTTATGCGATGAAGGTAGCTTTATAGAGTACGGTTCGTTAATTGTAGCAGGACAACGCACAAAAAAAAGCTTAGAAGACTTGATAGAAAAAACCCCGGCCGATGGATTGGTGGGTGGTACGGGCAATGTAAATGGTGAGCAATTTAGTGAGGAGGCCAGCAAATGTATGGTTATTAGTTACGACTATATGGTATTAGCGGGCACCCAAGGTGCTATGAATCACAAAAAAACCGACCGTTTATTTCAAATAGCAGATAGGGCTAAACTTCCTATCATATTTTATTTAGAAGGTGGTGGTGGTAGACCAGGCGATGTTGACTTTATGCCAATTACCGTTGGGGGTTTAACCCTTAACACCTTTTCGCATTTTGCAAAGTTAAGTGGCAAAATGCCTCGTATTGCCATAGTTAATGGCAACTGCTTTGCTGGGAATGCGGCTTTAGCAGGTGTATGTGATGTAATTATAGCCACAAAATCTACATCAATTGGCATGGGCGGGCCTGCTATGATTGAAGGAGGAGGACTTGGCGTTTTTAAGCCAGAAGATGTTGGACCTATAAGTTTTCAAGTGCCTAATGGCGTGATTGACCTATTGGCTAACGATGAAAAACATGCTACGCAATTAGCCAAACAATACCTGAGCTATTTTCAAGGAAGTATTGATTATACGGAATGTGATGAACAAATTAAGCTACGCGATATTGTACCTGAAGAACGAAAAATGGCCTATAACATGCGTAAGGTAATTAATGGATTGTGCGATAAAAGTTCAGTACTTGAATTACGTGAAAATTTTGGCAGAAGTATGATTACCGCTTTGGTACGCATCAATGGCCGACCAATGGGTTTAATCGCCAACAATTTACAACACTTAGGTGGTGCCTTGGATAGTGATGCTTGTGATAAAACAGCTCGCTTTATAAAGTTGTGCGATTCATTTGGTTTACCAATAGTTTCGTTAATAGATGCGCCAGGCTTTATGGTAGGGCCAGAAGCTGAACAAGCTGCCTTAGTACGACATTCAGGCAGGTTGTTTTTAGCAGGAGCGCATGCCAAGGTGCCTATTTATTCTATTATTACCAGACGGGCTTATGGTTTAGGAGCTATGGCTTTAGCTGGGGGCGACTTTTTTGCATCGCAGTATACTGTTAGTTGGCCATCAGGCGAATTAGGTGCCATGGGCTTGGAAGGGGCTGTAAAATTGGGCTTTAAAAAAGACTTGGAAGGTGCGAAAGACGATGACCAGCGTGAAGCACTTTTTAAAATGTTAGTGGCTGGTGCTTATCAACAAGGTTCTGCGTTAAACGCAGCTTCCTTATTGGAGATTGATGAGGTAATAGACCCCGCCGATACAAGAAAATGGATCATAAATGCCAATGCTGCCTTTCCTGAACAATCATATAAAACACGCGAAGGAGGGTATGTTGATTCCTGGTAAATAACATGAAAAAGCTATTGCTTTATGTATGTATTGGTTGCTTTGTAAACAGTAACGCACAAGTAGAGGCTGGTATAGACACCTCAACAAAAGGCGCTACTAGCAAAAAAATTGAAGATTATTCTGACTTGTTGTTGGTGCGCACCATGCTGGTAGGTAAAAGTAACTCCCTTAGCATACACAACAAAAACACCAACAACAAAATAAAGTTAGAGCCGCTAGGAATAACCAGTTTTGGCGTTGGCTTTAACCATAAATGGTTAGGACTAGGCGTAGGTTTTGGTTTGCCACCTAGTGCTGCAGATGTAGAAAAGTATGGCAGAACCAAGCGTTTTGATTTACAGGTAAACGTATATGCCAATAGCTTTGTAATTGATGGTTTTGCCCAACGCTATAGGGGTTATCATTTAAGTAATCCCAACGATTTTGTAAATTGGGATAAGGATTATTTTCCAAAGTTGCGTTCGATGGATGCCTCCACCATAAGCCTGGGAGGTTTATACGTATTTAATCATAAACGTTTTTCATATAAGGCCGCCTTTGTGCGAAATGCCGTACAGAAAAAAAGCGCAGGAAGTATATTGCTCGGTGCTTACTACAGTTATAATTTTGCTGGTGTTCGTCATGACTCCGCTGCTTCATTTATTCCCAACTTTTTTCCAACAGAGGTAAAAGACTCCTTTAACCTACGATCGTTTAGTGCCAACAGTGCAGGCATATCATTTGGCTACACATACACCCTTGTGTTGCGTAAGTTTTTTATTAACCTATCGCTTATTCCAAGTATTGGCATTAGACGTATTGTTGCCATCAACCAAAACAAACAAATTGGAACGGATAGTGGAGCTGCAGGACGCGTAATTACTCGGATGGCATTTGGATATGAACACCCCAAATTTATTTTGGGTTTAACAGGTTTTACAAGTACGGGGAGTTTAGATTTTAAGCATTATCAAATTAAACCCAGCACCAGTAATGTTAAGTTTTTTATAGCTAAACGCTTTGATGTAAGCAATTGGTACAGCAAGCGAAAAAGTAACGATGAATAAGCAACAAGAATTTATTGATACCTTAAGTGCCGAGTTTAAACGACATGGAAATGCCAGTATTGCCAAAGAGCAAAAGCGTTACATGAAAAACCACTTTGCGTTTTTTGGTATGCATGCAGCTACCAGAAGAAAAGCACAACAACCTTTTTTGGTGAAACAATACTTACCTGCAAAACAAGAATTGTTTTCACTAGTTAAAGCATTATTTTCCAAGCCAGAGCGCGATTTCCATCATTTTGCGCAGGAGCTCGTGTTTAAGTACCATAAGCAGTTTGATAAAGCGGATATTGAATTAATTGAATATATGGTTACCCATAATTCGTGGTGGGATAGTGTAGACTTTATCGCCAGTAAAATTGCCGGTTCCTACTTTATGAAGTTTCCGGAAGAAAGAGAAGCAATAGTACAAAAATGGTTGGATTCAGGCAACATGTGGTTGCAAAGAACGGCCTTGCTTTTTCAGTTAAAATACAAAAAGGAGTTAGACACCAAACTATTGGCCCACACTATTAAAAGCTTATTGGACAGTAAGGAGTTTTTTATAAACAAAGCTATTGGTTGGGTACTTAGAGAATATGGCAAAACAGACCCAGATTGGGTAATGGATTTTGTTGCTAATCATGCGTTAGCACCTTTAAGTAAACGGGAAGCTACTCGGATAATTTTAACAAACTGTGCCTAATAATTTGGAAGTAGTTGGGATAACTACAAGGTGTTTTATTACCTTTAAACCTTATGCAATTTAAAACGGCAGTTGACAAAACAGGTAAGCACATGGTGTTGGCCCTGGTTGATAAAACTTGGCAAAAAGTAGCTAGTGATAAAACGGTTTTAGAACTGTTAACAAGCGAAACACAAAGCTTGCAATTTACTCCTTTATCAGAAGAAGAAAAGTTGTTTAAAGAAGTGTTGCCATTTGCACCTAAAGCATACCGTGATTTTATGCTTTATGAAAAACATGCCATTGATGCAGCACGTGGCTTTGTAAAAAAATACATGAGTGGTTTACTACCCATCGTAAATACCTATGAAAAATTTACAGGCAAAACATTTCCTAAACTAAAACCCAAAGCAAGGTATTACAAGCATCCTATTTACTATATGGGTAATCATTTAAACTTTTATACCCATAACGATGCCGTCGCTATACCCGCTTATACAAAAGAACTAGATTACGAATTAGAATTAGCAGCCGTAATTACCAAGCCACTTAAAAATGCTACCAAAGAAGAGGTAAGCGATGCCATAGGTGGCTTTGTTATACTCAATGATTTTTCGGCCAGAGATGTGCAGCTAGATGAAATGCAAAGTGGTTTTGGGCCCATGAAAGCTAAAAATTTTGCCAACGCTATTTCGTCGGTTGTTGCTAGTAAAGATGATTTAATTGATACCCTAGATAAACTTGCGGTAGAAGTAAAAATCAATGATGCTGTTATCGCCAAAGCAGATACGAGCGGCAGTTTATATACCTTACAAGAAGCCATTGCCTATGCTTCATGGGAAGAACAATTACACCCTGGCGAACTGTTTGGTTCAGGTACGATACCGGGTTGTACAGGAATTGAAAATGGCGTACTACTAAAAAAAGGAGATTCAATTACATTGACAATAGAAGGGATTGGCCATCTAACAAATAACATAGTTTAAACAAACAACCACGCAGTAGTTAACATGAAAATTATTGACCTATCTAAAACCATTCAATACAACGAGGACGACCCTTTCTTTATGAAGGTAAAGATTAAGCACAAACCTCATAAGCAAGCTAAATGGTTAATACGTTTAATGGGTATACCTTTTAAACAAAAAAACATGGGTTTGCCGTTTAAACTGTTTCCAAAAGGCTTTATCGGATGGGCCGATGACGAAATACAACAAATGGGCGTGCACTCTACCACACACATTGATGCCCCATGGCATTATGGACCTACTTGTGAAGGAAAAAAAGCCAAAACCATTGATGAAGTTCCGTTAGATTGGTGTTATGGAAAAGGAGTGGTAATTGACATGGAACACAAAGCCGATTTTGACCCCATAACCAAAGAAGATGTTGAAGGGTTTTTGACTAAAGAAAATATAAACCTTGAGCCAGGAATGATTGTGCTTATTAAAACGGGCCGAGATAAATACATGGGTACAAAAGAATTTCCTTTAAAAGGAACAGGTATGAGTGCTGAGGCAACGCGCTACTTAATTGATAAAGGCATTAAGGTAATGGGCATTGATCAATGGGGATGGGACTTGCCGTTGAACTATCAAATAGAACAAGCCATAAAGAATAACAACGCTGAAACTTTTTGGGAAGGGCACTTGGTGGGTACAGAAAAAGAATATTGCCATATGGAGCAGCTCACCAATTTAAATGCCTTGCCTGTTTCAGGATTTGATGTTGCTTGTTTTCCTATTAAAATTAAAGGAGGTTCGGCAGCACCCGCTCGGGTAGTTGCTATGGTTCGTGAATAATAAAGCCTTTCACTTTCTATCTACTTTAAGCTAAGGCTCATGAAACTAATTAAACGAATTGTACTGGCCATATTGCTATTGTGGGTTGGGTTATTAGTCTATCATTTTAAAGCCGATATACCTTTTGAAACACTAAAAGAAAAGTACGCGCACCCGGCATCTAAATTTGTAGAAATAGATGGCATGCAAGTGCATTATCGTGATGAAGGAATTAGCACCGATAGCATACCTTTAGTGTTAATTCATGGCACCTCTTCATCTTTACATACTTGGAATGATTGCACGGACGAATGGAAAAAAACGCGTAGAGTTATTCGTTTTGACCTCCCTGCATTTGGCTTAACGGGGCCTAATAAAACAGATGATTATAGTTTTGAAACTTACGTTGATATTGTAAATAAACTATTTGTAAAACTAAATATTAATAAGTGTTACATCGTAGGCAACTCTTTAGGAGGTGGTATTGCATGGAATTTTGCACATGCTTATCCTGATAAAGTAGTCAAAATGGTGTTGATAGATGCCAATGGTTATAAATATAAAATGAGTAAAAAAAATATTGGTTTTTCTATTATGAGAAACTTAGGAAAGTATGCCATTTTTAGACCATCATTAAAATACATTACCCCAACTTTTATGTTGCGCAAAAGCGTAAAAGCTGTGTACTACGACGACACTAAAATTACAGATGAAGTATATGAACGCTATTTAGATTTTACCTTACGAGAAGGAAATAGAAATGCCCTAGTAGAGCGATTTATAGATGTAAAAATTAAGGATAGCCGTTCAACAATAAAACAAATAAAAGCGCCTACGCTGATTATATGGGGAAAAGAAGATGCGTTAATTCCTGTAACATGTGCACATAAATTTCATGAAGATTTACCCAATAGTCAATTAGAGATAATTGAACAAACAGGACACATTGCTATGGAAGAAAGTCCACAAGAAGTAATACCATTGGTAGCAGATTTTATTATTAATTAAGTTAACTGCGTTGAATATAGAAGACTACAGAAACTATTGCCTGAGCAAAAAAGGTGTAACCGAATCTACACCGTTTTCAAAAGCGGCCAATATTTTGGTTTTTAAAGTGGGCGGTAAAATGTTTACAGCCACGGATATAGACACTTTCGAAAGCTTTAGTGTAAAGTGTGCTCCTTCTTCTATACCAGACTTGCGCGAACGCTACGAGGCTGTGCAAGCGCCTGCTTATTTAAGTAAAAAGCATTGGAATAAAGTGGTTATGGACGACTCAATTCCCAAGAGCATTTTACATGAATGGTTAGATCTTTCTTATGACTTGGTAGTAGCCAAGCTTACCAAAAAGGAAAGAGAAGAATTAGAAAGTTTATAGTTAAAAAAAACAAGGTTTACTTTTTTCTTAATTAACAATTGGTAATCGCATAGTGAATATTAATTAATAGTTTTAGCACACTATGAGCGAAGAAAAAAAACACTTTAGAACCTGTACGCTTTGCGAGGCTATGTGTGGTATTACAATAACCACCATTGGAAGTGAAATAAAATCTATAGCTGGCGATAAAGACGACCCGTTTAGTAGAGGACATATTTGCCCAAAGGCTGTTGCCTTAAAAGATTTGCATGAAGACCCTGAGCGAATTAAAAAGCCAATGGAACGCACAGCAGATGGATGGAAAGAAGTAAGCTGGAATTATGCATTTGATCGGGTTGTTAAAAACATAAAAGAGGTACAAGGCAAACATGGCAACGCAGCTTTTGGTGCCTACTTGGGCAACCCCAATGTGCACAACTTGGGAGCTTTACTTTTTAATCGTGCTTTTTTAGGTGCTTTAAAATCTTCATCTGTTTATTCAGCTACTTCGGTAGATCAATTGCCCCACCATATTGTAGGCACAAAATTGTTTGGCCATCAATTAAAAGTACCTGTGCCAGATATTGATAGAACCGATCATTTTATCATAATTGGTGCTAACCCCTTAGCTTCAAACGGAAGTATTATGTCGGTACCGGATGTAAAAAACCGCTTACAAGCCATACGAAAAAGGGGGGGTAAAGTAGTGGTGATTGACCCACGTAAAAGTGAAACCGCAAACTTGGCGGATGAGCACTTCTTTATAAAACCAAAAAGTGATGTGTTATTGCTTTTGGCAATAGCAAACCTCATGTTTAAAAACAATTGGGTAACACCCGGAAAGCTAAAAGACATTACACCCGATTTAGATAAAATTGCCGACTATGTTAAAGACTATACACCGGAAAAAGTGGCCGAACATACCGGAATTAGCGCAGCTAATATTGAAGCAATAACCAAAGATTTTGCAGACGCAAAAACTGGTGTTATCTACGGCCGTATGGGTGTTTCTACCCAATCGTTTGGGGCTCTTTGTCAGTACCTATTAACAGTGCTAAATATTTTAAAAGGCAGTTTAGACGCCCCTGGTGGTATGCTATTTACCAAACCTGCTGTTAACATATTAGGGCAAGTAAGCAAAGGGCGATTGGTGCCCAACAAAACCAGGGTAAGGGGCTTGCCAAGTTTTGGAGGAGAGCTGCCTGTTTCTTCCTTGGCAGAAGAAATTACCACGCCAGGAAAAGGGCAAATAAAAGCTATGGTGTTATGGGCAGGAAACCCTGTTTTGTCAACCCCAAACGGGGAACAATTAGATAAAGCATTTGCGCAGTTAGACTACCTAGTTTCCGTTGATTTTTATATCAACGAAAGTAACCGTCATGCCAATATAATATTACCACCCGTTGGTCCCTTAGAACGCGAACATTACGATGTTATTTTTCATAACCTAGCGGTAAGAAACACAAGCAAGTATAGTAAAGCCTTGTTTGAAAAACCAAAAGGCACCAAGCACGATTGGGAAATTGCCATTTCCTTAGCAGAGCGATTACAGAAGCCTACGTTTATGCAAAAACGCCTGAATAACATAACCAAAAAAAGAGGGCTCAAGTTTATGTTAGGGATACTATTACGAATGGGGCCTTATGGTGGAAAGATGAACCCGTTTAAAGGTTTAACCATAAAACAATTACGCAAACAACCACATGGAATAGATTTAGGGCCGTTAGCATCTTGTTTGCCAGAAGGTTTGTTTCATAAAGACAAAAAAATTCATTTGGAATTGGATTTTTATTTTGGTGATTTGGATCGCGTGAACAAGACCTTTTTTGATACCACGGATACCATCACTGCTTCCGAAAATGAATTGCAACTGTACTTAATTGGCCGGCGGTATGTGAGAAGTAATAACTCATGGCTGCACAACAGCGCACGCTTGGTAAAAGGAAAAAACAAATGTACCGCAATGATACATCCGGATGATTCAAAGCTTCTTGGAATAACCGACAATCAAACAGTAAAAGTAAAATCGCGGGTGGGTGAAATTGAATTGCCAGCAGAAATTTCAGATGAAATAATGCCTGGAGTAATTAGTATACCGCATGGTTACGGACATAATAAAAAGGGTACGCAATGGAGCGTTGCTGAACAGCATGCAGGTGTAAGCGTTAACGACCTTACCGACGAAATGGACCTAGATGAACTATCCGGTAATGCGGTGTTGAATGGGGTGAAAGTAGTAGTGAAAGCGGCCTAAAATGTTTGCGCTAATTTAACTTACCACCCAATACGCAAGTGGTTTTGTATTTGTTTACGGTACCATCTAAAGCAAACACCTCTACATAAATTAGGTAAATACCAATACGTGCTTTTTGCTTATCAGCGGTAATGCCATCCCAGCTAAAAGTGCCTGTTGTACCTATAAGTTCATTGTTTATTAACTGCCGTACTAATCCACCCTTACTGTCATATACGTACACATTGGCCGTGTAACCCGACTCGTTAAAATTGTAATTGATGTTGAGTACATCATCCATTCCATCTTCATCGGGTGAGAATATTTCGGGTGAAACACTAATGGGATTATCCGATGATGCAGCAATGCTTAATTGTGAATTTTCATAGGCAGGTGTGGCATAATCAACGGCCGCTGCTGCCGAATGCCAATTGGTATTATCGCTCGTAGGCCTGTCAAAATGTATGCGTTCTAAAGAAACACCTTCGTTGTCTAACAACAAAGCATAATGCATTTCCTCATTATATTTAAATAAATCAATTACCATTGAATCGGTAGATAAGCAAACTGTTCCGGATGCATTATTAAAGCTAGGCAGCGTATTTATATCTATAAACGCATCAGGGTTGCTGCTGTAATAATGTTGCTGTACCAAAGCGCCATTAGTGCTTAACAATGCATATTGTTGGGGATAAAATAAATAAGAAGTGGCGCTAATATTTACCATGTTAATGGGTGCATTGTTTATGGCATCGTAATTGGATAAACGAATGGTGGACAAGTCGATTATTTTATTGGAACGGTTATACACCTCCACAAAGTCTACCCCGCCCTCTTTGGGGTTAAATAATACTTCGTTTATTACAATATCATTTTCTGCTGCTTGTTGGGGTAATAAAAAGGTGGCGCTTGCGTTTTTACTATTGTTGCCCGCGCAATCTTTTAAGTTATCCGATACGCTCAAGGTATAACGTGTTCCAGGAGTAAACGGGTAAGGATAAGTTAGCTGAACGCTACTAAAGGTTGCCGTATTTATTATTGCACTTGCAGGACTACCCAGCGAAAAATTAGCGATATAATTGGTGGCCTTATTGCTGGTGCTACTATCCATTGCTTCGTTAAAATAAAGGGTAAGGCTGCTATCGTTATATAAACTAAGTTGACTAATGGTAGGGCTTGTTACATCGGTGATTAAAACAGAATTTTGTATCCCCGGCGTGCCCCCTTGAGTATGATTACTGGCCACCCAATTAGTAAATGCAGCACAATTTATAGAACTGTTCGGGTTGATTAATTCCAAACTAACCCCTCCCTCCTTTTTAATGTTATCTTGATACCAAGTATTGCTATAACTAAGCGAATCTATTATCGTACCGCTGCTATCTTTTAATATTAATTGATCGCCGCTGTTGTTTAAAGAAGGAAAGTTTGGTGTACCCATTACGTTGCCATAGGACGACAGGAAAGTTGTATCGGTAGCTTTACACAACAATATATACTCGCCTGGTGTTAAATTACTAGTGCTCAAAATTGCGGTTGAATTAGTAGATGCATCTTGCAATTGCCACCCTTCTAGGTTTAATGTTTTGTTGCTACGGTTATAAAATTCTACAAACTCCACTTCTGGCAATTGAACAGCTGGACTAGGATCCGCCATAATTTCGTTTATAATAACGTCTTTAAAATTGGCTTTTTCGGGAGCGATATACGTAAATGTAATGCTCGTTGAATCAAGTGTATTTTCTTCTAGGTCCTTTATATTATTTACACTCAATGAATAGGTAGTGGCATCAGTAAACGTCGTTGAAAAAGTGGCGTGTATCCTATTAAAATTACTTGCATCACGAATTACTGAAAGAGGGTTTCCAATGCCAAGATTGCATAAATAGTTACTTGTGTTTTGTGCTGTACTTTCATCTACCCACTCCGAAAAATAAACAGTTAATTGTGTAGCCGATTTAACAACTACGCTATCAATAAATGGCTTTATTGTATCCAAAACAATTGGACCAGCATACACATTATCGTAATAATGTTTTTGGTGAAAAGAGGCGGTTGACTGCTTTACTAAGATTCCGAAATACGCTCCATTGGTATGCAAACTATCGTTGGTAGTTCCTTCTAATTGATAGTTCGCACCTGTACCTGTGAAGTCAGTTTTAAGCGTCCACAAGCCAGTTGAATCATACAACACTTTTAATTGGATGATGTTGTTAGCTGTATTGATAGTGCCATCCGTTCCATCAATGAGTACACCATCGTTACCATTTACACGCCGATACAAACTGACCTCATCTTTGGTGTTGCCAATACGTACAAAATAAGCTTTGTTTGTTATGCTTTTTAAATTAGCACTATCGCTTACTAAAAAAACATCTGTGTAATTATTAGAGGAAGTTTGAAACTGCAGGTTTACAAATAACGCCCACTGATTATTAGCACCTGCAACAAATGGTGTGCTTAAACAAAATGTATCTGAAACAATGATAGAGTTGGATTTAAGTTGTCCGATTTCTAGCATCCATTTACTGGTATCACCCAACCAAACGGGGTTGTTTGTTAGGTTGTTATCGGCGAAGCTATCACGCACTTGGGCTTGTGAAAGGCTTGACCAGAAAAACAATATAACGTATAAATATGCTTTTATCATGGCACAAAAAAGGGTTGCAAACAATTGTTTACAACCCTTTCAAATTTAAATTTTAAACTAATTATTTACGTTTAAAATAAGTTTTTACTTCAACCGGATTATTATTATTATCAAACCAAGTATCAGTAATAACCAACTTATTGTTTACAACAACTGCAACTTGACCATCTAAATATACACTTCCGTTTGTATAATCATAGTTGTTAGCAGGGTTGATCAAATCTTCATGTTTATAGTCTACTACATATAGTTTATTATCGGTAGTGTTAGATGACCAATTACCCGAGTATTTATCATGAAAATTTGTAGGGTTGTCATATACTGCTGTACAGTTAACTTGGGTAAGTGAATCGTTTAACGGCCTAGACGTGGATTTATATGTTTCATAATACGTACCATCCGCATTTAATACAAACAACCATTCTTCATTAGAACGATCTAATTCATATATGAACCCAGTTGGTGCTGTGCTACCATTACAAAATACATAGGTTGAATCAAAGTCAGGGTATATTGTGTTCATCTCAGGTACATTTTTTTCAAACACCCATTCACCTACAATATTTGGATTACCTCCCCAAGAAGCGATAGTTACACAAACGGTTTGCACTTGGCTAATATTACCTTGATCATCTACAACACAATATGAGTAACAAAAAGTACCTGCTGCTACAGTTGGTGCCACATTGGCATCAATTGAGTAATATGGTAAGCTGTCTGTTCTAGGGCTCGCCAACTTATTAGGCTTACTTGGTTGCTTTTTGGCTAACCTATTAGGTGAACTAGAGCCTGTATTAACTGGTACTTCATAGTAACCATCTATCTTATTACCACTTGCATCTTTTAATTGTAAATAGGCTTTAGTTATGTTGGCAGTAGATTTAAAATTAATCTCAAAATCGCTATTTTGAGTAACCGATTGGGAGTTACTAGCAACCTCAAAATTAATATTGCTATTTGGTGCGGGGGCAGAACCTGTTTTTAAGGTACCACCAGTTATAGTAACACCGTTTTTTATCTCATCAACAGGTATTTCCCTGGCACTGGCAGGAGGTGCTGAAATAGTTGTTCCGTTGTCTTTTTTACAAGCATTAAATGTAAAGCCTGCTACCATTAATGCAGCGGCAAGGAATAAGTAGTTTTGTTTTTTCATGGTTTAAGTTTTATTAGTCGCCAAAAATACTAAATTATTATATGTTGTCAAAAATAAGTACTCACCAGATAATTCACCTTTTTGTTACGCCCTTTTATAGCTTAAAAACATACCTTTGTGCTAATATAAATAGTTGCAACCATCGCCTACCTACTTTCTATATTATACTGGGTTATTTTTAGCTTAATCCTTTTGCTTTTTCACCCTATTCAATTATTGGCTCATTGGATGGGCGGCTACCCATTACGGAAAAAAGTAGTAGATGTAATGTGTTGCATTCAGGTGTATTCTTTATCCATAGTTGGTGCACGATTTACATTTAAAGGCTTAAGTAAATTGCCTACTGATAGGCCCCTAATTATTGTGGCTAACCATCAAACCCTGTTTGATATTTCTCCCATTGTTTGGGCCTTTAGAAGGCATCACCCTAAATTTGTTTCTAAAAAGGAATTGGGAAAATGGATACCTAGTGTTTCCTTAAACCTTCGTTTAGGTGGATCGGTACTAATTGACCGCTCTAATCAACGACAGTCTATCGTAGAAATTTTAAAACTGGGCAAGCATATTGAAGCAGAAAATTATAGTGCTTGTATTTTTCCGGAAGGCACCCGTAGTAAAAATGGTAAGGTGGGTGCATTTCAATCGGCTGGCTTAGCAGGTTTAATGCGCAGTGCGCCAAATGCACTTATTGTACCTTTTGCCATTAAAGGCAATTACCAGTTGTTTGCTAAAAAAGGGTTTCCGTTTGCATTGGGAACGAAGGTTGAATTTACGGCCTTAGCACCCATTGAGCCTAAAGGGCAAAAACCGGAAGCGTTAACACAGAGCATTCACGAAAAAATAGTGGCAATAGTAGAAAACAGTTAAACTTATGGCAACATTTTTATTTGAAGAAACGGTATTTGGTCCAGTAAAAAGTAGACGCTTGGGCGTATCGTTGGGCATAAATGTTTTGCCCAATGATGCCAAAGTGTGTAACTACGATTGCATTTATTGCGAATGTGGATGGAATACCGATTTTAGAAATCATAAGATTGTATTACCTACCGTTGAAGAGGTTAAAACTGCATTGGATACGCGGCTAAAAGAGATGTTGGCCAATAATGAACCTATTGACGCCATTACCTTTGCCGGAAACGGAGAACCTACACTACATCCAAATTTTGAAGAAATTGTGGAAGTGGTTTATGATTTAAAAGAAGCCCATTACCCGGATGCCAAAATTGCTATACTCACCAATGGTACGCAAATAAAGCGTTTAAATTCGTCGCGCATATTTCCTAAAGTTGACCAATGGATATTAAAGTTAGACGTTGGTAATGATCATCACTTTAACCTCATTAATAAGCCCGTATCTAACATGCAGTTAAAAGACTTAGTAACTGCCTTTGTAAATTTTGATGGTGAAATTGTGATACAATCATTGTTTTTAAAAGGAGATTACAAGGGTGAAAGCGTAAACAACATGGGCGAAAAAGACATTGCCGTTTGGTTAGACTTTCTAAAACAAATAAACCCTAAAAGTGTAATGATTTATTCACTTGATAGAGACACGCCTGCACCCAATTTAGAAAAAGCCAGCACTGAAGAACTTAACGCCATTGCCGAAAAGGTAAAAGGTATTGGTTTAATATGTAATGTATACGACTAACTAATAAAGCAGTTTTTGCCAATATTCTAGGGCCAAATTTGACATAATTCATCCACTCGCCCCTTTCTTCTACTACGTTTTATTTGATTTGAAGGCATAATTTAAGAATTATGCACCCCTGTTCTATTATGCTATAAACTGTTGTTTATCAGTACATTTCAACAACTCTAGCGGGCAATAATCCTCATTTTAAACTATTTTTGTTTAACCTTTTTGCTTATTTCTTAAACACTTTAAATATTTTGTTTAACTTTGTCGTCATAATGTTAAACAAATTAGAAATCATGAAAAAAATACTTTACCAATTAATTGCTTTAGGAAGCATTATTCCAAGCTTGGTATTCGCACAAACGGCCAGGCTTCAAATTATTCACAACTCAGCAGACGCGGCGGCGAGTTCTGTGGATATTTATGTAAACGGAGCACTTACTTACAATGATGTAAACTTTAGAACCGCAACTGCTTTTGCAGATGTACCTGCTGGTGTACCCCTTAATGTAGGAATAGCACCTTCTACCAGTGCATCGGTGAACGATACCATTAAAAACTTTCCGGTAACTTTTACTGCCAATGAAAAATATGTGGTAGTGGCGGATGGTATTATAAGTGCCTCTGGTTATTCACCAGCTACGCCTTTTGGTCTTTCGGTTTATGGCATGGGAAGAGAAGCAGCAACGAATAGTGCCAATACGGATGTATTGGTACACCATGGAGCTACAGATGCACTTACTGTTGATGTATACGAAACGGGAGTTGGTGCTGGAAAAATTGTGGATAACGCAGCATATGGTGACTTTGCAGGTTACCTTGAGCTTGCCACCAACGATTATACATTGGAAGTAAGAGATGAAACTGGCGCAACCACCGTTGCTAGTTATTCTGCACCACTAAAAACATTGTCGCTTGATAGCCAGGCAGTTGTAGTGGTGGCTTCTGGTTTTTTAAACCCTGCTAATAACAGTAATGGTCCTGCTTTTGGCTTGTATGTTGCCCTGCCTACGGGTGGAGCCTTGGTAGCACTACCACCAGTTGCGGCAACTACTGCACGCTTACAAATTATCCATAATTCAGCAGATGCAGCAGCCGACTCAGTAGACATATATGTAAATGGTACCTTAACCTATGACAATGTAACGTTTAGGTCAGCAACCGCATTTACGTACGTACCAGCTGGCGTAACGCTAAATGTAGGTATTGCCCCTGCTACCAGTAGCTCTGTAAATGATACCATTAAAAACTTCCCTGTTACTCTTACAACCAATAAAAAGTACATAGCAATTGCAGAAGGAATTGTTAGTGCATCTGGATACAGTCCTGCAACTCCTTTTGGCTTAGCCATTTACGACATGGGTAGAGAAATGGCATCTAATGCTGCTAATACAGATGTATTGGTACACCATGGAGCAAGCGACGCCCCTACTGTTGATGTATACGAAACGGGAGTTGGTGCTGGAAAAATTGTAGATAACGCAGCATATGGTGACTTTGCAGGTTACCTTGAGCTTGCCACAAATGATTATACACTGGAAGTAAGAGATGAAACTGGCGCAACCACCGTTGCTAGTTATTCTGCACCACTAAAAACACTGTCGCTTGATAGCCAGGCAGTTGTAGTGGTGGCTTCCGGTTTTTTAAATCCTACTAATAATAGCAATGGTGCTGCTTTCGGTTTGTACGTTGCCCTGCCTACGGGTGGAGCTTTGGTAGCATTACCAGCAGTTGCTGCAACTACTGCACGCTTACAAATTATCCATAACTCTGCTGATGCAGCGGCTGACTCTGTTGATATTTATGTGAACGGTGCATTAACTTATAATGATATTACATTTAGATCTGCTACAGCATTTTCCTATGTTCCAGCAGGTGTAACATTAAATGTAGGTATTGCACCTGCTATGAGTAGCTCAGTGAATGATACTTTGGTTAATTTTCCAGTAACCTTTACCACCAACAAAACATACATAGTTATAGCAGATGGTAATATAAGCGCAACGGGGTATAGCCCTGCAGCTCCATTTGGACTAGCAGTTTATGATATGGGGAGAGAAGCTGCTACCAATGCCGCTAATACCGACGTATTGGTGCATCATGGTGCAACTGATGCCCCAACCGTAGATGTATATGAAACAGGTGTTGGTGCAGGTATGATTATTGATGATTTAAGTTATAAATCATTCGCAGGTTACTTAGAATTAGCCACCAACGATTATACACTTGAAGTGAGAGATGAAACAGGTAGCAACACGGTGGCGACATATTCCGCACCCTTATCTACCTTAAATTTAAACGGAAAAGCAATTGTAGTAGTTGCCTCTGGTTTTTTAAACCCTGCTAATAATAGTAACGGTGCTGCCTTTGGTTTATATGTTGCCTTGCCTACGGGTGGCAGTTTGGTGCCATTGTCTACTCCTGTTACCACTTCGTTAGAACAAATTGAGCTAGACAAAATTGGGTTTTACCCAAACCCAGCACGTTTTAATTTAACCATTACTGGCGTGCGCTTAGCAGATTACGCAGTAAGCATTTCCGATATAACAGGTCGTGTAGTTGGTAATAGCACTTATAGTGTTGTAGGTAATCAAATTAATATCGCAAGCCTCTCAACAGGTATGTATCAAGCTGTACTATCCAATGATACTGGCGATTACAAAGTGTTAAGGTTTATTAAACAATAATTGTGTGATTGTTTTATTCTAAACCTTCTAAAAAGGCTTGCAGTGCGTGCAAGCCTTTTTTGTTTGCATTTTTCAATCAAAACCCTGTTCAAAATCATGCACTTCCGTTTAAAATAGTGCTTTTAATTGTTGCGCTGCTTTAAAAAATAATTTAGGTTTGCACACGCAAAAACTCACTGTTAGTGAGCTTATTAATCAATAATTAAAAACAAAACAATGAAAGTAGCAGTTGTAGGTGCCACAGGTTTGGTAGGTACCAAAATGATTCAGGTTTTAGAAGAAAGAAATTTTCCGTTAACAGAATTAGTTCCTGTAGCGTCAGAAAAGTCGGTAGGGAAAGAGGTATCATTTAAGGGCAACAAGGTAAAAGTTGTTGGCTTGCAAACTGCTGTTGATATGAAACCAGAAATTGCTTTGTTTTCTGCTGGTGGAACTATTTCTACAGAGTGGGCTCCTAAATTTGCAGAGGCAGGAACAACAGTTGTAGATAACTCATCAGCATGGAGAATGGACCCAACAAAAAAATTGGTTGTGCCAGAAATTAACGCGGGTGAATTAACCACGGATGATAAAATTATTGCCAACCCTAATTGTTCTACCATTCAAATGGTGGTGGCATTAAACCCATTACATAAAAAGTATAACATAAAAAGGGTGGTTGTATCTACTTACCAATCAGTAACAGGTACAGGTGTAAAAGCGGTTGACCAATTAATGAATGAGCGCAAAGGAGTTGAAGGAGAAATGGCCTACCCTTATACGATTGATATGAACGTGATTCCGCACATTGATGTATTTATGGATAACGATTATACCAAAGAGGAGATGAAGATGATTAATGAAACGAAAAAAATCATGGACGAGGGCATTAAGGTTACGGCCACTACCGTACGTTTGCCTGTAATGGGCGGGCATAGCGAAAGCCTTAATATTGAGTTTGAAAATGATTTTGACATGGATGAGGTGAAGAAACTGTTAGCAGAAGCTCCTGGTGTTATTTTAGAAGATGATGTGGCTAACTTAAAATACCCAATGCCATTGGATGCACATGATAAAGATGAGGTATTTGTTGGACGTTTGAGAAGAGATGAAACACAAGCCAACACATTGAACATGTGGTGCGTTGCTGACAATTTACGTAAAGGTGCTGCTACCAATACCGTACAAATTGGTGAGTACCTGGTAGCTAACAAATTGGTTGGTGAACGCGTAGCGAGCGCTTAAGCAAACTGCTAAAACAAAAAAAGCCTCCAGCGTAATTTCGTTGGAGGCTTTTTTTATTCGTTAATTAGTTAACTATTGTTTCACAAAATTTGTTAATGATATTCCTTCTTGCGTTTCAACTTTAATAAAGTACATGCCTTCCCTTAAATCATCAATGCTAAGTGTAGTAACGCTACCGTTAATTGCCTTTACGATATTACCAGCAATATCCACAACGGTTAAGCTTTCTATTTGCGCTTTAACATCAATACGCAATTCATCCGTAGCCGGGTTTGGGTATACGTTCACCGGAATAGCGTTTACGTATTCTTCGATGCCAGATGGGTCTAAAACGGTAACAGCAAATGTTCCGTTAACACCCAAGGCGTTGTCATTAGAAGCTGCAACAACCGTAACATCTCCAGCAGTTACACCCGTTAATAAACCTGTTGTACTAATGGTAGCAGAACCTGACCCATCGATTACTTGCCATGTGTAGGCGGTTAAACCGCTAGGAGTAGTAGTAGCATTCATTTGCAATGTGCTTCCTATGTCTACCGTGGTTTTTCCATCAGCAGATGATACTGCAATAGCCGTAATAGCTGCGACAGAACAATCTGAACTATACGAGGTGCTCGCATCTTTAGAATTTGCCCAAATTAATCCCGCAGTATTCGGCTCATCTACATCAATACAGGTTAAACTAGTAGCACCGGTAACATCAAAATCAGCACCCGCCAAGGAGCCAGCTGCCGGTTGGTTAAGCAAAGGAATGGCCGGAGTTAAGGGGGTAACCCCTTTCATGTTTAAAGCAGTTAAGGTGGTAATGTTAGCAGCTTTTAACTCTGTTAATTTCGTTTTAGTACCCAAGGTAAGGCTGGTTAATTGAGTACCACTTAACGTTAACGATGCTAAGTTATCCATACCAGAAACATCAATACTAGTAATAGGGCAACCTCCTAAATTCAAGGTGGCAAGTTTGGTATTGGAACTTAGGTTAATAGCTGTAAAAGTATTATTGGCTGCATTCAATACGGTAAGTTTTGTAAATGCCTCAATACCTGTCATATCAGCAATACTTGAATCTGAAACATTAATTGTACCCGTGAAGGCGCTTGCTTCAGCCGTTGAAATGTTAGCATCCTTATTGGTATTAATAGTAGTATCCGCCAATAAATAAGCTTTAAGTTTGGCATCAGGTATATTTACCTGGGCATTAGCTCCTAGGCTATAAGCTGTAATGGTAATAATAGAAAGTAATAGTTTTTTCATGTGTTGATTAATTAATTGATGGTCTTTTAATTTCGGTTAATTAAAATTAATGAGATTTTTGATTTGAATACGTTTGGTAACATAAATTGGTTGGGATAAACCTAAAATCAATGACTAATTTATTACTTCGTTTCATCAAAAAACCGTTTTTGGAAAAGAATTATTAAGCCAACCCCTACACTTATGGACATATCGGCTATGTTAAATACGGGCCTAAAAAAGATAAACTCTTCTGATCCCCAAAACGGAAACCAATCCGGAAAATGTCCTTCAATCAACGGGAAGTAAAGCATGTCTACTACTTTACCATGTAAGAATGAAGAGTAGCCTCCTTCAGCAGGAAAAAGTTGAGCCAAGGTATCAAAACCACTGTTGCTAAATATTACGCCGTAAAAAACACTATCTATTATATTACCTACTGCACCAGCAAATATGAGGGCAATGGTTACAATGTATAGTGAATCGGCTTTTTGTTTATTCAACTTAAATAGATACCAGCCAATACCCATAACAAACACAATTCTGAACACACTTAAAAACAACTTGCCCATGTCGCCACCCAGCTCAATGCCATAAGCCATGCCGTTGTTTTCGGTAAAATGCAATTTAAACCAATTGCCCATTACGTTAATTTCCTCACCATAGGTAAAGTTGAGCTTTACATATATTTTAACTAGCTGGTCTAGCAGTAAAATGCTGGAAATTATGGCAAGTGTTTTTTTCAAGTGGCAAGTTTTAAATGATGGCCAAAAGTAATCATATTAAAAAGAGTAACATAAAAGAGCCCCGCAAATTTGCGGGGCTCTTTTGCTCTTCAATTATAAAACTTTACTTACCCTTTTTGGTTTAATTTAGCCTGAATTGCTAGGGTAGCATGCGGCACACTGCGTAAACGTTCTTTAGATATAAGTTTACCAGTTACCCTACAAATACCATAGGTTTTGTTTTCAATACGAATCAAGGCATTTTGTAAGTTTTGAATAAACTTTTCTTGACGGTTAGCCAAGTGTGCCGTTTCTTCTTTAGATAACACTTCTGGTCCATCTTCTAACAACTTAAATGTTGGTGAAGTATCATCTGTTCCGTGATCGTCTTTATGCGATAAGGTGTTACGTAATAACTCCAAATCTTTTTTAGCCTCGTCTAACTTTTTAAGAATTAAGACTTTAAATTCCTTCAACTCTTTATCCGTATAGCGAGTTCTTTTATCTGTATTAACAAAAGGTTTAGGCGCTTTTCCCAATGGTTTATTAATTTTTGGTGTTTTATATTCTACTACTCTTTTTTGCTCTTCTGGTGTATTTTTAGTGTTTATAACACTCGGCTTTTTAGGTGCTGCAGGTGCCTTTTTAGGCCTTCTTCTAGGCTTTTTTGGTGCCAATGCAACCGCTTCAACTACCTTCTTTTTTGCTGCCTTTTTAGGGGCTACTTTTTTTGCCGCTTTTTTAGGGGCTGCTTTCTTTTTAACTGCCTTTTTAGGTGCTGTCTTTTTCTTAGCCACCTTCTTGGCCACTTTTTTAACTACCTTCTTTTTCGTTGCCTTTTTAGGTGCTACTTTTTTCTTAGCCGCTTTTTTGGGTGCAGCCTTTTTCTTAACTACTTTTTTTGCAACCTTTTTCTTAGCAACTTTCTTAACCGTTTTTTTCTTGGCCGCCTTTTTAGGGGTAGCCTTTTTCTTCACCACTTTCTTTTTAACCACTTTTTTAGCGGTTTTCTTTACTGCTTTTTTCTTAGCGGCTTTTTTAGGGGCAGCTTTCTTTTTAGCAACCTTTTTCTTGGCTGCTTTTTTAGGTGCTGCCTTTTTCTTAACTACTTTTTTTGCAGTCTTTTTTGCAGTCTTTTTTACAGCTTTTTTCTTAGCTGCTTTCTTAGGAGTCGCTTTATTTTTTTCTTCCTTTTTAGGTGGTGCTTTTTTAT
>CAXHCC010000008.1:0-29256 GCA_964014945.1 uncultured bacterium | reverse complement strand
CTTCAAAACCGCTTAGGTTTTGGTTGCTAATGGTAATAACAGGTACATCTTTTATTCGCGCTTGCACCTTGGCAACCAATGTTTCTAGTTCGGTGGCATCAATCAAGTCAATTTTATTAAGCACAATAACGGGTGCTACCTTAGCGGTATAACAAATGGTAAGGTAGCGTTCAATGCGGTTGATATTAAAATCCCTGTCAACGGCTTGCACAATAAAAGCAACATCAATATTGGTTGCTATGATTTGTTTCTCATCTTGCGTTCCAATGGCTTGGCGTTCAATAATTGTTTTTCGTGGATACACGGCATGAATAAGCACCTTGTTTTCGTCATATGCCGAGATAGCCACCCAATCGCCAACGGCTGGAAAGTCACTTCTTTGTTGTGCCGAAAATCGTAAGTTGCCAACTATTTCTGCTTCATATTCATTTTCCGTGGTTTTAACAATATACCTTTCTTTGTGTTCAGCAATAACGCGTCCTACATCAAACGCGCTAAGCTGCTCTTCATTTTGATAGTTGGCAAGTGCCACCGAAAAACCTAAATCTTCTAGCGTCATGTATTGTTCCTATTAAAATGTTTTAGCACCCGCATTGCTCTCAACGTATTCCATTTACTAGGCTAGCCTGCTATTTCCATTTCAAAATGAACTAGATATTGTAAGACAACATTTTTGGAAATACACTTCGCTAAAATTCCTTGTGCGTTCATACATCAATACTGCTATATTAAATAACGGTTTATGTTTTTCTTTTTTTAACCACCAATACTAACAATGCGCACGAAACCAATGTTAGCAGGGTGCCTAAAACCAATTCCCAAATGTTTTTTGCAAATAAGTTGCCAATGGTATTCAAGGCAAAAAAACCTGCAAAAATCCAAATGAGCACATCAATAAATTTATTGCTGCTATTGTTGGCTAATAGCCGATACTTAATATACAAAATGCTGAGCATAAAAGCATTCATAAGTATAGAAAAAGACTCAAACCTTTTCATTTCCTCTACCGATTTTAGTTTTCCTGCCCATACTTTGTCGTAGGGTATTTGCTCGGTAAAAATCAAGAAATGAAAAATCAGTACCGCGCCCAGTATAAAGAAGAGTATATGCAATGCCGTTTGCTTATTCATAATATTCATGCGCTTAAGTGTGCTAACTTAATTCAATTTTGGCATTATGCTTTTCAATCTGCTGAATGTGTTCTTCCAATTTAAATTCAGAAATATCAAAGCTTTCTTTTCGTTTTTTGGCTTCTTGATTTCTGTCAATGCTTCTGGCAAAACGTCTAATACTTTCCTCTGAGTTTAAAATTAGTCCTGGTACAGGTACACTTTTTCCTGTTTTGTCTTTGGCAACCATGGTAAAATAAGAAGAGTTGCAATGCTTAACCTTGCCGGATTGAATATTTTCTGACTCTACTCTTAAACCTACTACCATAGATGTTCTGCCCGTGTAATTGATAGATGCTTTTAATGTTAGCAGGTCGCCTACCTCTATAGGATTTAAAAAATCTACTTTATTCACAGATGCCGTTATACAGTACTCACCTGAATGTTTAGAAGCACACGCAAAGGCTACCTGATCCATGAGGCTAAGTACATAACCGCCATGAATAAACCCGCTAAAATTCGAATGAGTAGGTAACATTAACTGGGTCATTGAGAGCTGAGATGTTTCTATGTTTTTGTATTCCATAGTGCCTATATTTTTGATTAAGAAATTTGTTTTTTTTAATGCCTTATGCAATGGCATTTCTTTTATTCTCTCCTAGTGTCTGATTCATAAGTTTTGTTTGCTGCTAATGGATGGCTATAATGTTTCAGCTATTGTTAGCTGATTTTCATTTAACTCAAATCAATTTTATATAGTAACATATTTCCAGGTAACACTTCGTTTAATTTATGAAACCCATTTTTTTCAAGCACCTTTATCGAACCAATGTTGTCCTTTTCAACACCACCTGATATTGCGTTAATTATCCCTACATTTTTGCTCCAATCCACAAGTTCTTTTATTAATTCACTTCCAATTCCTTTTCCCCAAGTTGATTCATTCAGTAAATAACCAAGCCTTAATTCGTTCGTTTTTTTTGATTCGTTATTCTCGTATAGGAACATAAATCCGATTATTTCGTTAGTTGCTGAAAGCGTAATCGAATAGAAATTGCTGTCTTTTTTTCGTTCAGCAATCCAGTTTTCAGCTTTATCAATAGTATCTATATTTTGCCAACCGTCCGGTAGCGCTTTTGTGACATTTGGAGTCATGATTTTTAACACACTTTGGGTGGCAGCGTTTTTTAATTCAGTTTGAGATTCAATAAAATTCCAGTTTAAAATTGACACGCGCTTAGTCTTAAAAAGACAATTATGATTTAATGTTTCAGATAATGTATTTTTCATTTTACCGAGTTCTCCTTTTTGATAGCTTACGTTTAGCCAAAGCTCACATTTTTATATAAATCTTTCTAAAACATTATACTAAATGCTCCTAAATAATAACCATTTGTTATTGTTTTGGATTGCCCTGTTTTGTTATATAACGTACAATTGAATTTAGCGCTAAAGAATACATCTTTACCAGAACTGTCCGTAAATAATGTTGTACGCGTATAGGAACTGTTGGTTTGATCGGCAATACCATAGGCAGTGCTCCAATTAACATTATTTGTATCGTGTAGCACTATTTCTACACCATAAAATGGACTACTTGAATATTCATAACTACCACTTGGGAACATGTTAAAGAACTCCGTTGTGTCAGGCTCTACTCCGGCAACTTTGGCTTTATGAATTACATTAAGAGATTCTTTAAGTGTTCTAAAAAAAATTGTGCTTGTGAATTCGTGTATTGTGGTATCTGGGTTAGAAGTGTGCACGGTTTTAAGTCGGTTGGTTGTAACACCTGCCGCTGTTGAACCCGTGGTGGGAGGAGCATACCATACTGAACGAATTTCGACACCATCTAAATTCCCATCAAACTGTCCTACTATCAACGTATCATTAGTAGTTTGTGTGATGGGTGTTGTCCCTGGACTGTTAGGCGCAGCTTCATCTTTTTTGCAACCACTGGTGATGATTGCTACGCTTAAAAAAACCATTACTAAATAGTGATTCATAATATATTATTAAAATGTGTATGATAGTGCTCAACGATTAGTATAAGATGTCAAAACCATTCCTTAGGGTGGTTAAGCACTTTATTTCAATCGTTTCTTTTTTTCTTCACCTTGATTTTATAATTGTCAAGTGTTCCATGAATCCTTAGGTTTAAGTAACGGGCTTTATCCTTCGGGTCTTTTTCGATGATTTTGTCGTCACCAACTTTTCCATCTTTCGTTTTCTTGTCACCAAAAAGTTTGTAACGTGCCCCTTGTTTAATTACACTCCAAGGAATACGAACGTAGTAATCAAGTTCGTCGGTCATTGATTGTGTTCCTGATAATTCGTAATGCCCCAACGTGGATTCTATGTGCATGTTCGGAATAGTAATAACCCCACTAGTAATATCCATATGATTCTTAAGCGTGTCAAACCTTACGGAAGAAAGGTTTTTATCTCCCATATAATCTGATAGCATTTCCATCGGTTCGTAGTTTTCTAACCGTCCTTTCAATAGCTCCACATCCATGTGTATTTCAGATTGGTCTAAATCGGGAACCATATCCGGATAAACGCGAATGTTTCCAGTAATGCTTGCATTCAACTTACCATGTATATTTTCTGACAATATTATATCCTGTCCAAAGTTTTCGAACTTAAATAACAATTTATCCAAATCTGCCTGTTTAACTGTTAATTGGGGTTTCAGGTAAATGTGTTCAGGGTCGCTACCGTTAAAGTATCCCGACATTAAGAAACTACCATCGGCTACATGCATGCTCATGGTATCCACATAGATGTAATGCTTATCCGTTGTTCTCAGTCGCGCATGAATTTGTTGTAAATCAATGCGGTGGTAAATGAAATGATTCACATCAACATCAATCGTCATATCCGTAAATGGTAATTCGTAAATGTTGAATACTTCACTATGCGCAGCTACATCTTTTGTGCTCAGTGTTGCAGTATCAGCGCTTGATGTTGCATGTGGAGGTGTTGTGTTAAAAGCGAAGAGTTGATCAAAGTCGATGTAATTAGCATGTAAACCAAAATGGTTATCTCGGAGTTTAATGGTCTGGTCATCCCCCAGGTAATAATTCATGTCCAAATCAAAAATGGTTCTACCTATTTTACCGTGCATGTTTTCAATCATCACATGATCATCTTCGTAATGAAACTTGCCGATGAAATTCTCAAAACGCATAGGGTGCACATGCATTTTAGCATCCAATTGGTCCAACTTTATGTCAATAGAATGAAGCCCTGAAGGTTTAAAGTGCATTGCTGAATTGATGTGTAAAGCAAGCTGCTCAATTTCTTCATGGCGGTAATCTTCCGGCACGTAGTTTTCGCCTTGATAGGAGAAAATATCTTCCAGTTTTAGCAGGTTGGATTTCAAACTTACATCCAATTGTACATCTCCATTTAAGGTGTCTTTCATCCAGAAGCCATAGTCGTGAATGTTTCCATTAAAATGGAAGTCTGATTTATCAACAAACCCTTTAAAATCAACAATATTCAAATCCCTTTCATCAACCAGAATATCCACATGAAAATCGTGCAACTCATGCGGATAGTGCTTGAGTTGAGCATGAAGTTGCTCCACAAAAAATTCGCCTTTTGGCAAGTACTTAGATTCAGTGATGGCACGTGCACTTGAGTTGAATTTGAGGACAACACTTAGGTCTTCTATTTGTTCGTCAATACCAGTGCTGTCATTTTTAGAAAAACCGGTGAGCTCTGAAATATCCAACACCTTGGATTTTATTTCAAGATTAGCGATAGTAGGAATATCAGTATGGTGTACAATAGCGGGTAAATCAGATACGGAACCTTTGAGTGATAGGTCTGTGTTACCCATTTTTAACTTGAAGTTATCAAGCACTCCACGTTTGCCATCCATGGCCAAATGAAGATCCAGCCTGTCTATTGGAGCCGGCAAATCATCCGATTCAACATGTAAATTTTGAACAATTAACTCACTGGAGTAAGCTTGGTTTAACTGACTTAAAGCCTTTTCAGGATGTTCTAAATCAATGATATCATGAAAATGCATGTTAAGCTTTACATTTCCAGAGACATTTTCTAAGTCGGACAAGTTGAAAAACGCTGCCAAAAAATCGAGGTTGAAATCTGTATTTAGCTCCATATCGATTTCAGGGTTTTCAAAGTTCTTTACCAATATAGCGCCCGTAAAAATTCCTTTTTCGGGTTTGGCTGTAAAATCGTTAATGGAAAACTCCATGGTTTCAAACGACATTTTATCGCCATTGGTAAAATGTCCATTAAACATAAGATCATCTACCCTTCGTTTAACACCGGTGTTTTCCATGAAGGCTTCAGCAGCGCCAAATTTTGCATCTATAAAAGGCATTCTACCATCAGACGTGGGACCTGTTATGGTGGAGTGGAAATAGATTTTTCCTGCGTTGTCGTACCTTTCTAAAACAGGTATTAAATCTTCAGGAGCAAAGGCAATGAGCATATTAAAATTGGGTTTTTCGCCACTTACGGTAAGGTCAAGTGTCATATCATTTTGGGTATCAATGCTGCCCTTTATATCAAAATCTCCATGCTCCATGGTTATTCCAGAAGGTTTTATGAGCATTAACCCCGTATTTTCATTGTACACAACATCTGTATGAAACTCAAAATGTTTGTGCTTGATGTATGTTGTATCGTGATCGTTAATTACATTAAGTTCAAACTCCGAATCAATATGGGCGGCAATTTCACCTTTCCCTGTTTTAAACCCACCATTCCCCCAATAGATGTAGGTTTCAACATCCATGTTATTGGCTTCGTTTAATTTGTGAATATCCAGGTTTTTGAGCTCAATGTTTTTAAGGTGAATGTCAAGTGGCTCCTCTTCTTTTACGTTTCCATCATCCGGAGCGGCGAGTGCATGTTGCAGGTTAAGGGAGCCATCAGTATGCTTGATAATATTAAAAAAACCGTCTTCAATTAATAATTTCTGAATATCATAATTACCGCTTATGATGTCCAAGGCATCAAAACCAATGTAGATATCTGCCACATCCAAAATAGCAGCTGTGCTTTTCTCTTTGCTCTCATACACTTTAACATCATCAACCTTGATGGAGATGTAGGGGAAGTTCTCAAATGGATCTATATGGGTATCTCCAACAACAATTAGCCCCTTATGTGTTTTATTCATGGCATTAATTTCACCTTGAATAAGCTCGCCCTGTTTTAAATGAAAAATATACAGCACTATGCCAAATATCAGAACTGGTAAAACAAGGGTGAGGAGACTCAACCATTTCCAAAACTTACGGCTTTTAAGAAAGCTAAAATTTATCACAGCCCTAAAATAATCAAATTACAGCTAAGGTGCTGGCTATGGTGTGATTAATGGTATAACACTCGCCTATGCCGTTTGTTTTACAATTTGGTTGACGTTTATTCGTCAACCGTTAAATTAGTTAAAAACGGCTTGCGACTAAAATGTTAAAGCGGGCATAGGTTGTGTTATGCTCCGTTTTTCATGCTTTCGTTTACTTTATCGCCTTGTGTGATTGCCAATTAAAATTGCTATTTGGCGCTCAAACCCTGAATATATTCTGAAGGCGTTAAGCCTTCCACCTCCTTAAAAAATTTGTTAAAGGTGCCTTGGTTTACAAACCCTACTTCAGTATAGATGTGTTTTAAGGTAAACTTATCATGATCGCCAAAATCAATGCGTCGTTTTACCTCCTTAATGCGGTGCGTATTTAAATAGGTTCTAAAATTATTACTGGTTCTAATTTTTAGCGTTTTCGTAATTTCAGTAGGATTGCTTTTTAAATCTGCCGCCAATTTATCTATTGAAAAACTAGGCTCTTTATAATTATTGTTGGTAGCAAAGTAATATTCAATTTTATCAAATAGCTCAACAATACTTTCGGTAGTACGCGCAGGTTTATTTTTACCAACCGCGTTGGCAATTTCCAATTCTCTTTCCTTTTTAATAACATTAATGGTGTTGAAGGCACTAAACTCTCTTAGGTAATACAGATAAAAAAAGAGATACACCGTAAAATTGAGGATGTTAATTGCTTTAAAAAACAACAGCATTGTACTGTTTTCCCAAATTGGGTTGTTGTTAGCAAAACCGAAATTGCCTGAATAGTTATATGCTAGCAAGCCTACCCCCCCCATTAACAGAGCCCAAATTACAGCAACCTTTAAACCATTGAAGATAAAATTGACCAATACGGGCAGTATTAAATACAGGTAGCTAGTAGGAACATTAGGACCCGAGAACAAAATAACAATGATGTAGAGGGTAAAAGAGTAGATGCCCAACTGATTAATGAGCTCAAAGTTGAAGGCATATCTGGTTAAAAAATAATACAAATAAGCCATTATGGATAATGGCAGACCAAAAAGGGTAAGGGAAAGTGCCCAATCGTAGTAAGCCACAAATGCAGCCGTGATTGTTAAAAACACAAATACAATAATTACAAAATTGCGAACGTATTGTCTCTGCAATTCCTCCAAAGCGCTAGTATTTTTTTTAGTGTTTGTCAAAACGTATGCTTATAAATCGAATAATTTGACCCTAAATAGTCAAACGATTAATCAAATATAAAAATTTATTTCCTTGTTTGTCAGCATGATAGAAAAAAAAATACGTTACTTGCAAATCCGTTACCCCAATAAGGTAGCCGTTTGAACCTTTTCCATTTTTTTTCATCTACTTGTGTAGTAAGAATTCACATTCTAAAACCAAACGATGAAAACTTTAAACTATAGCAATTTGATCTCCTTTTCGATCAAAAATTCAGACGCTTTCATATGGCGTTCTATTCTTTTAATTTCACTGCTTTCTTTATTTGGATCGAATAGCTTTGCACAAAAAAGAACGCAATACGAATTTTATAACGGCACTGGCGATTCTGCTGATTTCGACCAAACCTTTACTGTACCAGCTTGTGTAACCTCTATTACTGTTGAGGTTTGGGGAGGATCTGGTGGTGGCTTTGGAGTAACAGGAACTTCCGGCGGTGGTGGCGGTGGTGGCGGTGCATACGCTCGTTCTGTATTGGCGGTAACACCCAACACCACTTATAACTTACATTTAGGAACACCTGGCATTATGGGTACGCCTGGCGGCGATTCATGGTTTGATAACCCTACCAGGGTTTTGGCAAAAGGTGGAGCATCATCTAGCAGTGGTACTGGTGGTGCTGGTGGAGATGCTGGTACAAGTATTGGCGATGTAACTTTTTCTGGTGGAAATGGCGGCAACTACAATGATGATGGTGGTGGCGGTGGCGGTGCTTCTGGCTCAAGTATGGGCAATGGCGCTGTAGGTGGAGACGGAGTTGGCGATTTTGGTGGCGCCGGTGGTATAGGTCAACATGGTTTAGGAAACGGTGGAGCTGGAGGATCGGATAATGCGCCAGGAATAAGAAATTTCAGCTGCTTTGGTTGTGGCGGTGGTGGTGGATCTGGTACAAATGGTACTTCAGGCGGTTTAGGTTCAACGGGTTTTATACGGGTAACCATTCCGCCTCTTGTGTATGCTACTTTGGCTGCACCACAAACAATTTGTCCTGGTAACGCACCTGCTAATTTAGCTACAACGGCTAGCGGAGGTGCTAGCACGAATTATACTTATGCATGGGAAGCATCTACTACAGACAGTACCAGTGGGTTTGCGCCTTTAGGTGGAACAACGGCTAATTTAACCCCGCCTTCTATCAATACCACTACATGGTATAGAGCCATTGTGGGAGAAGGTACATGTACGCCAGATACCACAAATACCGTGCAAGTATTTGTAGCCACTTTATCAGGTACTACTTCTTTTCCTCAAACCATTTGTACAGGCAATACGCCAAGTCCACTGTCGGTTACTCCTTATCCGGCCAACACACCGGCAACATACAGTTGGGAGTCGTCTACAACAGGACCAACAAGTGGATTTACTGCCATAGGCGGAGCAACTGCCAACACCTATACACCAGGAGGTCCATTAAATAATACCATTTGGTACAGAACAGTGCTTAGTGCACCAGGTTGTACGCCATATACAACTACGGCAGTAGATGCGGTAGCGAGTAATGCGGTGGCCACGGCTTATGCAGGCAGGCCCAATACCACAATTTACAGTACAAACACTTATACGCTTAATTACGCGGCAGTAGGTGGTTCAGTTACGGGTGCTTCTTGGTCAATTACGAATAGTACGCCAGCTGGTAACCATACCTTGAGTACTACCGGTGAAACAAATAGGCCTTCGGATGTAACCTTTACCCCAGAGACTGGTTTTGTGGGAGAGGTGCAACTTACCTTAACCGCTAGTAACAATGGATGTAATCCAGCAGTGGCTACTAAAACCATTACTGTTTTGCCTTCTTACGAATTAGATGAGGTATTTAGTACGGCTGGCGATTATACATGGACCGTACCGGCATGTGTGAGCTCGGCAACCGTACAAACATGGGGTGCTGGAGGTGGAGGTGGCGGTGCTGAGAGAAGTCGTTACGATGGTGGCGGCGGCGGCGGCGGCGGCTTTAGTAGCAAGGTTATTCAAGTGAAGCAGGGCGAAGTGTATGATTTATCAGTTGGTAAAGGTGGACGAGGTAATGGCTTTAAAGGCTTACCGGGAGAAATGTCTTGGTTTCAATCGCCGTTTACAGTAATGGCGTTGGGTGGTGGAGGTGGATTGCGTACCAATGATAGAGAAGGAGAAGATGGTTCAGGAGGAGTTGGTGGACAGGCGTATGCAGGATATGGTGATGTAAAATACAGCGGCGGTAATGGCGGGCGTGGCGGTAACTGGCCAGGTGGTGGCGGAGGTGCTTCAGCTGGTTGGGGTGGCAATGGTGGTGACGGAATGGGAATTGACAATGGTTGGCCGAATAGAAATAACGATACCATTACGCCTGGAGGAATTCCTCCTGCTGGTGGTGCCCAAGGTGGAGGTGGTTCATCATCCAATGGTGGACCAGGAATTGGTGGCGATTGTACAGTAGATACAGCGGAAGTTGGTAGATCACCAGGTGGTGGTGGTGGTGGTGGTACTTTTGGTTGTAATTTCCCGGGTAGAAGTGGTGCAGATGGACAAGTACGAATCGTATGGGGTCCTGCAATACCAGTATTTATCGACTTAACAGTATCTCCATCTGCAACAGTATGCTTGGGCGAAACGGTTACCATAAAAGCAGAAACAGAATTCCCCGTCCATTATTCTTGGTCAACCGGGCAAGTTGCCTCACCAACCACTATGATAGATTCCATTGTCGTCACGCCGACAGCAACCGGCTCCATAACCTATACGCTCACCGATTTAAATAATTGTGGCTCGGATGTGGTGCAAACCATTTGGGTAAATACCCGTCCTACTTTTTCCATTACAAACGATACGATTTGTGAAGGAGAAACGGCTACTATAACAGCCAGTGGTGCGAATACCTATTCATGGTCTAACGGAGACGCAACCCCATCAATTAACGTATCGCCAAGTGTTACAACAACCTATACCGTAACCGGAGCAACCAATAGTTGTGATGTAACAGATGTAGCAAGAGTAGTTGTAAATGGTAGTCCTACTATTCCGGTAACAAGTGCTACTACCTGTAGTGGTACGGCTGCTACAATAACAGCGAGCGGCGCGGTAAGTTATACGTGGTCTACTGGTGAAACTACACCAGCATATACCGTGGCGAACCCAACGGCTACTACAACGTATACCGTAACCGGATCAACGGCAGATGGTTGTCAAGGAAACGGAACAGGAACCATAACAGTGGATCCGCTTCCAACTGCTACTATAGGCGGAACGATTGGTGTATGTAGAAATGCTGCAAGTCCAGATGTAACTTTCACAGGTGCAAACGGTATTCCGCCGTATACGTTTACCTATACAATTAATGGAGGAGCGAACCAAACTGTGGTGAGCAACGGAGCAGGAATAGCAATGGTAGCTGCACCAACTGACTCAGCGGGTACCTTTACCTATGACTTGGTAAGTGTACAAAATTCAGGTTTGGCAGCGTGTTTAAATACGGCGATTGGAAGTGCAATTATTACTATAAATCCAGCACCAGGTGCTACCATTACAGGTGGTACGGAAATCTGTAAAAACGGACCTGCTCCTGCTATTGTTTTCACCGGAACACAAGGTAATGCGCCTTATGATTTTACGTATAATATAAATGGCGGTGCCGATATGGTTGTAAGTACTACCGGTACGTCAAATACGGTTAGTATATCGCCATCTACCGCCAATGCGGGTGTGGAGAAGTACAACCTAACACAAGTACAAGATGTCAATGCTTCGACTTGTGGTTTTGCAAACGATAATACCACGGTAACCGTAAACGAATTGCCAACAGCAACTATTACAGGAACTGCTGCGGTTTGTAAATTAGCTACCAGTCCGGAAGTAACGTTTACCGGGGCAAACGGCATAGCACCTTACATATTTACATATACCATAAATGGTGGTGCTGCGCTAACAGCAACGAGTGATGGAACTGGTGTGGCTACTGTTGCTGCCCCTACCGATCCTACAGGCGTGTTTACCTATTCTTTAATCGGAGTGCAAGATGCGAGTACTACAAATTGTTTAAATAATGTAACGGGTAGTGCAGTAATAACAATTCATCCAGCTCCAGGTGCTACCATTACGGGTGATGCCACTATTTGTAAAAATTCAGCATCTCCAGATGTGGTATTTGCTGGTTTGTTAGGGAATGCCCCTTACACATTTACTTACAATATAAATGGTGGTGCTAATCAAACGGTAACTTCTGCAGGTACGGATGCTACTGTAAGTATTGCGGCTCCAACAGGTGTTGTAGGTGATTTTAAATATAACCTTATAAATGTACAAGATGCCAATTTAACCACTTGTGGATTTACCAATGATGATATAACCGTTAAGATAAATGAATTGCCAACTGCCAGCATAACGGCTACACCAAGCATTTGTGAAACGGATAATGGTACGGTTACGTTTACAGGAGCAGACGGTGTTGCCCCCTATACCTTTACCTATAATGTAAATGGCGGGGCAACACAAAGCATCTCCACTACCAGTGGTAATACAACTACCATAACCATGAGCGATGTGCCGGGTAACTATGTGTATACGTTGGAAGATGTAACGGATGCAAATACCTGTAACCAAGTACAAACTACAGCGGCTACTATTGTGATAGATGCCTTACCAACTGCCACAGCTGGTCCAACACAAACATTGTGTGAAAATGCAAGTGTTTTAATTGCAGGTTCTACCTTAACAAACGGTACACCAACGTGGTCGCATGATGGTACAGGAAGTATTACCAACGGTATGAATACACTTGTACCAACCTATGCTGCAGCGGCAGGCGACAAAGGAAAAACAGTCACCTTTACCTTAACCGTTGAAAGTAATAATGCCTGTAATCCGCAAACGGCAACAGCAACAACCACAATGCAAATAGATTCTTTACCAACGGCCACTGCAGGTACTGTAAGCAATATATGTGTGAACGGACGCGCCTTGGTTACAGGTGCAAGCTTAACCAGCGGTATACCTACATGGACGAGTTCTGGTTTAGGCGTAATAAGTAATGACAATACTTTAACACCTACCTATAATCCGAGTATCAATGATACGAGCACAACGGTTACACTAACCTTAACCGTAACAAGTAACAATACTTGTGGTACACAAACAGCTTCAGATTCAACTACCACAGATATCCATCCATTGCCATTTGCGAGTGCTGGAGGAAGCACTACCATTTGTGAAAATGCAACGGCAACAGTTGGAGGAACAAGCGCATCCAACGGTTCCATTTCTTGGATGCATAATGGTGCAGGAAGCTTAAGCAATACAAATACAATTTTCCCTACTTATACGGCTGTAACAGCTGACAGGGGCAATGCGGTTCAATTAACCATGACAATTACAAGTGTAAATTCCTGTGTTGGATTTACAGATACAGCTTCTTATATCGTTAATATAGATAAATTGCCAACAGCGTTATCTGGTAACAGCACAGCTATTTGTGAGCAAGATACCTATACCTTAGCAGCAGGCGAAGCAACAGGTTTGGATGGTATTATTAGTTGGACGGAAAGTGGCATTGGAACGTTGAGTGGTGGTACTACAGAAACACCAAGCTATGTATCTGCAGTAGGTGATGCAGGTAACCCGGTAATTCTAACAATGACTGTTGCGAGTAACAAT
This sequence comes from uncultured bacterium, assembly GCA_964014945.1. Lineage (GTDB taxonomy): Bacteria > Bacteroidota > Bacteroidia > 2-12-FULL-35-15 > 2-12-FULL-35-15 > 2-12-FULL-35-15. The sequence continues at coordinate 15,963 of CAXHCC010000008.1, read as the reverse complement.
GCCTGTGTAGGTGCTACTGATTCTGCTAAGTATACCATTAACATCCGTCCATTGTTAGAAGCGCAAGTAAGGTTGTCAGCAGCTGAGGTGTGTCAAAATGCTCCGGCCCAAGTAATATTTGAAACGGATAAAGGCAGCAAACCACCGTATACGATTTCTTATACGGAAAATGGAGTTGCCGGGCAAATAACAACCATTGGTACGAACAAGGTAGCAGTGCTTGGCGCAAATAGTTCAGTAGCAGGCGCAACTACTACTTATATAGTTACGAATGTAGCTGATGGTAACTGTAATAATGCGGTATCAGATACAGCTACCTTAACAGTAAACCCATTACCAGCTGCAACAATAGCTGGTGGCGACAAGGTATGTAAAGACAGTGTTGTAAAAGACGTTGTTTTTACAGCGAGCAATGGAACAGCGCCTTATTTGATTACCTATAGTGTAAACAAGGATGTTGCACCTGAAATTCAAACAGGAAATGGTGATAGTGTAAGCATAAATGCGCGTTCAAGCAAAGCAGGTACCTCCACGTATAAATTAGTCTCTGTAACTGATTCGTTGGGTTGTTCTGCAGATGCAACGGGTAGTGTTGAGGTGGTAGTTGTAAATAACCCATTGGCAGAATTTACATTGGAAACCGACGGAACTTCTATTTTAGAACCTTATGTAGATATTTATGAATCGTCTATTAACGCGGTTGCATGGAGTTGGGATTTTGGAGATGGCAATACAAGTAACAGTCCAGATCCGGAGTACCATCAATACACCGATTCGGGTACGTATTATATCAACCTAGTTGTTGCCAACAGTTTAGGTTGTACAGATTCTGTTATGCATCCAGTTCGTGTTTCTATTCCTGCATTGGTGTTTGTGCCGAATGCCTTTACGCCAAATGGTGACGGTATTAATGACACCTTTATGCCTAAAGGAGATGGGTTAGAAGCCTATGAGCTTAAAGTTTATGATAGGTGGGGCAATCTAATATTTATTAGCAATGATATAAATGAAGGTTGGGATGGTACTGCAAACGGCGGAAGTGAAATAGCTCAATTAGATAGCTATGTGTACGTAATAGATGTAACCGCTAGCGAAACCCGTCATTCATATACATATAGAGGGGTAGTGCAGATGGTTAAATAAACGTTTGGCTAAAGACATGTGTAGAGTTTCATTCGAATCAGAACATCTGTCAATTTTTATTGGCTTTAGCCTGTGTTGGACATTGTGATTATTTCTTTAAGTTCTTTTTCCATTGATGCTAAGTTTTTACCCATAAAAAAGTAGGCTTGAATGTTATTAAACGTTAGTACTAACAAGAAAAGCAATACAAAGCTTAATATTTCCCATTGAGGCCCATAGGTTATATTCCAAACAACATAAACTAAGGTTGAAATCACTAGTGCAAATAAAGTTAAAACACTAAGCAAGCTTAATCTAATACTCAATAAAACATTTCTTTTGCTTATCGTGCCTTTCACTCGAAGCATATATGCTGTTTTTAAGTTATACCATCCTGACCATAAGAGTTTTGGGTAAATAAAGACTTCACCATTTTCAAATATAAAATTACCGACAGTCTTATTTTTATATATATTAAATACTGGCGGTTGTATTGCTTTATCAAAATAAAGCTTTTTGGTTTTTACGGGGATTCCAATTTTAACATAAAATTTCGGGTTAAACTTCAATAGCAATAGTCTAATTACAATATGAATTCCAGTTAAGACTACAAGGATAATTATGATTATTGGTAATATTAAATGTGTCATTCTAATGCTACAACATTATGTCCAACAAGTGGCTATCAGTACTTGGTACTGTTATATACTTATGTGCTGGGTTTGGTTAAATACCTGTTTCTCAATAATAGCAACACAATAACCGACATTAAACATTTATAAGCGTTTGTAATCGGATAAATTGCCTGTGGCTATATAAATTCTTCAAGGTTTAAAGCTACTCCATAAAGCCTTAAAATCCTATAGGCAAAATCTTAGATGGGGTAATGGCTGCAAGCGCTTTGGCAATAATCTTTACAGCTCTTTAAAGGAAGCCAACATGCGTTTAATGTCTTGTTGGTGTTTGCTAAATTTATCTTTGCGTGCCCATAAAACCACTTGGTAATAAGCCGTGCCGGTTTCTATAATGCGCAATTCATAAACAATAGGGTAGGTGTTTATGGTGCCTCTTACAGTGGTAATAAGCTGCTTGTACTGGCCAAGGGTATCAATGATGGTGGTATCTATTAACGCATCATTTATCTCTTCTAAAAAACCTTGTTGTACTACCCTGTTATGGTAGTCGCTTAGGCTGGGTTGCAAATCAAAACTTTCTATAAACTCCTTGTTTTCATAGGCAATTACCAAGTAAATTTCTTCGTCTAAACTTTGAAACTGACAGGCAGCCTCGGCATTTAATTTTTCAGAAGGTGCTAAATATTCAGGTATAGCAATAGAAAATTTCTCTTCTATTTCGCGTGGGGTAAAAACGGTTTGATGAATACATGCCGTAACAACAAGAACAAAAAAAGAAAGTAGTGATAACGATAAATGCTTGTTAGTCACCATGGCTGTTTTAGGCCATTTCTGCATTAATGGCTTCTACCGTTACAATTTCGGGCACGTTTTTTTTAATGGTTTCTTCAATACCGGCTTTAAGCGTCATCATACTCATAGAACATGATTTACAAGCGCCTAACAATTCCAACTTAACGTTGTTGTCCTTGTCTACTTCAACTAAGCTTACATCGCCACCGTCGGCTTTTAAGTAAGGCCTAATTTGGTCCAATGCTGCTTCTACTCTGTCGTGTATTTTTTCCATATTTATTAGCCTGCAACGTCTGCCGTTTGCGCCGGCTTGGTTGCGTTTACAATTGAAACTTGTTGTGCTACATTTTTTGCCATTTCCATAAATGCCTGTGCTTGCGGTGTGTCTTCTTGCAAAACAGCTGGTCTGCCTGCATCACTTGCCTCTCTTACACTTTGTACCAATGGAATTTCAGCTAACAAAGGTACTTCTAAACCTTCTGCTAACTCTTTTGCACCACCTTCGCCAAATATATAATACTTATTATCTGGCAGCTCAGCAGGACTAAAATAAGACATGTTTTCAACTATACCCAATACAGGTACGTTTATTTTATCCATCTGAAACATGTTAATTCCTTTTTTAGCATCGGCCAATGCCACGCGTTGTGGTGTACTCACAATTACAGCTCCGTTTAATGGAACACCACCTACTAATGATAAATGTATATCGCCTGTTCCAGGAGGCAAATCAATTACCATATAATCCAACTCGCCCCAATCGGCATCGCTAAATAATTGCATCAAGGCTTTTGCGGCCATAGGCCCTCGCCATGGAATGGCTTGCGACTCATCAGCAAAAAAACCAATGGATAATAATTTAATGCCATAGCTTTCTACAGGTACTATTTTCTTTTTGCCATCTACTTCTGTAGAGGCTGGTCGTTCATGCACCACATCAAACATAATGGTTTGCGATGGGCCATAAATATCAGCATCTACCAAGCCTACTTTTGCACCCAATTTACTCAGACCTACTGCCAAGTTAGCGGCAATGGTAGATTTACCTACGCCTCCTTTACCAGAAGCTACACCAATTATATTTTTAACGCCCGGCAATAACGGCCCTTTTTTAGCACGTTCAGAAACATTGGCCGTCATGTTAGCGGTTACCTTGGCTTCTTTATCTACATAATAAATAATGGCGTTAATACAGGCTTTCTGAATCATGTCTTTCATAGGACATGCAGGTGTGGTAAGCACCACGGTAAAACTTACGTTTTTGCCGTCTATTTCAATATCTTTTATCATGCCCAGTGTAACTAAATCCTTGTTTAAGTCAGGATCGTCTACATGCGATAGGGCATCTAATACTTGTTCTTTAGTAATACTCATAGTTATGTGGTGGTTGAATAATTTTCCCTGCAAAGATAAGTTAAAAGGGGTAATAATTGTGAGCGTGTGTCGCTTAATTTAAAAGCCCTAGTTTTGCCAAACAATAAATTTATTTAAATCAATGAGTGAATACTCCGTTCAGGAAGAAAGAGTAAATGTAATCACACATGCCATTGGTTTTGCGTTGAGTTGTACTGCTTTTATTTTTTTGGTGTTGCGCGCAACTACCCTTGGAGGTTTTACCCAAGTTGTAAGTGTTGGCCTGTTTGGTTTTGGATTAATGGTATTATACGCGGCATCAACGCTTTACCATAGTTCTAAACATGAGAGAAAAAGAAAACGATTAAAGATTTTTGATCATGCCGCTATTTATGTACTTATTGCTGGAACGTATACCCCTTTTACGTTGATTACCTTATCAGGAAAGACAGGATGGTTAATATTCTCTATTTCTTGGAGTATGGCCATAGCAGGCATCGTACTCAAATTGTTTTTTACAGGTAAATACAAAGCACTTTCAACATTCATGTATGTACTTATGGGTTGGATGATTGTATTTGCAATAAACCCCTTAATGAATAATTTACATATTACAGGTTTGTATTGGCTAGTTGCAGGAGGTGTTGCCTACACTATAGGGGCTATTTTATACAGTTTTAAACAAATAAAATTCAATCATGCTATCTTTCATATATTTGTTTTAATTGGTAGCTTTTGCCATTTTATGGCCGTGTATTTTTATGTATTATAAGAAGAGATTAGCGGATACAATTAAATCATAATTCCTTGCCTAGTATGCAGCAACAAACAGCCACATTAATTGGTGCCACTGGTTTAATCGGAGGTAAATTATTAAGATTATTAGAAAAGGATGCCTCTTGTACTGCTATAAAAGTTATCGTACGAAGTGCGTTTTCAAGTAAAAATCCGAAAGTACAAGTGGTGCAAATTAATTATAACGATGCAGAAGGCTTTAAATCAGCAATTGAGGGTAGCGATGTGTTTTTTTGTGCCATTGGCACAACCATGAAAAAAGTGAAAGGTGATAAAACGGCCTATAGAAAAGTTGATTATGACATTCCGGTAAACGCAGCTACCTTTTGTGCTGAATTGGGTGTTGAACGCTTTGTGCTAGTATCATCAGTAGGGGCTTCTACCAAGGCCAGCGGCTTTTACTTACATTTAAAAGGAGAGGTAGAGGAAGTAATTAAAGAATTAGCCATACCAAGCATTGCTTTTATGCGCCCTTCTATGTTATTGGGCAACCGTAAAGAGTTTAGGTTAGCTGAAATTATTGGTAAGCCCGTAATGCAATTATTGTCCTTAATTATGCCAGCCAATATGCGTGCCATACAAGCAGAAGATGTAGCCAAAGCCATGGTAGCTGCCGCTAAGCACGGTAAACCAGGTGTTACCATTTACCATTATAAAGAAATGCTGCAAATGGCGAAACAGCAATCAAGTGTTTAAGTTGCTAACTCATTAATGGCTAACCACGCCATTAAACCTGCCCCAATTTCTAAGGAAGTTTCTTCTACATCAAACGTAGTGGTATGCAAACCGCTGTTAATGCCTTTGGCGCTATTGGCTGTACCTAATCGGTAAAAACATACGGGTGTAGTTTGACTATAATAAGCAAAGTCTTCAGAGGTCATTCTAAAAGGCAACTCCTCAACATTTTCCTCTCCTAAATATTCTTTAGCCGCTTGCATGGCATTTTCCGTAGTAACATCGTCGTTTACCAAAAATGGATAGCCTACGTGTATGTCTAACTCAGCCGATCCGCCCATTTCAGCGGAGGTATCGTTTACAATTTTTTGCATACGCTTGTGTGCTTCGGCACGCCATTCTTCGTCCATGGTTCTGAAAGTACCCGCAATGCTAACATAATCAGGTATAATATTCGTAGCTCCTTCGCCTGTTATTTTACCAAAAGCCAATACAGTTGGTGCTGGCTTTTCTTCTCCTTTCATAAACTCCTTATCTAAGTTCAGCAGTATTTGCGAAGCAATAAGTAAAGGGTTGTTGTAGGCATCGGCCAAAGCAGCATGCCCTCCCTTACCTGTAACTTTTAAATATAACTCATCAGCACTGGCCATGTACATGCCTTTTTTAAAGCCCACTTTACCTGCTTCCATTTGTGGGTACACGTGCTGGCCAAACATTTTTTCTACTTTGGGGTTTTCCAATACCCCTTCTTTAATCATTAAAGAAGCACCACCTGGTAACTTTTCTTCACCGGGTTGAAATATAATTTTGATAGTGCCTTCAAACTCATTTTTTATTTCGTTTAATATGCGTGCTGCACCCAACATAGAGGAGGTGTGCGCATCGTGCCCGCAGGCATGCATTACCCCTTCTTTTGTTGATTTGTAGGGTACATCATTGGCTTCTACAATAGGTAAAGCGTCAATATCGGCACGTAAACAAATGGTTTTTTTATCCGGGTTATTGCCTTTAATTAAAGCTACCACACCTGTTTTTACCATGCCTTGTTCAAAAGGCACATCATATTCTTTTAGCTTTTGGGCTATAAAATCAGAGGTGTTAAATTCTACATAAGAAAGCTCTGGGTTACTGTGCAAGTGCCTGCGCATACTTACTATATCATCGAAGTAAGCTTTTGCTTTTGTTTGTATTTGTTCTTTTACGCTCATAATTATTTACCTAACATCATTTTAATTGAAACCAATAATAGGATTACCCCAAATAATTTTTTTAAGGTAGCTTGATCGATAGACACCGCTACTTTAGAACCCAAATAGCTACCAACAAAAAAAGTAAGGGCCATTATAGCGGCCGTTTTTATTTCAATATTACCTGCTTGGTAATAATTGTATACGCCTAAAATACCAATAGGAAACATGAGCATAAACAATACCGTTCCTTGTGCTTCGTGTTGCGAAAAGCCAATGAAATAAACTAAAGCCGGCACTAATACTATACCACCGCCAATACCAATCATACCACTTAAAAAACCGCCGGCCAAGCCCAGCACCAATAATATCATTGCTGTATCCATAGTTATGTTTAATTTTTTCATGTTGTTACGTATGATTACCCTACTTAAAAATCTAAGCTCAAAGATAAATAAGTTATTGGTTTTAAAACATTGCCATCTTGCACACCCCAAGCCCTGTCCACCCGAACAAAGTAACCCCACAAGCGACTTCTTAGTCCCCAGCCAAAGCCACCAATAATTGGGTTGTTGGTAGCGTTAATAGTTATAATTAATGGTGTTTGTGCATTACCCACTTGCAAGGTGTTGGTAGGGCCATCATCGCTATACGGGGTGGTACCATTCCATGCCGTACCTATATCTGCAAATGATACTACCTGAAAATTTTGAATAAAATCGGAACTTAAATTGCGTTTTAAAAAATACTTGAATACAGGTAAGCGCAGTTCACTATTTATTACGGCAAAACTATTTCCGTTACGTGCATTTTGAATAAAACCCCGCATGTTAGTGGCCAAGGTTTGGTAGGCATAATTTTGTGTGTTATCAATATTGGTAGAGGTGTTAAAGCGTGGTAAAAACCAACTATCTACACCACCTAAATAATATATTAACCGTTGATCCCCAAAGGAAGTACTTGCTGCAATTCGGTTGGCCCAAATAAAGTCGCGATGAATTTTTTGATAATAACGTGCATCAAAACCTACTACATAAAAGTTGGTGTTTTTTTTATCAATTTGTTTGGAATACTCTGCAAACACCTTGGCCCTGGTGCCGTTGTATAGGTTTAAGCCTTTTGGTAATGAATTGTCAAACACATATTCTACCAATGTAGACGCCCAGTTTTCGAACGTGTTGGGTTCGGGTAAACTATTAGCATCGGTGGCGGCAATTACTTGTCGGTTGTTTCTATAGTCAATAGACCAACGTATTCCACTTACTTCGCTAAACGGGTATTTAAGAATGAAGCGCGCATCGTGAGTATAAATTTTTGATATGCCATTTGCACCAATACCAGCATTTAATTTTTGACGGTATAGCACCAATTGTTTATCTAAATTTCTTTTACGGTCTTCAAAAGTGATGAAGTATTCATTATTACTCAAGTCAGTAGAAAAACGTGAACCACCTATAATTTGATAGTCTTCAAATAAATCGCTGATGCTCACTTGAAAAAAGGCATTAAGACCAGGGTTAAGATACACGGGGCTGCCACCTCCTGCATAACGCTGATACGATCTGGCTAAGTAAGAGTTATCTACTTGCGACATTACATAGTCCAATGAAAAAACGGTGTAGTAATTTACCTGTTTGGCTATTTGAAATTTATCATTTACACCGGCATTCAAGGAGTCCGCAATTTTCTTTTTGGTTATGCGCTCATTTTCTTCATCCGCAAAAACATAGTTGTTAATATCAATACTGTTATCGGCTGTACTTGTATCTTTTTTAACGGCAATGGTTTTAATTTCTATTTGGTTTTTTATGCTTGCCTTTTGTTCTTCCTGTTTTATTTCTAATACGTTATTGGTATGGTTTCTATAGGATGTATTGCTTAAGTTAATCGCCCTTAATGAATCGCTCTTTACCATATCGTTAACAAACATATGGTACTTGCCATTGTTGTAAATTACTTCGGCATACTTGCCTGCCTTTGGGTTTATATCTTGCTCAATTATGCTCCTTTCATAATTGCTGGTTGATTTGCTATTAATCAATGGTTTGTAATGGGTAATGGTATCCACAAAAGCAATGGTACTATCAATGTGTGCTACATAACGGTTGTAAATGCCATTGGCATCACTTAAATAAGCCACGTGCGCGCTATCATAATAATGGGCTTGCACTTCATTTACATTGGGGGTTTTTGTAATGCGTTTTAGTACCGGACTTTTGTTGGTATTATCAAACATGAACACATCAAAATAATCTTGCCGTGGAGGGTAGGTTCTTTTTTTATCATAGTACAAGGTGTCGCCTGGACGGTTAGAGGAGAAAGCAATTTCTTTTCCGTTACTTACAAAGCAAGGGTTTAGGTCGTCATAAATATCGTTGGTAACCTGAAAGTTGGCAGAGGAACTGGCCGTGAAAACATAAATATCCGTTTGTCCTTTTTTAACGGCCGACATAGCAAACAGCTTACCATCTTTATGGTAAGAATAGCTCAGCACTTTTTCAAAACCGGTAATGTTTCTTTCTGTAAAGCTTTCAGACTTAATATCATAAAACTGCATAACAATATATCCCTTGCGTTCAATTATAAATGTGAGCACTTCTCCATTAGGATGCCACGCCAATAAGGGGTAGGAGTAATCATTGGCCCTTGCCATTTTATGATTGGCTTTGTAAATGCGTTTGGTTTTTTGGGTGGCTACATCGTATAACCATATTTTGTTTTGTCCTAATTCGTTGGTGGCAAAGGCAACGGTATTTCCGTCAGGCGATACGCGTACTTGATTATACACCCTGGTAGCTTTAGGCCTTTTTATTAAACCCTTTTCGGGGATTGCTTGTTCATCGTTATCGCTATCATACCTTCTTACAAAATCGGTTACGCACTCGTCCCAAACGCTTCTAACGGTTTGGCCTAAAACATACAGGGTGGCGTTATCTATATTGTGGCTAACGCGGGTAACGTATAAGAGGTCGCGTATGGTAGCATCGCCATAGTTATTGGCTATATGTTTCCAAAAGGCATGCCCAGCATATTTTGCATCATCACCTTCTAAAAAGGAAATGTTTTTATAGCGCCGAGAAAGTATGCCGTCTTTAACGCGGTTGTCTACTTCGGTATTCCAACCATATGCAATATAGGCACTCAATCCTTGAACATACCAATCGGGTAAAAACAACATAGAACTATTTTTAACCATGTTGCTTAGGTTACCGCCAAACATCATTTGGTTTACTAAAATTTCAGCAATGCCCGCTCTAATTTGTGCATCCAGTTTGGCATGATCGCCTTCGTAGTAAAGAATAACTTTGGTGCCCACAATTTTGGTTATACCTCCAACATTGTATTGGTCGTTGCTCGAGTGGCCTATGTTACTTTGCTTAAAATCGGAGTGTTTATTAAATACAATAAATTCTATTCGGTCGTCTATTGTATAATCCATTAAGGTTTCAATTTCACCCAAATGTTTAGCAGCTGCTTCTGAAACATATTTGGCTAAATCTTTACCTTCTTCATAAAAATATACATCGTATCTGTTATAGCGATAATAAGTCCAAAAAAAGCTTTCGTATTTAACACGATTTTTACCAAACTGTAATTGCGATCCGCTATAAAATTGTGCATTTATATCACCAGCAAAACCAAATAGTATTGCGAAAACCACAAGGTAAATAGCGCAATATTTATGAAACGTATTGTTGGTAGTATGCACAGCCATAGTTGTTTGTAGCGCTAAGGTACTAAAATTAACGCGCTGCGTTCTTAATTGTTATATTTGCTCTACACTTTATTTTATTGCTATGATTACCGTACAAACATTAACTTTTGGTGCCTTTCAAGAAAACACCTATGTGCTTTTTGATGAAACGAAAGAGTGCATCATATTTGACCCAGGATGCAACGATGATCAGGAACGCGCTGAGTTAGTTGATTTTATTGAAAACAAGGGACTTAAGCCGGTGCGTTTAATAAATACCCACTGCCACATAGATCATGTATTAGGAAACAAGTTTGTTGCAGAAAAATATAATTTAGGTTTAGAAATAAATGAATTGGATAAGCCCGTGTTAGATTATATGATGATGGCGGCTCAGATGTATGGTATACCAGCGGAGCCATCACCAGCACCAAGCAGTTATTTAAACGAGGGTGATGTGGTTGGCTTTGGTAACTCAACTTTAGAAATAGTATTTACACCTGGGCACTCACCAGGTAGCATTACGTTTTATAATAAAGAACAGAAAATTATGATTGTAGGTGATGTGTTGTTTTATGGCAGCATTGGCCGTACCGATTTGCCTGGAGGACACCACCAAACACTTATTGATTCTATTAAAACTAAATTATTGCCGTTGGGTGACGATTATGTTGTTTATAACGGACATGGGCCATCAACCAACATAGGGTTTGAACGCGTAAACAACCCCTTTTTAACCTAAGGTGCATTGGTTGTAAATTAGTTGCCGCTAATTGAAGAAAGGCATACGAAGCAAGTATGAATTCGAATCAATTAAAAACAATAGTAGTTTTAGCCAGTATTGCTTTGGTGGGCATGCTGCTGGTGCAGGTGTATTGGATTAACAATGCCATCACGGTTGCTCAACAACGTTTTGATCAAAACGTAAATGCGGCTTTAAACAATGTTGCAAAGCATCTTGAAAAACAAAAGGTAGCGGCAAAAATTACCCAAAAGTTTAGGTACAGAAAACAAGGCAAAAGTACCCTCGCACAAAAAGACAAGTTGTTGGACAATGATCATATTTCCATTAAGAATGATAATGTGATAACGGAATTAGTAGAAGAGTTTACGGCTGATTCGGCCGGTGTAGAGGTAACAAAATATCAACAACAAAGTCGTATCGAAGGGGAGGAACCGTATTCCAAAACGGCACTAAATATTCCAGCTTATGCGCAGCAAGGCGTGGATAATTTAATGTCGAAAAGAGAAAGTATGGTAAACGAAATTATTGATGAGCTGGTGAGTGTAAATATTTATAACGACTACAATAATTTTATTGATACCCTTATGTTGGATAGCTTAATTGCTGTGGAGCTAAACGAAATGGGTATAAGTGCGGATTATGAATATGGATTATCCAATAAGCACCAACCACTTAAAATGCAAAGTGCTCTTTACAACTCAAAGTATAAGGTAAACCTATCCCCCGATAATGTTTTTATAACCCCCCAATACTTATCCATACGCTTTCCTAGTCAGCAGAAGTACTTGTTACAATCTATGTGGTTGATGTTATCCCTGTCGACGGTATTAATGCTTGCCGTAATTTTTGCTTTTTATTATGCCGTAAGTACCATCGTAAAACAAAAAAAACTATCGGATATTAAGAATGATTTTATCAGCAATATGACCCATGAATTTAAAACACCTATCTCAACTATTTCTTTGGCTTGTGAGGTGTTGGCTGATGCGGATGTAGTAAAGTCGAAAGATAGAATTGACAATTATGTAAAAGTAATTGGTAGTGAAAATAAACGTTTGGGTGTATTGGTGGAGAACATTTTACAAACGGCTATACTGGATAAAGGCGAGCTAAAATTAAAACAACAGCTACTCGATTTTCATTTGCTTATTGAGCAAACCTTGTTGAGCATGAAATTACAAATAGAAAGTAAAGCGGCGGAAGTAACATTAAACTTAAACGCCAGCGATTTTATGGTGAACGTGGATAGGGTACATATGACAAGTGTAATTTTTAACCTCATTGATAATGCCTTGAAGTACAGCGGTAATACGAAACCTGTTATACAGATTAAAACTATCAATAAAAACGGTAGTATTGTGTTGAGCATAGCCGATAATGGCATTGGTATTTCCAAGGCTAACGTGGGTAAAATATTTGATACCATGTACCGGGTTTCAACTGGTAATGTGCACGACGTAAAAGGTTTTGGTTTGGGGCTTAGTTATGTAAAAACGGTTATAGATAAACACGGCGGTAGCATACATGTAGAGAGCCAAGAAGGAGAAGGTACTACCTTTAAAATACAATTGGCATCTTATAGCAATTAAGGAATAATGAAGAAAATTTTATTAGCAGAAGATGACGAAAATTTAGGTGCAATATTGCAAGACTACCTAAAAGATAAAGGCTTTGAAGCAAGTTTGGCCGTTAATGGCGAAGAAGCATTGAAGCAATTTATGCGTGAAACATTTGATTTGTGCATACTGGATGTAATGATGCCCTTAAAAGATGGCTATACATTAGCACGAGAAATAAGGGCGCAAAACAAAAGCATTCCCATCATTTTTTTAACGGCAAAATCAATGAAAGAAGATGCCATTGAAGGGTTTAAAATTGGAGCAGATGATTATGTAACCAAGCCCTTTAGTATGGAAGAGTTGTTGTTGCGTATGCAGGCTATTTTAAGACGAATAGAGGGTATTACAGATGCACCTAAAGAAAGCAATGTGTTTACCATTGGCAACAGCAGCTTTGATTATTTAAAACAAGAAGTAACCGTTAAGGGTAATGTTACAAAATTAACCACCAAAGAAGCGGAGTTGTTAAAGTTGTTATGTAAACATGTAAACAAGGTATTAGACCGTAACTTGGCCTTAAAAGTTATATGGAATGATGATAGCTATTTTAACAGCCGTAGTATGGATGTGTATGTGACCAAATTGCGTAAGCATTTAAAACCCGATGATACACTGGAGCTGGTAAACGTGCATGGTAAAGGTTTTAAATTATTAGATACCGCCTAACGTGGAGGTCCTTAACAGTTTTATCGGAATGAAAAAAGCCCTCTTGGTATTTACCAAGAGGGCTTTTTTTATTGTTGGGTTTGAGCTTACATCATACCACCCATGCCGCCCATTCCTGGTGCTCCACCGCCCATTGGAGGCATAGCAGGCGCCTCTTCAGGTTTGTCAGCTAATACACACTCAGTAGTAAGTAACATAGCTGCAATAGATGCTGCATTTTCTAATGCCACACGTGATACTTTAGTAGGGTCAATTACACCAGCAGTGTGTAATTTTTCAAACTTCTCAGTACGTGCATTGTAACCAAAGTCGCCTTTACCTTCGCGTACTTTTTGTACAATAACGGCACCTTCACCACCCGCATTGGCAATAATTTGTCTTAATGGTTCTTCAATAGCACGCATTACAATTGCAATACCAGTAGTTTCATCTTCGTTATCTCCTTCTAATTTTCCTAAGCCTGAAACAGCTCTAATATAAGCTACACCACCACCAGGAACAATACCTTCTTCTACTGCAGCTCTTGTTGCGGCTAAAGCATCATCCACTCTATCTTTCTTTTCTTTCATTTCTACTTCAGTAGCAGCTCCTACATTTAATACAGCCACACCACCTGCCAATTTTGCTAAACGCTCTTGTAGTTTTTCTTTGTCGTAGTCAGAGGTAGTAGTTTCTATTTGTGCTTTAATTTGGGTAACACGTGAGCTGATATCTGCTTTTTTACCTTTACCCCCAATTACAGTTGTGTTGTCTTTATCAACAGTAATTTTTTCTGCGGTACCTAGCATAGATAAATCAGCGCTTTCTAATTTATACCCTCTTTCTTCAGAGATTAATGTACCACCCGTTAAAATAGCAATGTCTTCTAACATAGCTTTTCTTCTATCACCAAATCCTGGAGCTTTTACAGCACATATTTTTAGTGAACCTCTCATTTTGTTTACTACCAATGTAGCCAATGCTTCACTGTCTACATCTTCAGCAATAATCATCATTGGCTTACCAGTTTGAGCAGCTTTTTCTAACAATGGAAGTAATTCTTTCATGCTAGAAATCTTTTTATCGGTAATTAAAATATTTGGCGACTCTAAGTCAGCAATCATTTTATCTGCATCCGTTACGAAGTAAGGAGAGATATATCCTCTATCAAACTGCATACCTTCAACAGTAGTTAATTCGTCTTCGGTACCTTTTGCTTCTTCTACAGTAATTACGCCTTCCTTACCAGCAGCTTTCATGGCATCGGCAATCATTTTACCAATAGCACTATCGTTGTTAGCAGAAATGGTAGCTACTTGCTCAATTTTACTAAAATCGTCACCTACTTTTTTAGATAATTTTTGAAGGTTAGTTACAACAGCATCAACTGCTTTGTCAATACCTCTTTTTAAATCCATTGGGTTAGCACCAGCAGCAACGTTTTTTAATCCTGTAGATACAATTGCTTGCGCCAATACTGTAGCAGTAGTAGTACCATCACCTGCTGCATCAGCAGTTTTAGAAGCTACTTCTTTTAACATTTGCGCACCCATGTTTTCAACTGGATCCTCAAGTTCAATTTCTTTAGCAACAGAAACACCATCTTTAGTAATAGCAGGTGCACCAAATTTTTTATCGATAATTACATTACGCCCTTTTGGACCTAATGTTACTTTTACTGAATTCGCTAACGCGTCAACACCTTTTTTTAACTGGTCACGCGCCTCTATATTAAATATTATATCCTTAGCCATTTTTTTATCTATTTATTGTTATTAATACTAGTTTAAACTATTGCAAAAATGTCGCTTTCGCGCATGATTAAATATTCATTGCCTTCTAGTGTAATTTCAGTACCTGAATATTTACCGTACAATACATTATCGCCCACCTTAACAGTTGGTTTGTTGCCATTATCGTCAACATCACTCACTGCAACTACTTTTCCATTTTGTGGTTTCTCTTGCGCAGTATCCGGAATAATGATTCCTCCTTTGGTAGTTTCTTCTGCAGCAGCAGCTTCAACAACAACTCTGTTTTGAGTGCCCGCTACTGGTTTAATGTTTACTTTTTTTGCCATTTTATTTTATAATTAATTATTTGTTTAACATTAAAAATTACACTTGGCACGTATCATTAACTGTGCCAACCGCATTTAAAGATTGCCAAAAGACAAAATTGCAGTAATTGCCATGTACTATGTACTACTGTGGGTTGTTGAGGTGACAGTATGACACTTAAGCCTTAATCCAACTAGTTGCCACCAGGAGCGCTAGGTTGCTGAAATGGCTGAGCCGTTGGAGCAGCCGGCATAGTTGGTGCCGTTGGCATTTGTGATGCTTTCGCTTTGGTTTGCGATTCAACCGGGCCATCGCTTTCAGATGGTGGTTGTGTTGATAATAAGCTTAACACCAATAAGGCAATGGCCAATGACCATGTAGCTTTTTCTAAAAAGTCCGCTGTTTTTTTAACACCCATTACCTGGTTAGACGAGGCAAAAGCAGATGACAAGCCGCCACCTTTAGAGTTTTGAACTAAAACTACGATGCACAATAAAAGGCATACTATAACGATTAATACGGATAAAAAAGAGCTCATGGCTATTGATTTTGTTCTTCTATAAGTTGCTTCACTTTTTCAATTTGGGCTGCAAAGTAAAGCCTTTTTTCTGGATATTTCAAACCTAAATACTCATAGGCTT
>CAXHCC010000007.1:0-30390 GCA_964014945.1 uncultured bacterium | reverse complement strand
TAACTCATCCAAATTAATGTTATTAGATATAAGCATTGCATCTATCGTTAAATCTTGATTGTCTTTAAAAATAAAGCCGATAACATTTTTAAACATGCCGCTAAATTCAAAATCGCTACTGGCTACATTACCTGAAAAACGATTGATCACCAAATCGTTTTTATTAAAGCTAAAATCGCCTTGCATATTGGAGTACGCCCAGTTTTGATTTTTGATTTTAATACTCATATTCTCCAACATTAAATCACCAGTAACGTTACTTGATGTAGACGTAATTGAAAATACATCCTTCCACAAGCCCTCCACATTGGCTTTAATTTTGGCAGCACCATTAAAACTTTCAATGGTATCTAATGCAAAAAACTTTTTCATTTCAGCTAGGTCTATACTTGCATCAACATTCGCGCGCACATAAGGCTTATTAAAATTGCTAAGCTTAAAATCGCTTTTAATATTACCCTGATCCATTGCCGCTTCTAAGGATTGAATGTTTAATACGGAGCTAGCCATACTAGTTGAATTTCCATTGGTATAGCTCCCTGTTAAGTTAATATTTCGCATGGCAATATTATTTTTTGAATGAAGCACCTCAGCTGAAAACGTTTTGAAGTTTGCAGTAATCAAAGGAGTTCTGCGCGCTGACCAAACTCCACTTATTGCGGCATCAAATTTAAACTCCCCCTTACTTTTATACGCATTAATTTGCGTTTTATACTTGTTTGGAATTAGTGAAAGTACCGCTTGAATATTCATATTCTTTCCGTTCACTTTTAAATCTAAATTGGGTACATCATTTTGATAAACTACACATCCTTCTATGTCTAATTGCATTTGCTGAATTTGCAATAAGCATTGGCTTATGTTATACGATTGCTCTTTCCTGTTAATATGCAATATTACATCCGCCAACACCCTTTTATCATTAACGTACACTGTTTGGTCATCAATGAATTGAGCAATAAAATAGTCACCGTTGGCCGAAAGATCGTAGGTTTCATTTGAAAAATTTCCCGCCAAATCTGCCTTGTTTATCGTAGTTATCATTTGCTGCTTGCTACGGTAATTTTTGTATTCAATTTGTATATTTTCTAAGTATATATCTTCAAGTGAAAAATCAAAAGAAGATACTGCACTCGTATCGGTTGTGCTTGTTTTAAAAAAATGATAGTTATCGCTGCCATCTTTAAATTCCTTTATGGATATAGCAGCGTCCTCCAAAGCAATTTTTTTAACGGAATAATGCTTATCAATAATATCCAATATATTAAACTGCAAGGAAATAATACCCGCACTAAATAAGGTGTCTGGATTTTCTTTTTTGGAGACTTCCAATGCCTTCACATTGAAAAAATTTACCGCAGCAAATGGGAAGCTTTCAATCAAACTCAATTCTATATCCTTGCCATCTACAATTACTTCTGTATTTAAGCCTTTGTTGAGCTCTGCTATTACAATGTTTTTCACCTCATCTTGGTAATAGAAACCTAAAGAAGCAATGGCCGCTACTCCAACAAAAGCAATAATGAACATGGCTATAATAGCACGAAACAACACCCTAAAGGCACTATTACCTTTTACATTGACATTGCCCTGTTCCACTTGCTCACGCATAAATTCCTTCGTTTTTTTCTAATATCTTCTCCTAGGAGGGAATACAAATGTGCTTATCTTTTTACAAGCTCATTCAATTTTATTTCGCCACAATAACCTTCTTTATACTCAGGCAACTCATAGGTAGAAACATTGTTACCGCTATCGTATAAATCAACGAACACCCTTGAATAATCATAGCGGTATCTGTAAACGGAGCTCGTTAATTCAGGCACCTCCCAATCGTAATTACGCACAGGATTGTATGAAAATATATGCTCTCGTTTTTCCTTGTCAAAATTGTCATACTCAAAATTGTTTGACCAAATTCGTTTTAACTGTAAGCCTTCTGTATCGTTCACAATTTTTACAACCACGGTTGTTTTAAAGGAATCGTACACTGCACCAAACATCCCAATTGACAATACAGTTACGCCAATAAAAAACAATGGCAATAACACCTTCTTCCATTCTTTGGAATTCCTTATTACAAATATGATAACCATGGCAATCGTTGCCAAGCAACAAATGAGGTATAAGGATAGAATGATACTTGCTACACCCTTAATATCAACATCTACAGCAGCATAAATTCTATTAAAAAACCAATAGAAAAAAGTAATGCTGCTTGCTACTAATGGAAGTAATGAAATAAAATAAATAGATCGAATAAAACTTAATTTCATGATTGCTTATTTAAACCCAAAGGCATGTAAACTATGTTATCAAAATATTTAAACGAATTTAAGCATTCGCATTATTAATGATAACGTAAAGCACGAAATTTTAGTGTGTTTTTTTTCGTTTAGAACTAGACATACGTAACAAGTTTACCTCTGTTTCGCTTAAAATACGATACCTACCTCTTGGTAAATCCTTTTTGGTAAGGGTACCAAACATTACCCTATCTAACTTTTTAACCTTATAGCCTTGTGATTCAAATATGCGTCGCACAATTCTATTTCTACCTGAATGCAGTTCTACCCCCACTTGCTTTTTATCCGCTCCGTTGGCCACGTAACTAACTGCATCTACCTTAATTGGACCATCATCTAAAACCAAACCTTCCGCAGTAGCTTTCATATCAGCTGCGGTAAACGCCTTATCTAATTCTACATGATAAATTTTACGAACACCGTAACTTGGGTGGGTAAGACGTTTGGTTAACTCACCATCGTTGGTAAACATTAACACGCCAGTTGTGTTTCTATCCAATCTGCCCACTGGGTATACACGTTCTTTACAAGCATTTTTAATAATGGCAAATACGGTCCTTCTATCTTTAGGGTCGTCGGCAGTGGTAATATAATCTTTTGGTTTATTCATCACCAAATACACCAATCGTTCTCTTTGCAGGGTTTCGCCTCCGTAATTTACACTGTCGTTTGGGCCAACCTTGTAGCCCATTTCAGTAACTACTTTACCATTTACTTGCACCACACCGGCTGCAATTAATTCATCCGCCTCACGCCTAGAGCAAATACCCGCATTGGCCATATATTTATTTAACCGAACGGATCCATCTGCATTCTCATTAATAGCCTCAGAAGATGTTGTTTGTGTTTTTTTGAATCGCGGGTTTTTATTGCCATAGCTTTTATCATAAGCTTTACGCGGCTTACTGCCTTTATAAGCAGACGAAGAAGAGCGTTTAGGGGTTCCGCGCTTTTCTTCTTCATTGGCACTTGCCTTTTTTCCTCGGCTGTTTGACCTACTTGTATTCTTGCTTGGTCCTTTACGACGCATAATTTATTATTTGTCACAAAGATATACAAAGAAGGCACATGGCATGATTACAAACCAAATCCATAGTAAGCTCTGGATCCATCTGGATATATACCTTCAAGCAACACCCCTCCTTTTACGTTACTAAGCGCGTTTTGCACGTCCTCTATGGTAAGCACTTCTTCTTTATCTAAATGCGTAATGATAAAACCTGGTTTAACACCTACACTTAACAGCTTACCAGCTGATAGTTTAGTAACCTTAAGTCCATTCTCAATTCGCAATTTCTTTTTATCAGCTTCCGTTATTGGTTTTAATTCAACCCCCAAAGCAGCAATAGTAGAAGAAACTTCCTTTTTTACAAGTGCCACATTTCCATTTTTATTTCTCAATTCCACATCAAAAGTTTTCTTCACACCATCCCGTACAACATCAACCTTTACCTTTTCACCAGGTCTGTAGGTACTAATTATTTCCTGCAAAGCAGCTACCGTATTTACGTCAACATCCTCAACCGCTGTAATAACATCGCCGGGTTTTATACCTGCATCAGAAGCCGACCCTCCTTGCATTAAATCGCTAACATATACTCCTTTTAACGCTTCTAAATCTTTTTCTTTGGCTAGTTCAGCAGTAATATCTCTAATACTTACGCCAATAAAAGCACGTTGCACTTCTCCAAATTCCAACAAATCAGCCACTACCTTTCCGGCAATGTTTACCGGTATGGCAAATGAGTAACCCGTATAGGAACCTGTATTAGAAGCAATGGCCGTATTTATACCTATAAGTTGGCCGTGTTGGTTAACCAGTGCCCCACCGCTATTACCAGGATTTACTGCTGCATCTGTTTGTATAAACGATTCTATTGGGTTAACCCCTTTACTGGGGTTGCTTCGCATAATATTAATGTTACGCGCTTTTGCACTAACAATACCCGCCGTAACTGTTGAGGTTAAATTAAATGGATTACCAACAGCGAGTACCCATTGCCCAATTTTAACGCTATCCGAATTCCCGTAAGTAACAAAATCCAAATCGTTCTCTTCAATTTTTAGCAAAGCCAAATCCGTTGAAGGGTCGGCACCAATTAATTTAGCTGTATACGTTCGTTTATCATCCAATGTCACTTCAATTTTTGATGCTTGGTCAATTACATGATTATTGGTAACAATGTAACCGTCTTTAGAAACAATAACTCCTGAGCCGCTTCCCCGTTGAATTTCTTTTTGCTTGGGTTCTATTTCATTAAAAAAATGACGAAACGGATCATATGAGTATTGTTGTTGCTGCACCTTTACCGACGTTTTAACATGTACTACGGCATGTATTGTTTTTTCCGCTGCTTGGGTAAAATTGGTGTTTTGAACTACGTTGTCCGCTGCCATATTAACATGACGCGACGGAAATTGATTACGACGAACGGGCTCATTAGACCGTTTTTCCTCAGGTTGAAAAAGACTTAATAAACCTACTGTAATAAGGCCTCCTAGTAAGCCCGCACCTATCATTGTAGCAACTTTTTTCATGATATTGAATTTTACGATTTCAAATTACTATATGTTAACACAAAATTTATTCCGTTTATTTTATTTCTCCGTATCTTTTAACATTCTTTAACAGAAGATTCGTGCGTACGGAATGAGCAAGTCAACCAAAAAATATATCCCTTTTGCCCTTGGCACCTTATTTGGTTTAACCTTAGCGGGTATGCTTTTTTACTTGTTCGCACCTGCTAATCAGACGGAAAGTAATCGAATAGTGCAACAGACGACCGCATTTAACGAAGACCAAACATTTAAAGCGGACGAAAAGCAGGAAACGGAGAAACCTGTAGTTAAAGCTACTCCCGTGCCTATGCCCATTAGTAAAATGGCAGAAGCTCCAAAAGAAATTGCACCCCAGAAGACACTAGATAGCGTATTTGAATTAGATACCACCTTAACGCCAGTAATTGATGATAGCGTTAAAGCGGAGACTCCGGAAAAAATAATTGTAAAAGAAGCGGAATTAATAAATTCGAATTCAATTCAAATTGTTAATTTAAGCCCCCCTGCCAGTGCGGAAGAAAAACAAAAAGATTCGTTGTTGGCTGAGATGAGTGGGATACATGAACACAACAACGAAGACGCAACGATTTTGGTTGAGTTGTGGCAATCACCATTGAACTACAAGGGGTATAAAATGAATAAAAACAAATTAATGTTATACGGACTTCCATCCATCGAAACTGCCAAATTGTTTCGTTTAGAAGGACAGATTTACATGCAACTGAAAGAAACCGTTTATAAATTAGACTTGTGTGATGAATCGCAATCGTTTAACCTTGAGGGCAACAGTAGCATAATAAACCGCTTAAAGTAATATGGAGTTTTATAAATATCAGGGAACAGGCAACGACTTTATCTTGTTTGACAATAGGAATGGAGGGTTTGACAGATCGAGAATTGATTTGGTTGCGAAACTGTGTGATAGACGTTTTGGTATTGGTGCCGATGGGTTAATGCTGTTACAAAACAAAGAGGGTTTTGATTTCGAAATGATATATTACAATTCGGATGGTAATGAAAGTTCTATGTGCGGCAATGGCGGTAGATGCATTGTTGCATTTGCTTCTTTTTTAGGATTAGTAAAAGATGAAGCTAATTTTATTGCCACTGATGGGCCACATGTTGCAAGGCTTACCGAAGGCTTGGTAAATTTAAAAATGAACGATGTTGGATCCATTGAAAAGAACGCTGAATTTTCGTTTTTAGATACAGGTTCGCCACACTATGTTAAGTATGTTGAAAATGTACAAGGTATGGACGTAAACAAAGAAGGTGCTTTGATACGTAATAATGAACGTTTTAAAGCGGAAGGCACCAATGTTAATTTTATCGAAAACACCGATGATGCCTTATTTGTGCGCACCTTTGAAAGAGGTGTTGAAGGAGAAACTTATTCATGCGGAACAGGTGTAACAGCGGCGGCATTGGTAAATGCTATGAATAATAAAAACCATAGCCAAGGCGTTTGTAAAATAAAAACGCTGGGCGGTAATTTAACCGTAAGGTACCAGCAAAATGAAACAAACAACTTTAGCAATATTTGGCTGGAAGGACCCGCCACCTTTGTATTTAAAGGTAATGTAGAACTGTAAAAACCAACTACTATGAAATTATCAGGAGAAAATGTTTACTTAAGAGCCATAGAGCCAAGCGATATTGATGTTGTATTTAAATGGGAAAACGATACGGATAATTGGATGATAAGTAATACCCAAGCACCCTTTTCGCGATTTGTATTGGAACAATATATATCTACCTCACATCAAGATATTTATTCGGCAAAACAACTGCGCTTAATGATATGCAATAATGATGATAAAGTTGTTGGTACCATTGATTTATTTGATTTTGATGCCAACCATTTACGAGCAGGCATTGGTATTTTAATTGCAGATAAAGAAGACAGAAGAAAAGGTTATGCTTCTGAAGCTATACAACTGGTAACCGAATATTGTTTTGAGGCATTAAACTTGAACCAAGTATATTGTAACATTGCAGCCGATAATGAAGTAAGTGTTGCCATGTTTGTTAAATTGGGATACAAAATTGTTGGCGTTAAACAACAATGGTTACGCGATGGTAGAGCATTTAAAGATGAACTGCTATTGCAAAACCTCAGAAACTAGCCTTCCTTAATAGGCTTTTATCTTTTCTTTATGGCAAATAACAAGCAGTCGTTATTTAAAAAAGTAATGGTTTCCATTATGTTCCTGTTATTTTTAATAATAGGTATTGGGGGCTTTTATGCCATAAAAATCGCCTATCAACCCAACGTTGATTTGGGTGACAAAAAATCGCAATTTATTTATATTCCTAGCGGTTCTAATTTTGATGATGTTGTTGAGATATTGAGCGAAGCGCACATCCTAAAAAACAGGGACAGCTTTAAATTCTTGGCCGAAAAAAAACATTACACAGAAAATGTGCGCCCTGGCAGGTTTAGGGTGTTGGCTAAAATGAATAATAACAAACTCATTAACTTATTAAAATACAATATTCAAGAACCTATAGAAATACATTTAAAAGGTATAAACACAAAAAAGGAGTTGGTAAAACGTGTAACTTCTAAATTAGAAGCAGATTCAGCAACGCTACATTATGCCATAAATAATGATAATTACATGCGCAAGTACGGCTTTACTGCCGAAACTGCCTTGGCCTTATTTATCGTGCAAGCCACGCCATACAAATTTCATTGGAACACCTCAGCCGACCAATTTTTAGACAGTATTGCCAAACAGTATAAACTTTTTTGGACCAAAGAAAGAGTTCAACAAGCTAAAAACATGGGCTACTCGCAAACACAAATAGCCATATTGGCATCCATTGTTCAGGCAGAGCAATGTTGCGATATAGAAGAAAAGAAAATTATTGCAGGTTTATACCTCAACCGCTTACGTATTGGCATGGCCCTACAAGCCGACCCTACGGTAATATATGCCTTAGGCGATAGTGATATTAACCGCGTATATCAGGGGCAAACCAAAATAAACTCGCCTTATAATACCTACCGCCGAAGAGGTTTACCACCAGGGCCAATTGGTTTTCCAAGAGCGTCTTCTTTAGATGCGGTACTTAATTTTGACCACAACGATTATATATACATGTGTGCCAAAGAAGACTTATCTGGCTTTCATAATTTTTGCAAAACCTATAAAGAGCATAAAGTGAATGCCCGCAAATATAGACGTGCGTTGAATAAAAATGGGGTTAAATAATCCTTGAGCTATTTACTTGTTTTTATTTAAACCTAATAGGTTTTTAAAAGGCGACATTAAGTTTTTCCAAAAGGTGTCGTATTTCCCATCTTCTTCTTCTCCCAATCCAAAATCTAGTTTATCCACCGATTTTGACCTCACCAAGGTACCTGCCAGGTAATCCCATATGGCTAACCTAGCCCCCATATTGGTATCGTACAATTCTTTTTTATTGCTGTGATGTATTTGATGTTGGTAAGGACTGATAAAGAGGTACTCTAAAAAATCAAAATATTTGAGTTTAACATGTGAATGCCGCAAGTTGGCGCCAAATGACAAAAACAAAAAATTAAATACGTTAATTCCCAAAAATGTAAATAGGCTTACTTTCCCATTTCCTAAATACATAAAAACACCGGTAATACTAATTTTTATAAATGCAATGCGCAGGTTATTTACAATTAACTCTACTGGATGTATACGGTATTGTGTTAACGGATTTAACACCGTTGCCGAATGGTGTATTTTATGAAATTGCCATAAAAAGGGCACTTTATGCATAAGATAATGCACAAAGAACGCACCAAAATCGTTGCTAACAATTAACACCACCGTATACACAATTGCAATTTGTGTAGCCGACCAATTAAGGGTGCTTTCGCCAAAGGTATTTATTAAATATAGGTTTACTTGTTCTACAGAATATAGCGCATACACCAAGATCGGTGCAATGATGAGCACCTTTACCAGGCTGTTAAAAAAAATAAAAATATAATCAACCAAAGGCGATTTACCCAACCACACTTTTTTATTGAACACAAATCCTAAAAAGGAATCTTTACGTGCTTTTTTTCTATAAACAAACCAAGCTAATAACAGGGAAGTAATTAAATAGAAAAAGTAGATGCGTTTTTCAGGAGAAACAATGTAGGTAAATGGCATTGTTATAATTTCCATCAAATATTCTACCTGTTCATTTGCCGTCATTACCCTTAAAATGTTGCTATTATATTAATACGTTTTGCGTGCATTTTACCCAACAAAGCTATATACATAAAGGAGAACCCAACATACCTTTAATGCGGTATTTTAAGGTAAATTTAATGCTAATTATCATTGAAATCCTTCGTGTAAGTTTTTCTGCTGTAAATACGCAGTATTTTTATCTTTGTTGTCCTAAAAGAAAATGGCATGACAAAAATTAAATTTGGAACAGACGGTTGGAGGGCAATTATTGCCAAAGAATATACAGTTGATAATGTAGCACGCGTTAGTACAGCAACCGCTGCCTGGCTAAATAAGCAAGGAAGCGATAAAAGTGTTGTTATTGGCCACGACTGTCGTTATGCAGGTGAGTTATTTGCCAGCACCGTTGCTAAAGTAATGGCCAGCAATGGCATAAAAGTATATTTAGCCAAAGGCTTTGTTTCTACGCCTATGGTATCCTTGGGTACCTTTACTAAAAAGGCAAGTTTGGGTATTGTTATTACCGCTTCACATAACCCACCAACTTACAACGGTTTCAAATTAAAGGGCAGTTATGGTGGACCTTTGTTACCTGCACAAGTGCAAGAAATTGAAGATATAATTCCAGATAGCAACTCAATTGATTTAGATGCTATTAGCATAGCCGAATTGGTTGAGAAAGGTAGTGTTGAATACATTGATTTAGAGGACATGTATGTAAAACATGTGGAGGCCAACTTTGACTTAGATGCTATACGTAATTCAGACATGGAATTTGCCTATGATGCTATGTTTGGCGCAGGACAAAATGTAATGCGCCGTTTATTTCCGGATCTTACTTTTTTACATTGCGATGATAATCCTGGTTTTGAAGGACAGGCACCTGAACCAATTCATAAAAACTTACAAGCCTTTTCTGATTTAATTAAAGAAAGTGGTGACATTGCTTGTGGATTGGCTACTGATGGTGATGCTGACCGTATAGGCTTATACGATGCCAATGGAGAATTTATTGATTCGCACCATATAATTTTACTATTGATAAACTATATGGTTACCCAGAAAAAAATGACGGGTAAAGTAGTAAATGCATTTTCTGTTACGCCACGTGTGCAAAAAATGTGTGAGCACTTTGGTTTGGACTATGAGGTTACTAAAATTGGTTTTAAGTATGTAGCTGACATCATGCTTAAAGAAGATGTTTTATTGGGTGGTGAAGAAAGTGGTGGTATTGCCATAAAAGGACATATACCTGAGCGCGATGGTATTTGGGTAGGCTTGGTAATATGGGAATACATGGTTAAATCAGGTAAAACCTTGAACCAATTAATTGAAGAAGTGTATGAAATTGTAGGCGCCTTTAAATTTGAACGTAACGATATGCACCTAAGCGAAGAGCTGAAACAAAGCATAGTTAGCAATTGCAGTAACGATACTTATAAATCATTTGGACCTTACAAAGTACAGCGCGTTGAAACTGTTGACGGCTGGAAATATTTCTTTGATAATGGAGAGTGGACTATGCTACGTGCGTCGGGCACAGAGCCTGTACTTAGAAATTATGCCGAAGCCGAAACTACCGCAAAGGCATTTAAAATTTTAGATGCCGTTAACAAAACCTTAATGGAATAAGTTATATTTGTAAACCATGGGAGAAAACGGACCATTAAAAAAACAAGGATTTGCATTTCGCAAAATTAATTACCAGCTACTTGTAGTAGGCGTTGTTGTTGTAGCAATTGGCTACTTATTAATGATAGGTGGTGGGGCAGAAGATCCCAATGACTTTTTTGAAGAAGAACTGTTTAGCACTCGGCGAATTACCGTTGCTCCTATGACCATTCTCATTGGCTTTATTATTGTGCTGGTGGGTATCATGAAAAAGTCTAAAGCTTAACATCCCAATTTTTATTTATGACCACCTTTGAAGCAGTTATATTAGCTATAATTGAAGGCATTACCGAATTTTTACCAGTATCCTCAACGGGGCATATGATTATTGGCTCTTCGGTAATGGGTATTGCAGAAGACCCTTTTACTAAACTGTTTACCATTGTTATTCAACTAGGCGCTATACTTTCTGTGGTGGTGTTATACTGGAAAAGATTTTTACCTGGCGAAAGAACCATTGAGCAGCTTACCACCTTTTACATGAAATTATTTGTGGCTTTTTTACCCGCTGTGTTTTTTGGTTTATTGTTTAATGACATGATAGATGCCCTATTAGAAAATGTGGTAGTAGTTGGTATTATGTTATTTATTGGAGGTGTTATATTTCTGTTATTGGATAAGCTGTTTGATGATACTGGGAAGTCGGACGAAGACCCCTCCTACCCTTCGGCATTTAAAATTGGTATGTTTCAAATTATTGCAATGATACCGGGCGTATCCCGTTCTGCAGCTACTATTATAGGTGGACTTACGCAAAAACTTACACGTAAAGCAGCCGCTGAATTTTCATTCTTTTTAGCCATACCTACTATGTTTGGTGCTACCGCTAAAAAGCTTTTTGATTATTATCAAGAAGGTATTCAGTTAGATGGTGAACAAATTAATTTATTGTTAGTAGGTAATGCAGTTGCCTTTGTTGTTGCCATGATTGCCATTAAATCGTTTATTGAATTTTTAACCAAGCACGGCTTTAAAGTATTTGGTTATTACCGTATTGCAATTGGTCTTACCATTGTAATCTTATACCTTTCTGGCTACGAATTAACCATCGTTTAATGTTTAATTTTAGAACTGGCGAAGTTTTATTATTTGATAAACCTTTACACTGGACTTCTTTTCAGTTAGTAAACAAGGTTAAACATCTCATTAAAAAGCACCCTAGCTTATTAGAAAACGAAAATCGTATTAAACCAAAAGTAGGACATGCCGGCACCTTAGATCCGTTGGCAACAGGATTGCTAATTGTTTGTACTGGCAAGCAAACCAAAAACATTAACACCTACCAAGGGCAAGAAAAAGAGTATACCGGCACTTTTAGTATTGGCAGCACCACACCTAGTTTTGATTTAGAAACCGAAGTAGATGCTACTTTTGAAACGGAGCATATTACGGAAGACTTGTTACAAAGAACCACCCAACAATTTATTGGTGCTATTGAACAAACACCACCCATTTATTCGGCCATAAAAATTAACGGGCGCCGAGCGTATGATATCGCACGCGAAGGAGGAGAGGCGGAAATAAAATCCAAACCCATACACATCAGTGCATTTGAAATAACTAGCTGTAATTTACCTGAAGTTAGTTTTAGGGTTGTTTGTAGTAAGGGTACCTATATACGTTCCTTGGCAAGAGATTATGGGCTGGCCTTAAAAAGTGGGGCTCATTTAACGTCCTTGCGTCGTACACGTATTGGCGAACACCTTGTAAATAAAGCCATTGCCATTAGCGATTTTGAAGAATTGCTGAAAAAAGAAAAATAATTGGCAATTTGCTTGACTTCGCCTATTTGAGGTAGTACTTTCGCAGCCCAACAATTTTTTAACCACTAAATCCCGTAAGATTTATGAAACTATCACAATTCAAATTTAATCTGCCTGACAATCTTGTAGCAGATAAGCCATCAAAACAACGCGAAAATGCCAAATTAATGGTAGTACACCGCGACACAGGAAAAATTGAACACAAAAAATTTAAAGATGTGTTGAATTATTTTGATGATGGCGATTGCATGATATTAAATGACACCAAAGTATTTCCTGCACGTATGTATGGAAACAAAGAAAAAACTGGTGCTAAAATTGAAGTGTTTTTATTGCGTGAGCTAAATGCTGAAAGCAGGTTATGGGACGTGTTAGTAGACCCAGCTCGTAAAATTCGTATTGGTAATAAATTATATTTTGGCGATGATGATAGATTGGTTGCTGAGGTAATTGACAACACCACTTCGAGAGGACGTACCTTACGTTTTTTATTTGATGGCGATTACGATGAATTTCGCCAAACCTTAGAAGAAATGGGACAAACACCATTACCGAAATACATAAAGCGTGAGCCAACCGAAGAAGATAAAGAGCGTTACCAAACTATTTTTGCAGAAAATGAAGGCGCTGTTGCAGCACCTACCGCAGGTTTACACTTTAGCCGTGAGCTTATGAAACGACTTGAAATTCAAGGTGTAAATTTTGCTAAATTAACCTTACACGTTGGCTTGGGTACTTTCCGTAATGTGGAAGTAGAAGATTTAACCAAGCATAAAATGGATTCGGAAGAAGTGCACATTTCTGAAGAAGCATGTGACATTGTTAACACAGCCATTGATGCTAGAAAAAAAGTATGTGTTGTAGGTACCACTTCTATGCGTGCTGTGGAGTCATCAGTAAGTACACAAGGTCATCTTAAACCATTTAAAGGGTGGACCAACAAATTTATATTTCCTCCTTACGACTTTGGTGTAGGCAATTGCATGATCACCAATTTCCACATTCCTGAATCAACCTTATATATGATGGTATGTGCTTTTGGCGGTTATGACCTCATTGTAAAAGCATACCAAGAAGCGATTAAGAACAAATACCGCTTCTACTCGTATGGCGATGCCATGCTAATATTGTAATCTTTTTCCCCTCTCATTTTGAGAGGGGTTTTTTATTTTACAGCTCTTGGAAAAATACATTATCATCGTTGCTGGCGGAAGCGGTAGTCGTATGCAATCGGATACACCCAAACAGTTTATTGAACTGAATGGGAAACCTATTTTAATGCATACCATTGAACGTTTTACCAATGCTATGCCCAGTGTTAACATCATTATTGCTTTGGCCGAAGTGTTGCAAAATGATTGGAAGCAGTTATGTAATGACCATAAATTTACAATAACACATACGGTTTGTAAAGGTGGTGCTACCCGGTTTCATTCCGTAAAAAACGGCTTGGAATTAGTACCCGAAAACTGTGTGGTAGGTGTACACGATGCAGCCCGCCCTTTAGTAAGTACTGAAACCATTTTAAATACATTTGAAACAGCCCAACAAAAAGGAAATGCTGCTCCTTATGTTCCTATTAGTGACAGTATTAGAAATGTAAACGGTGATAGCAATGCTGCTGTTAACCGTGATGATATTGTAATTGTACAAACACCACAATGCTTTCAAAGCAACCTTATTAAAAAAGCGTTTGAGCAAGATTATCAAGATGGTTTTACCGATGATGTAAGTGTTTTAGAAGCTACTGGCACCTCCATAAATTTAGTATCGGGTAATACAGAAAACATAAAAATTACCACTGCGCGCGATTTAAAAATTGCGCAAAGTATGCTGTAAATTTTATGCATTCTTTTTAACAAAGCGCCTTGCTTTGACTTAATATTTTACCTTTGCCCACTTGAAAATTAACCATCTATGAAAAAACTCTTTAACCACTTTAGCCCTAACCCTAAAAACGATGTTTTATCAGGTTTAACCGTTGCCTTGGCCTTGGTACCTGAAGCGGTTGCCTTTGCATTTGTGGCGGGCGTAGACCCATTGGTAGGTTTATATGGCGCCTTTATGATGGGTATAGTTACGGCCTTGTTTGGCGGTAGACCAGGCATGATTTCAGGAGCAACGGGAGCCATGGCGGTAGTAATGGTACACTTAATACAACAAGGTAATCAAGTAGGAGATGCCTTAGCAACACCAATTGACAATTTAGGTTTACAATGGTTGTTTATTACCCTTTTATTGGTGGGTGCCATACAAATAAGCGCTGGCATTTTAAAGCTGGGTAAATTTGTGCGTTTAATTCCGCACCCTGTAATGATGGGATTTGTGAATGGCTTGGCTATTGTAATTTTCTTATCGCAATTAGGTTTGTTTAAAGAAAATGTAGATGGGCAAATGCAATGGATGCAAGGTGCTGATTTGTACACCATGCTTGCCTTGGTTTTGGTTACTATGGGCATTATGTTTGGCTTGCCCAAACTTACCGATAAAATACCAGCTGCGTTAACTGCTATAGTAGCAGTGGCCTGCATCACCATTTTTGGTGGCATAGATGCCAGCACCGTAGGTAGTTTTATTGCCCAAGGTGGCGGTAAAGGATTACAAGGAGGTTTACCTACTTTTCAAGCACAAATTTTCACCCTTTTTGATACCATTAAAGGGCACTGGAGTTTGGTAATTTCCACTGCCTTTTTATTGGCCGCCGTTGGCTTAATAGAATCTTTAATGACCCTTAACTTGATTGATGATTTAACTGAAACACGTGGAAGCGGTAACAGGGAATGTGTTGCCCAAGGCGGAGCCAATATGCTGAACGGTTTGTTTGGAGGCATGGGTGGCTGTGCAATGATTGGTCAATCGTTAATTAATGTAAACTCAGGTGGTAGAGGAAGGTTATCAGGCACAGTAGCTGCTATTGCTTTGTTATGTTTTGTATTGTTCGGCGCACCACTTATTGAACAAATACCGATTGCCGCTTTGGTAGGAGTTATGTTTATGGTGGTAATTGGCACCTTTGCTTGGAGTAGTTTTAGAATAATAAATAAAATACCACGTACCGATGCCATTGTGTTAATTGCTGTTTCGGCTATTACCGTATGGCAAGATTTAGCCATTGCTGTAATTGCTGGTGTTATTATGAGTGCCTTGGCCTTTGCTTGGGAAAACGCCACTAAAATTAGAGCGCGTAAACGCGTTAAAGAAGATGGCACTAAAGTATATGAAATTTGGGGGCCTTTATTTTTTGGCAGTGTGCAAGAGTTTAACAGCAAGTTTGATGTAAAAAGCGACCCAGAGAATGTTGAAGTAGATTTTATCGAATCGCGCGTTAGTGATCATTCGGGAATAGAAGCCATAAAAAATATAGCTGCCAAGTATTTAGATGCTGGCAAAAATTTACGCTTAACGCATTTAAGTCCGGAGTGTAAATTATTACTACTTAAAGCCAATAAACAGTTTGGCGATATCATAGAAACCTCTATTGACGACCCACGCTACCATGTGGTAACCAACCAGCTAGACGAAGAGGTTTAACCAGTACCTCATTTACCCACACACGTATATTGTTAGTATTAAATGGTAACCTTATGCCATAAGGTGCGTTTAAAGCATTAAATTAGTTGTAAGGATTTACCTTAATTAACTACTAAGCACCAATTATTACCTTAAAAACTACTATCATGTTAAAAACAATTTACCAATCATTACTGGCCTTATTTATTGTAAGCAGCCTTGTGGCTTGCCAAAACAACAGCGAAGCAGCTGATGCTGCTGCGGAAGAAGCTGCTACAGAAGAAGCAGTTACACCTAACGATGAAGCAGCAGCAACCGGAGAAGAAGCGAAACACGAATGCAGCAAAGCTTGTGCAACAGAAGGATGTCATAAAGACGATAAAAAAGAACATACTTGTAGTGAATCATGTGCTACCGATGGTTGCCATAAAGCGGAAGGAGAAAAAGAACATGTATGCAATGCCGATTGCAGTAAAGACTGTGGATTAACCGAGCATGCTTGTAACGATGAATGTGGTGCCAATGGTTGCCATGTAAAACATGGTGAAAAAGGGCATGAGTGCTCGGAAGCTTGTGCTTCGTAATTGCAGAGAATGAGTATTTAAAAAAGGCGCAAGAACATTTTGTTCTTGCGCCTTTTTTGTAAGTTAGTGAAATGAAAAATTTATTATTTGTTTTATGGGTAGCGGCACTGTTAAGTGCTTGTGAAAAAACGCCTAGCAACCCAGGCGGCAATTCTGCAAACGACAGCACCACCACTTTAGACAGCACACAAGGCATAGATACTAGCAAAGCTAATTACACACTTATAAAATTTGTTGAAATGTGTGACGGAGCACTTTATGGTGCAGGTGCTGAAAAAATACATAAACACGATACGGTAATAAGGGATAATTCGTCATGGGTAGCACTTAAAAACAAAATGAATACGACCAATGTTACTACCATAAATTGTGCAGATACCACCATTAATTTTTCCGACTCCATTATTGTTGTTGCTTTTGAAGAAGTAAAAGGAAGCGGTGGTTATGATGTTATTGTAAAAAATATTATTGAATATATGGACACCGTTTTTGTATCTGTAGAACACACTATTCCCAAAGGACTTGTCATTACCGTGATGGAACAGCCTTTTCATTTGGTAAAAATTCCGGCCACCAACAAGCCCATTGTGTTTAAGTAAGAGTACTTCGCTTTTGCTTCCCTCCCCCTTTCGTCATTGCGAAACCGTTTTACGGACTAGCTTATTACTTTCGCAGTTTTCATTTTATCGCCCAAAAACATCTGGTTATTGTTGCTTAAAGACTAGCATAATTCAGTTAATTAACAATCTAAATTGACGATTTTGTTCTATTTTGTTTAAATTTAATAAGCGTATGAACTGGATTGTATCTTATATAATGTAGAGAACTAATATGGAATTTACTTTAACAACAACGATAGCCGCTGGTGCGGAAGAAATTTATACAGCATGGTTAAACGCTGAAGGGCATTCAGAAATGACCGGCGGTGCTGCATCAATTACCGATAACATTGGCGATAGCTTTACAGCATGGGATGGGTACATAGAGGGTAAAAACTTGGAATTAGTTTCAAACAAACGCATTGTACAAACTTGGCGAACAACGGAGTTTGATGCAAGTGAAGAAGATTCTCAAATAGAAATTTTGTTAAATGAACGTGATGGACAAACCGAACTTACCTTAATTCATACAAATTTACCTGAACATGGAGAACAGTATAAAAACGGTTGGGAAGAGCATTACTTTAAACCCATGAAAGCCTATTTTGGCAAATAAATAATCTAAATGCTTAGCGGAATAGCTTAGCATTTTATTGAAAAAGGATGCGACTTTATACCAGCAAAAGTTAATGACAATAAAGTGGACAGTAAGCGTGTGTTTTACTTTACCCTTATCGAAATGTGTTATAATGAATAGGGGCTTTCTGGCTCGTATGCAAACGCTACCAATGTAACAATTGAAAAAGTTGTGCCATAACAATTGGCGCAATAATTGCTAACTTCATCGACATGAAAAAGGGTTGCCTTTTTGTATGTATACTTTTCATAACTGTTAAGTACAGTTATGCACAACAACAATTATTTTTTGCGGTGCAAGGCATGGCCGGCATGGGTTTTGGTAAGGCACAACAAAACGGGTCGGTGCTAAAAAACAGAAGTATACCGTGGCAGCTCAACACCAAACTATCATTACAATACCGAGTAGCCAACCGCTTTGCAATTGAAACGGGATTGGGTAACAATAGTTTAATTTGGAAGGTAAAAGATGTTGCTTTTGCCCAGCGCTATAACGATAAATTTGAAGCCAAGTTTAATAATACCATTGGGCACATGAGCTTTTTTAGCAGTGTGCAGTACATACAACCCCTTGGCAAATTTGAGTTTTTGTATGTGCAATTGGGTGCCGGTTATCATTTGTATGGAAGTAAAACACTTAGCGAGCAAAAAGACTTTACAGTAGATGGTGTGTTGGAAGAAACAACAACCATGACAACGGTGTATAACAATGGAGCCGTTTACTTAGAACCAGAAATTGGTTTTCAGCAATTTAACTATCGTAGTTTGTGGAGTGCGGGCATTGCTTTTGGTATTAACCTAAATGGCAATTTATTTAAAAGTACCTATACTGCTACCCAAGCCAATGGCAACACCATTGGCAGTGATGAACTTAGCGCTAGCGGAAATTATGTTGGCATTAACTTGCGTTATAATTTTTCGTTGATGCACAAAGAGGCAAAAGAAAAAACAGAAAAGGAAGAAATGGTGCAAAAGAAAAAGCCTAAAAAAGAACCTAAGGCACCTAAACCACCAAAAGAGGAAAAGAATAAGGAGCCTAAAAAAGAAAAAGTAAAAATTAAATTGCCACCAAAAGACAGTGTTTACAAAGAGCCTGATGGCAGAGATTATAAGATAAGCAAAACCATGCGCGTACACGTGCAAACTGTTCAACTAAAAGTATGGGATCATAAAACGGTGGATGGTGATCGTATAAATTTATTATTGAACGGCAACTTGCTTATTGAAAATTATAAATTAGTAACCACCCCAAAAATAATTGAAGTGAAGTTGCAAGAAGGCATTAACCATATTGTGTTGCATGCGCTTAACTTAGGTGAGTACCCGCCTAACACAGCAGCAGTTGCGGTATTTGATGGTAAAAAATGGAAGCGCTTGATATTAGAATCGGACATGGATAAAAGCGGAGCATTACAATTAGTTTATACACCATAACATGAAACAGGTTTTATTTTATGTGAGTCTTATTTTGAGTGTGGTGCTATCATCTTGCCTCAATAAAAAGCTTGACATTTCGCTTATTGAACCCGCCTGTAAAAAATTTAGAATTGAAGGTATACGTTATGGCTTTACAAGCGACCCTACTTGTGATAGTGCCGCCACTTCAGGTGAAGTATGGATAAAGGGAGAAATTGATGGGGAGTTAGAATGCTTTGATTACATGGAAGTAGAAGTGAAATTTTATGATATTAACGATGTAGAACTCACCTCACTTACTGGTGCTACCCATCGCTTTTCGCGAGATGAAATAACAATAGATGGGAATACTTTTACCATAAATATACCCTATACTTTTGCGCCAGCAGATTACAAAAACATCAATTACATACACCTTAACTACCATTCAGAAAATGAATTAGGGAGCGAAAGCAATGAGTTAAATTTGCGGGCTAACCCACCTTGTGCGCCAATGCAAACGCCAAGCACCTATGAAGAAACCATTACCGTTTCGGATAGTGTGCAATATATTGTAGTTAAGTTTTACGACAATGCTTCAGAAGATGGCGATTTAGTTTCGTTAAATGTAAATGGCAGTTGGGTATTGCAAAACATATTACTTACCAACGCAGGAACCAATTACAATATACCTGTAGTAAAGGGCACTAATTGGTTAAACCTATATGCACTTAACCAAGGATCTAGTGGCCCTAACACGGTTTCTATTACCGTGTTTACCAGTAACCCTGCTGATGAAAAAAGTTTTAGTTTGAACATGAAGACTGGGGAAAACAAAGCTTTTCAGATTGTGGTTCAATGATTTGTTAATACCTTTGTTTGAACAAGTAAATTAACCACCAATTCCTGACTTATGTACGTAAAAAGAAACTATGGTTTTTGGATGACCTTAAACTGGTCGAAATGGCCTTTCATTTATGGGTTTTTATACACCCTTATTATTTGTGCTGCCAATGTATTTTTAGACATTGAATTGTATATTCCTTGGCAACCTTTGAGTGTAATTGGTATTGCCGTTGCCTTTTATTTAGGTTTTAAAAACAACAGCTCCTACGACAGAACTTGGGAAGCGAGAAAAATTTGGGGCGGCATAGTAAACAACAGTAGAACATTTGGCGCGGCTGTTTGTGCCTTTGTAAAAGGTGAAAATGAAGATGCCATAAAAAAGGAGTTAATTTACCGACACATTGCGTGGATGACGGCCCTAAGACACCAACTAAGGCTTAGTCAACCTTGGGAGCACATACAAGAAAGGCTTAACAAATTATACCTACCAACGGTATGCGAATACTACGTTATTAAACTAGACAAGGAGTTATTACAATTTATTAGCAAAGAAGAATTAAAAAGCTATGAAGGCAAAACTAACAAAGCGGTTCAACTATTAAAGAAACAATCGGAACGCTTACAAGAGCTAAGGGATCAAAATTATTTTGAAGATTTTAGGCACATGGAATTTCACAATACCATCAACGAATTGTATGCTGAACAAGGAAAATCGGAGCGCATAAAAAACTTCCCTTTCCCAAGGCAATATGCTTCTACTGCCTTGTGGTTATCCATGGTGTTTTGTGCCTTAGTACCGCTTGGCTTGGTAAATGTATTTAACGGCACTTCCCCTTGGATGTTTTGGTTGTGTCCATTTATGTCGGGCTTAATTATTTGGATTTTCTTTTTGATGGAGAAGATTGGCGACTATTCGGAAAACCCATTTGAAGGAACCTATAATGATGTGCCGATTACTTCCATTGCACGTAACATTGAAATTGATTTACGAGAAATGATTAATGACAATGATGTTCCAAAAGGAATGAAGGCAGATGAAAATGGTTTCTTGATGTAAACATCAACAATTAAAGGGATAAACTATTTATATGGAAACCACAACATCGTCAACGAGTGGTACTACTCCCTTTAAAAAATTACGTAAATCGTTTTTAGCATGGTACGGCATTGGCGCAGCACCGGTGGGTATTGGATTTATTGTTAACGTTTACATCCTATATTACTACGATCAAGTATTGCATGTACCTGTTGGCTTGGTTACTACTGCTTTAATGATTGCAGCTATGTTTGATGCCGTTACTGACCCTATTGTTGGAGCCATATCTGACCGTACTAAAAGTTCTTTGGGCCGTAGGCATCCTTATATGTTTGCCAGTGCAATTCCCCTAGGTATTGTTTTTTATTATACCTGGGCACCACCTAGTAATTTAGATAGCTACGGCTTAGCTGTTTGGTTAATTGTATGCTTATTGATTCAACGTTTACTATCTACCTTTTATTTAGTACCGCACTATGCGTTTGGTGCAGAAGTAACCCAAGACTATGACGAACGTACCCTGGTTACTTCCGTACGTTCGTACATCAATACCGTAGGTAGATCGGTTGCTGGTGCTGCCTTACTACTTTACTTTTTACGTAACACCCCACTTTACCCTGATGGTAAAAACAATCCTAACGGTTATGTAGAATTTGCCTTGTGGTTTGGTTTAATTTCTAGTGTGTGTTATTTATTAAGTGCTGTTTTTACACGTAAAGAAGGGCAAGCACTTTCTGCACCCGACTATCAAAAATTGCCTTTATCAGAAGCTATGTGGTTGCCCTTTAAAGACATTAAAGATGCCTTGCAATACAGAGCATTTCGTTCATTAACAGGTACGGTGTTGTTACAACAAGTTGCCTTTGGTGTTGCAGAAACGTTATCGATGTACATGGTAACTTACTTTTGGAAAATATCGCATACTATGTTGTTTTGGTGGGGTACGGCTATGTTTACCGGTATGTTTATCGGGTACATTTTTTGGCGTCTTATTAGTAAACGCATGGAGAAAAAAACGGTGTACATTATTGGTACCATTGGTTACGTAGTTTGTGCTACTATACCGTATGTATTTAAAGTTGTTGGTATTTGGCCATCGGCAGATAGTGCTTGGTATTTATCCTTGTACATTGGCATTACTGGTTTGTTGGCACATTTTTTACTTGCTGGCCCTATTATTATGACCGGTTCTATGCTAGGTGATATTAGTGATTTAGATGAGCTGAACACCGGTAAAAGAAGAGAAGGTGTGATTGTGGGAGCAGAGAGTTTAGCACATAAATTATTTAATAGTATTGGTCCGCCCATTGCAGGTATTATTGTAAGCATAGCAGGCATAGGTTCTACCACCAAACAGTTAGCGGATGCAGCACAAGTATCGCAAAGCGATGCCAATGTATTGGGCCTTGCACAAGGTGTTGTGGTGGCCATGTTATTTATTGGTAGTTATCTGTTCTTAAGAAACTACGATTTAGACGTGAAAAAGCATCAAGAAATAATGGATGCTTTAGCGAAAAAATAAATTTTTACTCCATGAAGATATGAAGGCATATACTTTACATAAATATGGCGCCCCTAGCGAGGTACTGCAACTAGCAGAAGTTGCACAACCTAAACCAACCGCTGATGAGGTGCTACTGAAAGTGAAATGCACTACCATTAATGATTATGACTGGTGCGTTTGTACAGGCAACCCTTATGCTTACCGTTTATTTTTTGGCTTGTTTAAGCCCAGAAAAAAACTGAAAATTCCGGGTATGGAAGTAGCTGGAATAGTTGAACACGTAGGAGCTGATGTGCGCAACTTAAAAGTGGGTGATGCTGTATATGGTGATATATCGGATTATGGATTTGGCAGCTTTGCAGAATACGTTTGTGTAAACGAAAAAGGGCTTACGAAAAAACCTGATGGCATGAGCTTTGAAGAAGCCGCGAGTATACCCCACGCTGCCATGCTTGCCTTACAGGGTTTAAGAGATGATGGGCAATTGCAAGAAGGACAAAAAATATTAATTAATGGTGGTGGTGGTGGCGTTGGATCGTTTGGGTTGCAACTCGCCAAAATGTACAATGCGCATGTTACAGGTGTTGATACTGGAGAAAAATTAACCGCTATGAAAGCCCTAGGTTTTGATGAAGTATTGGATTACAAAAAAGTAAATTTTACAGCACTTGATACGCAATACGATTTAATTTTTGATTGTAGAACAAGCAGATCCTTGTGGCAATTTTTAAAGGTATTGAAGCCTGCTGGTAAATATGTTTCCATAGGTGGGCGATCAGGCAAACTACTGCAAATGATCTATTTAAACCCCTTGCTAAAGCTGTTTAGTAAAAAACGTTTGCACATGGTAAGGCTAAAAGCCAATCAAGAATTGGATTACGTTCATCAACTGTTTAAAGAACAAAAACTAATCTGCACCATAGATGGGCCCTATGATTTTGAAAAAATACCTTGGGCCGTTCAACGCTTTGGTGATGGATTGCACCACGGTAAGATTGTTATTAAGGTTAGCTAAGCAGCTATTAAACTATTGCGAAGTACGTATATTTGTACTATTACGTATTCAGCATGAACACCTCAGCTAGTAAAGCGGTAGAAAAAATTAAGAGTGGCGATAATGTTTTTATACATTCGGCTGCAGCGGCACCTAGCCATTTAATTGCTGCTATGACGGCGCGGAGCGAAGAATTGCGCGATGTAGATATTTATCAAATACACACAGAAGCAGCAGCTCCTTATGCCAGTTCGGCCTTGAGTGAATCGTTTACGATAAAAACATTTTTTGTAGGTAACAATACACGTGAAGCAGTACAAAAAGGAAGCGGTAGTTATATTCCCATTTTTTTAAGTGAAGTACCTGCTTTGTTTAGAAAAGGAGTTATTGAAATTGATGTTGCCCTCATAACAGTATCGCCACCTGATAAACATGGTTATTGTTCTTTAGGTACTTCTGTTGATATTTCTTTAGCCGCAACGCAATGCGCTAAATTGGTAATTGCGCAGATAAATGAGGAAATGCCACGTACCCATGGAGATGGACTTATACACATTAGTGAAATAAATATTAGCGTTGAAAATAGTGTTGCTATACCGGAAGTACTTTATAAAGACTTAAGTGATGCCAACAAATTAATTGGTGAAAACATCGCCAGTTTAATTGAAGATGGCTCTACCCTACAAATGGGTATTGGAGATATACCCAATGCGGTATTATCGTGTTTAGGTGGGCATAAAAATTTAGGGATTCATTCCGAAATGTTTTCTGATGGTGTATTACCGTTAATAGAACAAGGCGTAGTAAATGGTGCACATAAAAAAAAGCATCCGGGTATGATTGTATCGTCTTTTGTAATAGGAAGTAAAAAGTTGTATGATTTTATTGACGACAACCCTATGGTGCAATTGTTGGATTTTGAATACGTAAACAACGTATCTGTAATACAGGCTAACCCAAAAGTAATTGCCATTAACAGCGCCATCGAAATTGATTTGACGGGTCAGGTATGTGCTGACTCTATTGGTAGCAATATTTATTCAGGCGTTGGGGGGCAAATGGATTTTATAAGAGGGGCATCCTTATCGGAAGGTGGTAAACCCATAATTGCATTAAGTGCTACTACTTCCAAAGGTGCTTCTAAAATAGTTCCGTTTTTAAAACAAGGTGCCGGTGTTGTTACCACCCGTGCTCATGTTCATTACGTGGTAACAGAATATGGTATTGCTAATTTGTACGGCAAAACAATTGAAGAACGCGTTGAGCAGTTAATTGGCCTTGCCCACCCTGCTCATAGAGATGCGTTACGCGAAGAAAGTAAGCTCATATTGGCCTAGCTTTTTACTAAAGCAATAAGCCTTACACTCCTATTTGATTTTATACCTTAAGCCAAAATAGGTATTTCTACCAAATACAGGCCCCCAGATAAGGGTAGCATCAAAGTAAGGACTAAAGGCTTGATCGCTTGCTACAATTGGATTAGTTTGTTTGTAGTTTAAAATGTTTTCAACACCCACATAAACATCCCATTTTTCGCGCAGCGTTTTACTAATTTGTGCATTCATAGTAATGAAGTTAGGCGAGTTGCTGTTCAACTGATATTGACTAGGATTGGTTGCTGTATTAGGGATTCTTTTTTCGCCTTGCCAATGTAAGGTATAATCAAATTTCCACTCGCGAGGCGTTTTATAAGCCAAATTAACAAATGCCAAGTGCGCTGCTATTAAAGGTTTTTGCAAGAGGATTCCGTTGTAAGTAGTTTTTACATCAAACCAACGGTACGCCAAACGCACATCCAAGCGCTTAATTAATTCATAATCTATCTGCGCTTGTAAGCTGTTGGAATACGATTGACCTTGCAAATTATAATATACCACTTGTTGTGGACTTTGATCAAGGTCTATGACAATTTGGTTTTCAAAATCGGTACGGTAAACATCAATACTTGTACTTCCTTCTCTATAGGCCAAGCGAAAATTGCGCGTAACGTTTATGCCATAGTTCCATGCTACCTCAGGATTTAAGCCATAGGGTTTATTTGTATTATCGCCTTGAATAATTACCTGCCTAGCACTTGCAAATAAGTTATTGTTCTCTGCTAAAATATTAGCAGTTCGTTGACCACGACCAGCGGAAGCTCTCCAAACCGTTTTTTCTTTGTAGGCATAACGCAAGTGTATACGCGGTGTAACAAAAACGCCAAATAGGTTATGATAATCGATGCGTGAACCCGCCACCAAGTTAAATTGCTCGCCACGTGTAAACGTATATTCGAAATAGGCGCCGGGAACAACTTCTGTTCTATCAAAAGTGGTATCATTTAAGGATTCTTGATAATCGTCGTATTGCAAGCTAGCGCCCGCTTTATACTTGTGATTGGTATTACCGAAAATGTTTTGATAAATGCCGTTTACATAGGCACTACTTTGACTTGCGCTGTATTGCTGTAAACCAAAATAACTGTTTTGATTATGCTGAGCTCCGGAAACTTGCAACCCAACAGATTTATACGGTTTATCATTAAATGTTTTCCCAATTTTTGACCAAGTTTCGTAACGATCTATTTTGGTATGCATACCCCAATTGGTTAATGAAGGTGCCATACTTGTTCTGTTCACGACAAACTGACCACCCACATGATCTGCCAACGTGAACTTTACACCTAGCTGAAACACAAGCCCATTCGTATCTAAATACTTCCATCGGTTAAGGGCAATTAAATGATTACTTAAAGGGTTATCCAAAAAGCCATCCCCATTTCTATCTCTTCGTACACTGTTGTGTAGGTGGTGTAACAATAAACCCGACGACCATTTTTGATTGTTAAACTGATGTGCTAAATTCAAATTGGCCTCTACCCTTCCTCCTTCATTACCGTACAAATTCAAGAAAAGATTTTCTGCGCTTTCCGGTTTTTTAAGTTCCACATTAATTTGCCCTGCAACACTTTCAAAACCATTTAGCACCGAACCAGCGCCTTTGTTTAACTGAATACTTTCTATCCAGGTACCTGGAATAAATGCCATGCCATACATAGATGAAAGCCCTCTTACATCAGGCATATTTTCACGCGTAATTTGCGTGTAGGGGCCGGCCAAACCTAAGAGTTGTATCTGACGGGTTCCCGTTACGGCATCTGTAAAAGATACATCTACGCTTGGGTTGGTTTCAAAACTTTCAGAAAGGTTGCAGCATGCAGCTTTTTGAATTTCCTTTTCACCAAGCGTTTCTACTTTTATTGGATTTAGATAGGATACGTTCGTAGTTTTTTTTCGATGTACCACTTCTACCTGTTCAAGGTTTGTTATTGACGTTAAGGTATGATTGATGTATTCAGTTGGATTGATAATATTAATTGTGTCCGTATTAAATCCAACAAAACTTATTCCCAATTGCGTGGTTTCCGTTGAAACAGGCAAAATAAACTTACCAACACTATCAGTTAAGGTTCCTGAATTAGTGCCCACCCAATAAACGCTTACGCCAATTACAGGCTCTTCCTTACCGCTGGCGTTTTGTTCTACTACCCGTCCTTGAATGTTTACGGCACTTTGCCCAAACACATTACTTACCTGTAGCGCTAAACAAAGGAATGCACCAATAAAATTAGTTGTTGCCTTCATTGCGTTATGGGTTGGGGTTATACTTACAACATTCATGCAGTGCATTATATGCTTCTGCCGTGGCTGAAACTTTGCTTGTATTATGACCAACCCCTGCAATAGCTTGGTGTATATTATCTTCTGTTGTTTTTTTGGTTGAATAAACAACAGAAATTGTCTTAGTATCTACATCCCAAATAGCCATTCTAACGCCTTTAACTTTCAAGGCGGCAGTTTCTATTCGTGCTTTACACATTTCACAAACGCCATCCACATGGAAGCTCGTTTTAACTTTTGTTTTGCTTTGTTGTGCCAAAGATTGATTAGCATTGGTCAACAAAAAGACCATGCCCATGGCAATAAAAATTGATT
Source organism: uncultured bacterium (assembly GCA_964014945.1). Classification (GTDB taxonomy): domain Bacteria; phylum Bacteroidota; class Bacteroidia; order 2-12-FULL-35-15; family 2-12-FULL-35-15; genus 2-12-FULL-35-15. The sequence goes on along the minus strand of CAXHCC010000007.1, from coordinate 2,850 downwards.
TCATAACGTAAATTTTAGTGAGTAATAATATAAATGCACTGTTTAATAAGTGCCGACAATTATCACTAAACGTTATCCGTAAAAGGTAAGCGAACAAGTAAGAATACGAATGGATGCTTTTGGAGGAGGCGGCGCATCCGTTGCTGAAAAACCTATATGCGTTGTTTGAGATTCAAAAAAGGAAGCAAAGTGGTAATGGTTCGATACGAACGTGTTTTCAAAATTTACCAGTGTTTGTTCACTTAGCAGCTGCTCATCCGACACATTTAGTTGAATCAACTCATCATTGCAACAGCTTTCCTTCATCTCTTCCTCATCATCACAACAACAGCTAGGTGCATTATCTGACAACATTATTGCTGTTATTATATCATCACAAGTATGCACAGTTACCCCTAAACCCGTAGCGGTTAACAAGTAAAATAGGGACAATATGGTTGCGCTAAACTTTTTCATTTTATTAGCAATTACATGGTATTAAGTTACAAAAAATATACCAATAGTTGGGTAAGCAGTTATAATTACTGGAGAGGCTAGAGTTTTAGCTGCAATGTAAAATAATAGTTACGGGTAGCGGCAGGAATAATTCCTGGGCCGGGGTAGCCCGTTGCTCTACGTGAAAAATAGGTTTGATTGCCTAGGTTGTTTACACCTGCCTCAATACGAAACATTTTAATTTCATATTTAAGCGATAGATCCATAACCGAATAAGAAGGGATGACACCTACTACCGCGTTAGGTATGAACACCACATTATCGTTGATGTCTTTTCCAGCGTTAGTCGCATCTGAAAAATGTTCTTGCACATAAGCATATTGGTAACTAATGGATGCATTTTTATAGGAAAATGTAAGTCCCGTTTTTAAGGTATAAGGTGGTACAAATTCTACTTTTTTATTGTTAATGGCGGAATTACTCGAATTTACATAACGTGCATCATTAATAGCAAAATTGGCAAATACACGCAAGGAAATTTTTGACGTATCTGGGAAAAAAAGTTTCCACACATCGGTTTCGCCATAAGCCTCTACGCCTTTAGTTAATGCACTTGCCACATTGGTACGATAACGATAAGTAATAAAAGTAGATTGGTTTACAGTATCAATTTCACCTATACGGTTATTATAGAACAAGGCAAATAAAGACACATCGTAATTTACTTTTTTAAAGATTACACCTCGCGCGCCTACATCGGCGTTAAAACCTGTTTCGTCTTGCAAATTAGGATCGATACGAAAATTGCTGTTTTGAATTTGCATATCGGTAAAGTTAATGCTGCGGTAGTTTTGAGAAATGTTTGCGTACAAATCTAAGGTGTCGTTAAACTTATAGTTCACACCAATGCCTCCAATTAATAAATGTCTATTATTGGTTCTATCCTCTGTATAAGTGGTGTCGAATATTACACTATCGGCAAGGTTGGTAATTTGCTCACGATAGGATCCTTTTGCATTGGTGCTGATATACTCATAACGAGCACCTGGTGTTATGCTAAACCCTTTACCAAACTTGAAAATATTTTCACCGAAAACAGATATGTTTCTACTTGGAAATTCATAGCTAGAGCCTTCCAAATTAATAGGATTATTAAACACAAAATTAGCTTGGTCTGTTGCATCCGCACCGCCTTGTTCGCTTTTATTATAGCCTTGATAATAACGGGTACCTAATAAAGCTGCCCACTGGTATCCGGCTACATTGTACAAATGCACAATACGTGATTCGTTGCCAAAGTTTTTAAACTCACCAGTAATTAAGTTCCGTTCTTCTTGCAGATCATCTACACGAGAAATATTACCTAATGTACCCAGCGCTTTTCGTGATGCTAACAAACCAAAGAATTGTGTTTTGAATCTTGTTTTGCCTGTTAAGCCATAATTGAATGAAGTTGATGCTAAGTTCCAGTCTACCTCAAACCAGTTTCTGGTTCGCTTTGACTGTGATGCATCTTGATAAAATTCTTTATCCGTTAAGCCCCCGGGTTGTTGCGCTAGGTAATACATTTTAGTAAACTCAAGGATTACAAACGCTTTTTGATTGATTTTATAATTGTAATTAAACCCTCCCGTGTATACTTTAAATTCAGAATTTGGTCGCCACTCATTGCCAACTTTATGCTGGAAAAAAGCATAGCCACGGTGATCGTTTTTGTTCATGGCTGCACTTACAAACGTGTTGTGTAAACCAAAAGAACCAATACTGTGACGTAAGATAAACTCAAAGGGTTTATCAGTAGTAGGCCCATCGTGTAAAACAAAGTTTAGCAGACCACCAAACTGGGTACCAAACTGTAAGGAAGCGGCACCGCGAATTAATTGTATTTCTTTGATGGCTTCGGCAGGTGGTGTGTAATAGCTTTCGGGATATCCCAAGGCATCGGCACTGATATCATAACCATTTTGACGGGTGTTAAAATTGGAAGTACGACTAGGGTTTAAGCCCCTACCCCCTATTCCTAATTGAATACCTGCTCCATCGCTTTCCCAAATATTTAAACCTGGGGTTTTGGCATAAATTTGTCGTGCTTGGTTGGTGGCTTTGTTGGCATCTAAATCTGCCACTTTTATAACCTCGTTTTTTTTACCTTGACTAATCACCACTCCTTCAATGGATTTCATTTGTCGGGTTGAACCTACTTCTTTTTTTTCTGCTTTCACCTTAACCGTTTTAAGCTTTTTTGTGGTTGGTTTTAAATCGATTTTAACGTTTACATTGGCTTGATTAACACTTACTGTTTGGGTGTAATCCGCAAAACCCAAGTATTGCAAATGAAGGGTGTAAGTGCCATAAGGAACAGGTCCAATTTCTGTCTCTTATACACATCTGACGCTGCCGACGATGTGCGTTGTG
>CAXHCC010000006.1:0-31076 GCA_964014945.1 uncultured bacterium | reverse complement strand
TTCCGGGTCTCGTGGGCTCGGAGATGTGTATAAGAGACAGCTACTAGGTTATCCGTCATTAATATTATTAATGCATTGATAACCAGCAAAAATAATCCCATGGTAAAAAATGTAATTGGAATGGTAAAAAGAATCATTAACGGTTTAATAACTGCATTTAAAAACGCCAATACGGCTGCCACTGTGAGTCCTGTAAAAAAGTCATTATCTTCAATCCTGACTCCAGGTAATAAATAGGCCGTAATTAATACAGCCAGTGTTGATATGATAATCTGAATAATAAATCCCATAGTTAATCGCTTAAATTTCAGGCTCTTGTTGACTTAAACAATGAAAACTACCCAATCCCCATATAATATCTACAGAGTTTATACCTATCACTTCTTTACTATCAAAGCAGCCTTGTATTATATCTAATGCTTTATCGTCCATTTTATCATTGAAAGTAGGAACAATTACATAATCATTACAAATATAAAAGTTTGCGTAAGATGCCGGCAAACGCTGGTTGTTATAAATTACGGGGGAGGGCATTGGTAATTCAACAATGTTTATTGAACTACCGTCCTCTAATTTCATTTTCTGTAACTCCTTAATATTTTCATTTAGAGCGTTATAATTGAGGTCGTTAGCGTTATGTTCCACCACACTTACAACGGTATTTTTATTTATAAAACGGGTAATATCGTCAATGTGCCCATCGGTATCATCCCCTTCAATACCTTCGTTTAGCCATAAAATTTGCTTAACACCATAATAATCAATAAGCTTTTGTTCAATTTCCTCTTTATTTAATCGTGGATTTCTGTTTTTGTTAAGAAGGCAACTGGTGGTTGTTATTAAAGTTCCATCACCGTTAAAATCAACGGAACCACCTTCCATTACAATGCCCGCATTAAATATGGGTAGGCCCAATGATTCTGCTATTTTACTTGGAATTTGATTGTCTTGTTCAAATGGTGGATACTTACCACCCCAAGCGTTGTACTCCCAGTTAACAATTACTTTTTTAGAATCAGCTGTTTCATTAATTAAAAAGCTAGGACCATGGTCTCTGCACCACGCATCGTTGGTAGTATGATTATAAAACTCTATTCGACCTAAATCAAGCCCATGATTAGTTAAAATTTCCGACGCTTTTGCCTGCATGGCTGCATTGTTAACATTAATCCGTACCAGTTCACAATTGCTAAGTACTTCAATAAATTTGGCGTAGGATGAAAGTATTTGATCGATTTTTCCAGGCCAGGTGTCCTGGTTATGTGGCCAACTTAACCAAGTGGCTTCGTGTTTTTCCCATTCTGCAGGAAATCGATAATTTAATTGATTGGGCGTTGCTAGCATTGTAGCTCTTATCGTTAAGCTTCGTCTACAAAACGTTTGTGAATGTCATTGTAAGAGTCAATTCTTCTATCTCGTAGAAATGGCCAATGAATTCTGTATTCATCTGTTTTTTCCAGATTAATTTCTGTAACACTTATATCTTCTTCATTATGAGGAGATTGGTGTAAAACTGTACCAAAAGGATTACTAATAAACGATCCTCCCCAAAATTGCATATTGCCTTCAGTACCAGTCCTATTCACAGAAACAACATGAACACCATTAGCAATTGCATGGCTTTTCTGAATTGTTTGCCAGGCATTGTATTGTTCATTATTGGTTTCTTTATCTTGTTCTTTATCCCAACCAATTGCCGTTGGATATACCAATAATTCAGCACCCATTAAGCTTGTAAGGCGGGCTGCTTCCGGAAACCACTGATCCCAGCAAATTAATACGCCTACTTTTGCAAACTTTGTTTCAAATACTTGGTAACCCAAATCGCCTGGGGTAAAATAGAACTTCTCAAAGTACCCAGGGTCGTCAGGAATATGCATTTTTCTGTATTTTCCTATATAACCTTTGTCTGGATCTAACACAGCAGTGGTATTATGGTATATACCCTTTGCTCGTTTTTCAAATAAGGATGCGATAATTACAACATTTAGCTCTTTCGAAAGTTTTTCAAGAACGTCAGTTGTTGGTCCAGGTATGCTTTCTGCTAACTCGAAATTTTCATAACTCTCTGTATCACAAAAGTATAAAGACTTGAATAATTCTTGTAAGCAAACAATTTGGGCACCTTTAGCGGCGGCATCCTTTATTTTTGTAATGGTTTTGTCAAGGTTAGCGGCATTATCCTTAACACAGCTCATTTGTATCATAGATACCGCTATGTTCTTATTATTCAGCTTTGTAGGAGCCATTATTTTGCTATGCTAACCGCTCGAGTTTCTCTAATAACGGTTACTTTAACTTGTCCTGGATAGGTCATTTCTGTTTGGATTTTCTGAGAAATGTCAAAAGAAAGTACTTCTGCATCTTTATCAGAAACTTTATCATATGCCACCATTACCCTTAACTCTCTACCGGCTTGTATTGCATAAGTTTTTTCAACACCAGGGTAGGATAGGGCCAGTGCCTCTAAATCTTTTAACCTCTTAATATATTGTTCTACAACCTCACGACGGGCACCAGGACGCGCTCCTGATATTGCATCACAAACTTGCACAATAGGAGCAATTAATGTAGTCATTTCCACCTCGTCATGGTGTGCACCAATAGCATTACACACTTCTGGTTTTTCCTTATGCTTTTCAGCCAATTGCATACCTAATATAGCGTGAGGTACTTCCGGGCTATCATCAGGCACTTTGCCAATATCATGTAAAAGACCCGCTCTTTTAGCTAATTTAACATTTAGCCCAAGTTCAGAAGCCATTGTAGCGCAAAGGTTTGCAACCTCTCGTGAGTGTTGGAGTAAGTTTTGTCCGTATGACGAACGATATTTCATTCTTCCTACCATTCTAATCAATTCAGGATGTAATCCATGGATACCCAAATCAATAGTAGTTCTTTTACCAGTTTCAATAACTTCCTCTTCTATTTGTTTTTTCACTTTCGCAACAACTTCTTCAATACGAGCAGGATGAATTCTTCCATCCGTAACTAATTGATGCAAGGACAAACGTGCGATTTCCCTTCTTATAGGATCAAATCCAGACAATATAATAGCACCAGGAGTGTCATCAACAATAATTTCAACACCCGTAGCAGCTTCCATAGCCCTAATATTTCTTCCTTCTCTACCAATAATCCTTCCTTTTACTTCATCACTGTCTATATTAAAAATAGAAACAGAATTATCTATAGCATGCTCAGTAGCAACGCGTTGTATTGTTTGAATTACAATTTTTTTGGCTTCTTGGTTAGCAGAAATTTTAGCTTCTTCCACTATATCTTTAATCTGTGCCATCGCATCTGTTCTAGCTTCAGCTTTAAGCGATTCTACCAATTGCTCTTTTGCTTCATCTGCTTTCATCCCGCTAAGTGTTTCCAACTGCTCAACTTGTTTGCGATGAAATTTGTCCATCTCCTTTTTCTTCGATTCAACTACCTCTAGCTGAGTATTTAAGGTTTCCCTGATACGGTCCAATTCTTTTTCCTTGCGTTGTACGTTTCCTTGCTTTTGAGATAAAGACTGTTCTTTTTGCTTAATCCTGTTCTCTGCTTGTTGTGTACTCTTATTTTTCTCGTTTATATGTTTTTCGTGTTCAGATTTTAACTGTAAGAACTTCTCTTTTGCTTGTAAAATTTTATCTTTTTTAAGCATTTCCCCTTTACTCTCAGCATCTTTTATGATTTTCTCAGCTTTTTTTGCGTTTCCTTTTGTAACAGCTAGGTATGTAATAAGTGCTCCTAGTCCAAGCCCTATTATTGCCGCTATTATTGTAATGATTTCCATTATTATTAGTTAAATAGTTAATACTTAAGGCAATACACGTTGAATCACCTTGATTTAGATGCCTAGCACAGCTATTAATTAGAACAATTGACTAATTATTAGGCGATGCCTTGCTTTTGAAGATAAGATGTTACAAAAAAATCAAGCTGATTAAGAGGATCTAAATCCAGCTCAGGGCTTTTATCAGGAGTGTTATTACTCGAAGACAATAAATTAAGTGCACTCATTGCTAATAAGTCTTGCTTGTCGCGTACACCATAATTTTTTTCAAATTCCTTTATTTTGTCGTTAATCATTTCAGCAGCTTTCAGCACTTTCTCTTCCTCATTCTTCTTTACAGTTAGTGGGTAAGAGCGCCCTGCTATAGTGATATTTAACGATACGTCAGCCATTAATTTTGTTGTGTTTGAATATCAATAATTCTTTAACACTTTATTCCATCTACTTCAAAAGAGCAATACAGTTATCTATTTCCTGTACTAGCTCATCAATCTTTATTTTAGAATCGGTAATTATTTTTTCTTGTTCGTTGTTATTATTTTCTGTTATCGTTTGCTTTTCTTTTTCTAAAACCTCAATAGCACTTTTTTGTTCAGCAACAGTCTGTTTTAAAGCAATATTTTCTGTTTCTAAACTATCATGACTTTTTTTAAGTTGCTGATGTAGAGCAATTAACTGCTCAATTTTACCTTTTAATAGGTCAACAGGTTCCTTTAAATCATTCATACTGTACTATGGTGGGTTAGAATTTCCCAAAGTTACGGTTGATAAATTTAATTTCAAAATATTTAAGGTGCTGATTCATTTCTTATTTTTGACTGCATGAACAAATTGATTATTCTTGTAAGTCTCTCATTTTCTGTATTTTTTAAATTAAGTTCTCAAACACCTTATCCACAAGATTACTTTGCTCAGCCAGTAAAGGGGCAAATAACCTTGGCAGGTAACTTTGGTGAGGCAAGACCTAATCATTTACATTCAGGATTTGATGTAAGGACAGGAGGAAGAGTTGGGGTGCCTATTTATGCAGTTGCCGATGGTTATGTTTCTCGCATTAACATTAAGCCTACGGGTTATGGTAATGCCCTGTATATCAATCATCCTAACGGATACACAAGTGTGTATGCGCACTTAAGTAGATTCATTCCTACAATCGATTCAGCTGCAAAGCAAATTCAGTATGCGGATGAATCTTTTGTAATTGATACATTAATAGATTCTACCTGGCTACCTGTAAAAAAGGGGCAATTAATTGCTTACTCAGGAAATACCGGTGGCTCATCAGGGCCTCATTTACATTTTGAAATTCGTGAAACGCAATCTGAAATGCCTGTGAACCCTTATTTATTTGGTTATAATGTTAAAGATGATGTTAAACCTGTAATTGGCTATTTGGCCATTTACCCAATGAATGACAGTACAAGTATAAACGGAAAGAATAGAGCCAAAAGGCTAAAAACGTATAAAGTTGGCAAAGAATATGTGATTAGTAAATTAGATACTTTAACCATCAACGGTAGCGTAGGTTTTGGTATACAGTCTTTTGATCGCGAAACTGGACCTTACGGTAAAAACGCTGTTTACTCTTTGGAACTATTAGCTGGAGGAAAGCAAGTCTTTTATGCTGAGTACGATAAATTCTCTTTTGATAAGTCTAGATATGTGAATACACAAATTGACTATGCCACCAAACAGAAAAAAAGTATAAAAATCCACAAATGCTTTTTATCAAAAAACAATCAGCTCGGTGTAAATAAAGAATATGTTGATAGAGGCATTTTAACTGTTAATGATAGTTTGGATCATTGGATAAATTTAATAGTTAAAGATTTTGCTGGAAATGAGTCCAAATTAGTATTTAAAGTTAAAGGGACTAAGAAGTCCATTGCACCACTTGCAGCTAAAGAGATACCGGATAGCTTACATTTTAATTGTTTAAAAGAAAATGTATTTAGTAGTGATTGGGCTTCATTACGTATTCCAGCTTTTGCGCTATACGATGATATTGATTTGGTAGCCCAAAAAACTACAAAACAGTGGGGAACTTATGCTCCAATGTGCAGATTTCAAAGTTGGTTAACCCCTTTAAATGATTATTGTGAGTTGAAAATTAAAACCATAAATGTTCCAGAAAGGTTAACGGATAAGTTGGTTGTAGTTCAAGTTTTAGGAAAAGGCAAAAAACGCTCAAAAGGAGGTGTTTTTGAAAACGGATGGATGACTACTAAAATTAAAAACTTTGGAAAGTTTACTGTAATGGCTGATACCACTGCGCCAGTAATTAAGTCCTACATAAAGATAAGCGATTCAAGTAATGTAAATTTAAGCGCTGTTAAAAGGATAAGGTTTAGAATAACGGATAATTTGTCGGGCATTAATACGTATAGAGGAACCATTGATGGTAAGTGGGTGCTTTTTACCTATGACAAAAAGAAAAAAATGCTGACTTATGAATTTGATAAACCATTACCACCAGGAAAACATGAATTAAAAATGGTGGTAACAGACAATACCAATAACAGCAGAACCTGGTTAATTAACTTTACTAGATAATTGCTTCTGCTCGTTTAATTTTTGCTGAATAGTAGGAATAATACGAGGGTCTAACTTCTGGCCTAAGCCTTTTGCTGTTAGGTTATCATTTAAAGCTTCCTCATACATTTGCATTTTAAAGTATATTACCCCGCGGTTAAAGTAAGCATCGCTAAATTCAGGATCTTGCTCAATACACGTACTATAATCCGCTATTGCTTTTTGGTAATTACCTGTGTCATCATAGGTAATTCCTCTGTTGTAATAGGCTTTGGGAAACTCTGGCTTTAATTGAATGGCTTTATCAAAATCTGTAATTGCGTATTGGTATTGCTTAAGGTTTAAGAAACATACTCCTCTATCATAGTATATATCAGCATTATCGTTCTTAATTTGGATATACCAGTTATAATCTGCAATGGCAGCAGGGTAATTGTTAACCTTATAATATGCTTTTGCTCTATGTGAGAACGCCCTTGGTGTAAACTTGTATTTATCAATGGCATCCGTCCAAAGGCTTATACTGTTTTCCCAAACCATACTCCGTTTATAAGTACCAAAAGCGTAAGCTATTATTATTACTGCAAAAGCACCAACTATAAGTTGTTTGTACTTGGCTAATTTATGTTTATTGTTGGTAATAATGTTGTTCAATAGTTTCCCAACAATAAAAAATAGGCCTATATAAGGTATATACGTATAACGTTCTGCAATAATAGCACCTCCAACTGGTAAAATTTGCAATACCAAGGCTATGCTTATTAAGAAGAATGCAAATCCAAACAAAATATCCTTATTCCATTTAAGTGATTTGTACACTCCCCAAAACAAGGTTAACAAAACTATTGGGCTAACATAGAAGTACATTGGGTATAAGCCGTCGGTTTTAAAAGGATAACTATAAAAGCAGCTAAGGTTTATGGGAAGTATAGCCTTCCATATATAGGTTAGCACCCCATAACTACTAAATAAAATCCGGTCAAAAACATTGTAGGCTTCTATGTCTTCCAGGGCGTTTAATGATTGTTGAGCATATATGGCAATAACGCCAAAAACAACGGCTAGCCCAATAAAAGGAAGTTTTTCTAGCCACAGTTTGGTATTAAACTGTCGGTTTTTATAATAATCAATGGCAATAAAAAGTATAGCTACGGAAGCTGCCATTGCTTTGGACAGTAGGGCTAGGGTAAATAAAATAATTGTGACAACGTAAAGCAGTGTTTTATTTGTGTTTGCCTTTAGGTATAATAAATAGGTGGAGAGTGCTCCTAATGAAAAGAAGGTATAAAGCACATCTTTCCGTTCTGCTACCCATGCAACTGATTCTACATGCATGGGATGAATGGCGAAAAGAAGCGCAACAATGACGGCAGTATAACGTTTCTTGCAGAGCAACCAAATAAATAAGAGTACCAGCAAAGAATTAAGTAAATGAAAAAACAAGTTGGTAACATGGTATGGCTTTGGGTTGAGGCCATAAATGCTATACTCTACGCAATAGGTAAGCATGGTAATGGGGTGAAAATTGCCCATTACATACTTATTATCCGTTAAAAGACTTTTTATCGTATACGATATACTGTCACCATGAAAACTTCTGATGATGGTATTGTTTACCACATAAGGCGGATCATCCCAATTGGTAAAATCGTTGTTTAGGGATTGGTAATAAATGGCAGTTGTTATTAGGAGTATTAGTAAGCCTCCACGCATAAAAAAATGCTTGTTGCTTAGCACTTGTTTGTTTTTTAACTGCACCTGTTTCTTTTTTGCCATAAGCGTGTTTGTCATGCAAAACTAATTAATTAAGTAGTAGTCACTATACATAGGTTAAGAATTAGGTTGTAAAATTTCCGTATTTTAGCCGCCTATGTTTTTAGACTTTTTCTATTTATTAAAGCAGTACAGAATACCCGTTACGCTTAAGGAATACCTAAGCTTGTTGGAGGCCGTTCAAGGAGGGTTACCTAAGTTAAGTGTAGATAAGTTTTATGCTTTATGTAAAACCACATTAATAAAGCATGAGCAATATTATGACCGATTTGATCAATTGTTTGGTCACTATTTTAAGGGTATGGATAAAGTGGAATTGGCAGATCCGTTGAAACGTATGTTTAATGAAGATTGGATAAAGAAGAATTTTGATCGGGTGTTTTCACAAGCTGATAAGGATATGATTAAAGCTATGGGTGGACTGGATAAGGTGATGGAGCAGTTTAAAAAAATACTGGAAGAACAAAAGGAGCGACATGAAGGAGGAAGTAAATGGGTAGGAACAGGTGGAATTTCTCCATTTGGGAATAGCGGTTATAATCCTGAAGGAATTCGTGTTGGTGGAGAAAGCACGCAAGGAAAGGCGATTAAAATTTGGGAAAAGCGGGAGTATAAGGACTTATCGAGTGATGTGGAATTGAATACACGCAGTATTAAATTGGCGTTAAAAAAACTGCGCAATTGGGCAAGGGAAGGAGCAGAGGAAGAATTAGATTTGGATAATACCATTAAAAAAACTGCCGAAAATGCAGGAATGCTTAATATTGAAATGGTTCCTTCCAAAAAGAACAATGTAAAAGTACTCTTGTTTTTTGATGTTGGAGGCTCAATGGATTACCACATTGATTTATGCTCACGCTTGTTTTCTGCTGCAACAACGGAGTTTAAACAAATGGAATACTTCTACTTCCATAACTGCTTTTATGATCAAGTGTGGAAGGATAATGCCTTGAGGTATGGAGAGGAAACGGATATGTACGACATCTTTAACGAATACAATGCTAACTATAAAGTCATTATTGTAGGCGATGCTTACATGTCACCTTATGAAATTATTTCAGAAGGAGGAGCCATTGATTTTAACAATAAAGAATCTGGTGCAACCTGGATTCAAAGATTAACCGAGCACTTTCCGCACACGGTATGGCTTAACCCAATGGGAAAGGAGTATTGGAATAGCTCACAGTCTATACAAATGGTAAAGGAGTTAATGAAGGATAGGATGTATGAGTTAACGATAGGTGGAATTGGAGAAGCAATAAATAATTTAATGAGTTCAAGAGTAAAAACAGTATAAAACATATAATATGAGCACAACTACATTTAGCGGAACCGATAATTATGTAGCGTCGGATGATTTACAAATTGCCGTAAATGCGGCAGTAACCCTTGAAAGACCGCTATTAATAAAAGGAGAACCTGGAACAGGTAAAACCTTATTAGCGTTTGAGGTGGCCAAATCACTTAATAAGCCCTTGTTTACTTGGCATGTAAAAAGTACATCAAAAGCCCAGCAAGGGTTGTATGAGTATGATGCCGTAGCAAGGTTAAGAGACTCTCAATTGGGTGACGATAAAGTAAAAGATATTAGTAATTATATAAACAAAGGGCCTGTTTGGGAAGCATTTGAAAGTGAAGAGCAAGCTGTTTTGCTGATTGATGAAATTGATAAAGCTGATATTGAGTTTCCGAATGATTTACTTCAGGAGTTGGATAAAATGGAGTTTTACTGTTATGAATTACAGAAAACGATTAAAGCCAAAAAGCGTCCAATTATTATTATTACATCTAATAATGAACGTGATTTACCAGATGCATTTTTAAGAAGGTGTTTCTTTCATTTTATCGCATTTCCTGATAAAGATACCATGCAAAGCATAGTAGATGTTCACTTTCCTGATATTCAAAATAAATTGGTGGATGAAGCAATGCGATTGTTTTACGGGGTTCGTGATATCAATCAAATAAAAAAGAAACCATCAACCAGTGAGCTAATAGATTGGTTGCGATTGCTGCAAGTAGGAGGCTTAGATGCTTCCAAGCTTAAAAAACTAGACGTATCAAAAGATAGTTTACCTTTTGAAGGGGCCTTATTTAAAAACGAGCAAGACCTCGGATTAATGGAAAGGATTAAACAACGTTTTAGTTAAAAGTATTTCTTGGATTTCATTAATCATTATTTCAAAGAAGGGCAGATAATAAGCTACTACCGGTAAAAACAAGCTTATTTATTTGTTTTGTGCGTATTTAATGTTTAGGTTCGTTTAAACAACAGTTGTAATTGTAAAATAAATTAGAGATGGCGACAATAGATGAGGAAATAAATCAGAGTAAATTTGAGAGTGACTTTCAAAGAGCACACCTAAACCTGATTTTTACAGCGAATTGGTTTCGTGACCAATCAAAAGCTATGTTTAAACAGTTTGATTTAACATCACAGCAGTTTAACGTTTTACGCATTTTAAAAGGTGCACACCCTAAAGTTTGTTCTGCGGGTTATATAAAAGATGTAATGATTGATAAAAGCCCCGATTTAACTCGTTTAATTGATAGGTTAATTTCTAAAGGACTCGTTTCGCGTTGTGTTTGTCCTGATAATAGGAGAAAACTTGATATAACAATTACCGATAAAGGTATTTCATTACTAAATAAGATTAACCCAATAGTAAAAAAGGAAAGCGAAAAACTAGATAACATTACTAAAAAGGAAGCGGTAGAGCTAAGTCGAATATTGGATAAAATGAGAGGGAAGGGATAACCCTTATTAGTGAAATAGGCTAAATTTTGTAGATGATTGGGTTAAATGCCTTTGAAGCTACCATCACTTTATCTCCTACTGATAGGTTACTTATTTCAGATGCTTGTGCTATCAATTGTACAACATTGTTTTGAATTAATACCGTAACAATATATACCACCTCCTGTTTTTCAATTTTTAAAATTTCTCCAGTAAATTTAAATTTTCCGCTTACACCGGTATTTACAAAAATCTCTTCAGGTAAACCTTGTTTGGCAATTTTTCCATTTTCAAGGATACACACTTTATTGGATAGTTTTACAATTTCACCAATATCATGACTAACCATTATGGTGGTTAAATTAAAATCACGATGAACTTGTAACAGGTAGTCTTGCAACCTTATTCTTGTTTTACTGTCTAAAGCTGATAGTGGTTCATCTAACAGCAGAATGTTTGGTTTTTGAACAAGCGCTCGGGCAAGTGCAACACGTTGTTTTTGCCCTCCCGATAAGGTGTCAGGCTTTTTGTTTTTCAGGTCTTGCAACTCCATAATTTGGAGTAGGTCGTTAATAATACTATTGTCCTGCTCTTTCCGTAATCCATATTGCAAATTTTCAATTACAGACATATTCGGAAACAAAGCATAATCCTGAAATAGGAATGCTACATTTCTCTCTTGAACAGCTATACCTGTGTTACTTTTATCATCAAACCAAGTGTTATTGTCAACTTGAATATTGCCTGAATCGGGTTGCATCAAACCTGCCAGCATTCTTAGTGTAGAAGTTTTACCTACACCCGAATCACCGTAAATTGTAACAAAATCTCCTTTGTTGATGCTAAGTTTAATATGCAGTTGTAGCTTCCCAGCAGCTCCATCTAACCTTTTATGTAAATCAAGGTTAATCATTTCCAAAACCGTTTTAAATAGCCACCATTAATGCTATATACAGCTAATAAAATGCAAAATGTTATTGCAAATAATATAAGCGAATAGGTATTGGCGGCATCGTAATTTAAGGCTTCTACTTCATCATAAATGGCCACTGAAGCTACTTTTGTTTCGCCAGGAATATTTCCTCCAATCATTAATACAACTCCAAACTCTCCTATAGTATGTGCAAACGCGAGCACCGCACCAGTTACCATAGATGTTTTAATACAAGGTAATTGTACTTTTAATAGCGTAGTTAATTTAGATTTCCCCATAACATAGGAAGCCTCCGTTATTGATTTTGGTATACTTGATAAGCCCGACTGTATAGGATGTACCATAAAAGGAAGGCTATAAATTATAGATGCAATTACCAAACCCGTAAATGAAAAAACTAAATCTATTCCTAGCCATTCATTTACCCAACTACCAAAAACATTATTGGGGCTAAATGCAATCAATAGGTAAAACCCCAGTACCGTTGGGGGTAATACCAGTGGCATGCTCACGAGTGTGGATACCACTATTTTTAATTTAGAAGTTGATTTGGATAACCAATAAGCTAAGGGAATGGCAATTATAAATAACAGGGTGGTGGCCACAATGGCCAATTTAAAAGTAAGTATAAGAGGCGTCCAATCTATCATTTTGAAAGCATTATCTCGTTTAGTTTTACCATTGCTTCAACCGCTAATTCTTCTTGCAAGTTAAGTTGCTCAACGGCTTTACTGCTAATTATTGATTCAATATTGCCCACTTCCGTTGCAACTGTAATCTTGCTTATTAGCTTTCCTTTCTCAATAATTTTAACAGAACCACTTATTCTGTTTTGCAAGCTAATGGCATGTGGCTCATTGCTTCCAATAATAACCTCTGTTTCTTTAAATAATACGTTTATTGTATTGCCAACTTTTAAATAGTCGCTGCTTGCTGGTGTCTCAATTACAATGGCACTTATAACAATGTTTTCAGTTATTGATATGGAAACAATAGACAAGCTGTCGCTTACCTCAACTGATTTTATTTTGCCCTGTAATTTATTCATTTACCAAATATCCGAAGTCTTTTAGAATATCCTTTGCTTCCGAAGAAAAAATGTATTCGTAAAATTTTGTAGCCCCAGCTGTGTTCCCGTTTTCACGTTTAATGGTCACAATTCCTTGTTCTAAAGGGTTATAGTAGGAGGTGTCAACAACCATCCAAGAACCTTTGCCTTTTAATTTGGGAGATAAAACAACGGATAGGGCAGTAAAACCTACATCAGCGTTTTTGGATAACACAAACTGATTGCATTGCGAAATACTTTCGCCGTATACCAATTTATCCTTTAGATCGGTTAGTTGTCCGGTTTTTTCTAATGTTTCAATAGCTGCTACCCCGTATGGAGCTGATGCTGGGTTGGCAATTGCAATATGCTTACATGTGGAATCATTTAACAGGTCGAACGAAACAGGTGTATCTTTTTTGGCTGTCCACAAGGCCAGTTGCCCAAGGGCATATACTTTTGGCTGGGAGTTATTTATGCCCCATTTTACAATTTCATTTGGGTATTTCATATTCGCAGCAACCAATACATCATATGGTGCTCCTTTAATTATTTGCGCAGTAAGCTTGCCTGATGATGCAACTACTAAAGTACACTCAATACCGGTTTTATGGGAAAATTGCTCACACAGTTCATGAATTACAAACTGCATATTAGCGGAAGTGGCAATTGTAAGGTTGTTTAACTCTTTTTTATTTGGAGTGCAACTAGTGAATCCAATAGCCAGGATTAGGGTATAGATGAATAGTCGCATATAGTAACACTTGAAATAAGTTTGTGTTACTCCTCATTCGGAAGTTGCTCAAACTCTTTACGTTTATTTTCAAACCAAGATTGCATTGCTTCAGGGTTTTGCATCAGTTCTTGCATATTCTTCATCGCTTCTAGGTGCGCTTCGTCCCCTGCTGTAAACATGTCCATACCATGTTTTTTCTTAGTTCTGCTATTTGCTCAAAGGTTTCTGCTTTAAATTGTTCATCACAAGCTCCTCCCAGCTGTTTGCATGTCATTGTTTTCATAGGCATATTTTTTATTTCCACCAGGGGTAAAAGTTAGGCATATCTTTTGAAGCTTTATGGGTAAAGTTTGGAGATCTTTTTTCTAAAAATGATTTTACCCCTTCCTTGCCATCACCAATACTTGCATAATATATTGCTAAAGAGTCTACTTTATGTGCTTCCAGCGGGTGATCAAGTGCTGAATTTCTGTACATCATTTGTCTAGACAAGGCGATGGCAACAGGACTATGAGCAACGATTTTACGCGCAATTTTATACGCTTCTTCTAAT
Organism: uncultured bacterium; assembly: GCA_964014945.1. Lineage (GTDB taxonomy): Bacteria > Bacteroidota > Bacteroidia > 2-12-FULL-35-15 > 2-12-FULL-35-15 > 2-12-FULL-35-15. Next base: position 16,976 of record CAXHCC010000006.1, on the reverse strand, counting down.
AATTCATCCGCTGGGTAACATTCCTTAATAAAACCAGCGCTTTTCAAAACATCAGGTTTCATAATATCTCCAGTATAAACCCACTCAAGCGCATTTGAAATTCCAACAATTTTTGGTAAAAACCATGAAGAGCAGGCCTCTGGTGTAATTCCTATTTTGTTAAAAACAAAACCAACGCGAGCATGTTCAGATGCTAATCGTATATCCATAGCACAGGTCATAGTTGCGCCTATACCCACTGCAGCACCATTAATAGCGGCAATAACAGGTTTTTTGCAATCATAAATAGCGAGCGCAACACGACCACCAGTATCTCTAACACCTTCTATAATTTCAGGATCTTCTAATTTGTGTTCCATGTCATCAAGCGTTGGTGAATAGTTTTCATTTAAACCAAAAACATTTCCTTCTCTTGTTAAGTCCATACCTGCACAAAATGCTCTTCCTGCCCCTGTAACCACAATGGCTCCCACATTATCGTCTTCGCTAGCGGTATTAAAAGCATCAACTAATTCGTTTGCCATTTCAACTGTAAACGAATTGAGTTCATCAGGTCGATTTAGTGTTAAGGTTAATATTCCGTCCTTAACTTCGTATAAAAGCGTGTTAAATTTCATTTTCTTGTATTATGGTTAATGGTGTTAATTAATAGTCGCGTAATGATACAAAAAAAGCAATCATATGTTACTTTTTTGTAGAATAAACTGCATAATTATCATATATTTGAAGCCCATCTATTAATCTATAAAAGCTTATGAAAACCAAAATTACAGAATTACTTGGCATAGAACATCCTATTATTCAAGGCGGTATGCATTTTGTTGGCTATGCTGAATTAGCAGCAGCCGTGTCTAATGCTGGTGGCTTAGGAATAATTACAGGATTAACGCAACGTACTGGAGAGGACTTGGCCAAGGAAATTGCAAAATGTAAAAAGCTTACTGATAAACCATTTGGGGTTAATATTACGTTTTTACCTGTTGTAGACGATCCGGATTATCCTGGTTATATTAAAGCAATTATTGAAGGTGGGGTAAAGGTGGTGGAAACTGCAGGTAGAAGCCCTGAGAAGTATATGGAAACCTTCAAAGAGGCAGGGATCAAGGTTATACACAAATGTACGTCGGTACGCCATGCCTTAAAAGCAGAAAAAATTGGATGTGATGCTGTAAGTGTTGATGGATTTGAATGTGGTGGGCATCCAGGAGAAGATGATATACCAAATATGATATTACTACCTAGGGCATTTCAGGAATTAACCATTCCATTTGTGGCTTCTGGCGGCATGGGCACCGCATCACAATTAGTAGCAGCTTTAGCCTTAGGAGCAGAAGGAATTAATATGGGTACACGTTTTATTGCTACTAAGGAGGCGCCAGTTCATCAAAATGTTAAAGACGCAATTGTTAATGCATCTGAATTAGATACGCGACTCGTGATGCGTGGTTTAAGAAATACGGAACGTGTTTTAAAAAATAGTGCAGTAGATACATTGGTAGAAATTGAAAAGGAAAAGGGGCAAGATGTTGTATTTGAAGATGTAAAGCCGTACGTAGCTGGCGTATACGGAAAAGTTATGAAGGACGGCGATTTAGATGCAGGAGCTTGGAGCTGCGGAATGGTTGCTGGTTTAATAAAAGATATTCCAACTTGTAAAGAGTTGGTTGAAGGAATTGTTCAGGAAGCTGAATCTATCATAAACGATAGGTTAAGCAAGTTGGGACAATAAGCCACCTCATCCTAATAAGCTGTCTAGGTTTCGGTCATCTTAGTTCTTGATCAATTGCTTGCTGATTGTTTGCATACCATGTGATATTTTCAGGTTATACGTTCCATTCGGAAATGTTCTCAAATCAATTTTTACCACGTTGGTACTAGGACTTTTTGTTAGTACTACATTTCCTAGCATATCATATATTTCTATGTTATATGCAGAAAGGTCCTTAGTTCCTTCAATTTTCAAGTTGTAAATGCCATTACTAGGGTTAGGGTATATTGTTACCCTAGAGCCGCTGCTTATATCTTCTATATCCGTAATAGAAACAAACTCATTAACAGTTGTATTTGTAACAATAGGAGAGTTATAGTCGAAGTAAATATGACCAGTGTTTTTTATTTGAGTTCCTGCTGGAAGGTTCGGAATAGGTTTTATTCTAAACTGTATAAAACCTTGTGAGCTATCAGCATTTGTAGTGCTATCTACTAACATAATGTTTGGGTAATATACTACCAGTTTATTATTGTTTAAGTTTACACTATTAGCATGACTATAATCTACAACCTCAAATGTTGATAAATCTAGATTGGCATCTAAAGTGTCCGCTAAGCGTATATTAAAAGCAGGCGCATTACCCGTATTTTGAAAATTTATAGTGTAGGTGAGCCAATCACTATAGCCTGGAGCAACGTTGCCTGGCATAACCTCTTTATTGTTAGGGTCGTATGAGTTTACCACAGTGTAACATTGTTTAAAGTCGTTGTTCTGTACAAGGTTGTCACTCGCAGTTGGTGTAACCAACACGTTTACGCAAATACTATCATCTGCTTGGGCAGAGGTGTTGGTAAAGAGTTTGATCGCAAAGTCTGTTTGGTTATTCACTTGAGCAAAATCAGCAATGGTATACGTGAACGCATAATGGTCTGTAATAGCAGTAGCAGGTGTTAGTGTAAATGCTGGAAAGCTGTTTAGTACAACTGGCCCGTCAACAATAATTTTTACCTCGCCACTAATTCCAGTTGCACAAGAAAGATTCATCAGTTTGGTTAGGTCTCCAGCATTAACCTTTAATGTGTGTACTTGACCAGGGAAAACCCAGCCTTTGGTTCTTATGCCTTTTGTACCAATATCATAACTGGGTTTACAGTTTATTAGAAAATTAACATTGTTAACGAAAGGTGTTCCGCTAGTAAGAGTTATTGCGGAGTCCACGCCAGGGTAAGCGCATAATACGGTATAAGGCACATTCGATGTATCCACTTTTACGGTGTACGAACCTTCTGGTACCGTAAAGTGAAACAAACCTGTTATGGCTGTGTAGCTTTGGGCTATTAAATTATTGGAGTTATCGTACAATAGCACATGAACATCTTTCTGTTTTATATCCCCTGCATCTAACACACAGTTGTTATTCTTATCCTCATATACATAACCAATTATTCCTTTGTTTGCTTCAGGGCATCCACTAGGGTTATTGGTAATATCTCCAGACGCACATAATGGAGTTGCTAAAGTGGCTGAATCCATCGCTCCAATGTAATTTGGCAAGCATTTATAGGGGTTGCCTTTTATGCTAAATCCAAACCCTCCAGCAATTATGTTATCAGGAAATACAGGAAAGCAAGCTATACTATTGCTATCACATAATAAATATTGCAGGGAATTTGGAAGTGCTGGCAGATTTGTAAGTTGATTGTTTTCGCAAAGAAGAAATTGAAGTTTGTTAGGTAGTTCAGGCAAACTCGTTATCTGATTTTTTGTACATGAGAGGTTGGTTAAGCTATCCGGTAATGAAGGTATGCTGGAAATTTTGCTTTCCATGCAAGTAAGTTGTTCCAATTTGGAAGGCAAATCAGGCAAACTAGTTATTGCAGTTCTCCAAACGACAATTTTTAACGCAGAATCCGGAAATGCTGGTAAGCTTGTAAATATATCATTGTCAGTTATAACCAGTACTTCTATAGATTTAGCAAATGACGGAATGCCCGTTAATTTTGGAAGATTTTGGAGATGTAGTGTATCTAGTTTTTGTGGAAGAGGCGGTAATGAAGTTATTTCGGAATTATAGACTTGGAAATCTTTTAATGAGTCAAAGTACTGTACTCCATTCAAATCGAGTATTTCTCTTGTGTATATACTTAGCGCATTTTCATTAATAATATCCGAACACGTTGTATCCATCAAATTTCCTGACATACAACTTGGATAATTGGTCTGTAGAAATGTTACAAATGCAGTGTCATTGATTGTAACATTTTGCCCTATCGATGTTAAGGACAACGATAACATGATAAGTAAAAGTTTTACGTTTTTCATATTGTGTTATTTTGCAAAGCTAATTTCCTAATAATTTATAAAACTCATTTAGTTTTTCAATTCGCTGATTAGTGTCGTTTATCTTAGTGTTGTACACAACAAGTTGTAACACTTTTCCTCCTTTATAAGTGGTCCTGTATATATCTGCATTTGCCTTTCTGTATTTTAGCCACTGCTCTTGTGAGGCAATAAAAACCTCTTTTTGATTGGTAATATGCATTATGCGTTCGGTGGCATTCTGATGCTTTAATTCCAATAATTTATTGTCTATTTTTTTTATTACAGAATTATACTTTTCCATCATTAGGCTATCTGCTTCTTTAAATTCTTTGTCTAAACAAGTGATAATGTCTTGCATTATTATTAATGTATCACACAGCGAATGGTTCTTTTTAACTTTTTGCTTGTGAAAATGCTTATGAGGATGTTTATGGGTTTGAGCACTTATTGACGAGCTAATAATTACTGCGAATAGCAGGCAAAGTATAATTCTTTTCATAGCAGGAGAGGTGTATAATACTTGATAAAGCTAATCAAATATTAGATGCAATCAAATATAGGATGGAGGTGATGAAGTGCTTTTTTGAAACAATTTTATGCTTACGATAAAAGCTTTTGTAGTGCCAAACGTATAGTATCAGGAATTGGCACCGACTTGTTTTCAGCACGATTCACAAACACATGTACGAAGTCGCCATAAGCACATGCTTTGTCTTCGCCTTTTTTGAAAATTCCTACTCCATAAGTAACGGAACTGTTGCCAAGTTTATTAACCACAATACCTGCTTCCAATTCATCAGGATAGGCGATGCCCGAAAGGTAATTGCAATTAGAATTCACTACATAACCAACAATGGGCGCATTTTTTATGTCTAGCTTACCGTGTTCAATTAAGTATTGGTTCACAGCGGTATCAAAGTAGGAGTAATAGGTAACGTTATTTACATGTCCATACACATCGTTATCCATCCAACGTGTAGTTATGGTGTAAAATTGTTTATAATCGCTTCGTTTAATTGGCTTTCCGTCGCTCATAATTATTCAGTTGTTATTAAACAATATTACCAAAGCACATGTACTTTATGGAAACATAATCGTCAATACCGTATTTCGAACCTTCTCTGCCAAATCCAGAAAGTTTAACACCTCCAAACGGTGCTACTTCTGTAGAAATTAACCCTTCATTAATTCCTACCATTCCATATTCAAGCGCTTCAGCAACTTTCCAACAACGGGAAACACTTTCAGAATAAAAGTAAGACGCCAAACCATAAATAGTGTCGTTGGCCATTTTTATTGCCTCTTCATCAGTTGAGAATTTGTATATAGCAGCAACCGGACCAAAAATTTCCTCGGTAGTAAATTTCATGGTGGTTGAAGCATTTCCTATCACCGTAGGTTCAAAGAAACAGTCATCTATTGCATTTCCACCGGTTAATATTTCTCCGCCTTTTTCAAGTGCATCAGTAACAAATGAAGTTGTTTTATCAACTGCACTTTTATTTATCATTGGACCAATAGTAACACCTTCATCCAACCCATTCCCAACTTTTAATGCTGCAACTGCTTTTGATAGTTTACTAGTAAATTCATCGTAAACCTTTTCATGCACCAACATACGGTTTACGCAAACACATGTTTGTCCAGCATTACGGTATTTAGAAATCATTGCACCTTCTACAGCTTTGTCAATATCTGCATCATCAAATACAATGAAAGGTGCATTGCCACCTAATTCTAAACTTAACTTTTTTAAGGTTGAAGCACTTTGCTCCATTAATATTTGCCCGATACGGGTAGAACCTGTAAAGGATATTTTTTTTACTTTATCACTTTCACAGAGTGTTTTCCCCATGCCCGCAGAATCTCTTCCAACAACAACATTTATAACCCCTTTCGGAAACCCTGCTTCTTCAGCTAAGTGTGCTAAAGCTAACGCGGTTAATGGTGATTCGTAAGTAGGTCTTATAATTACCGTACAGCCTGCAGCAAGGGCAGGGGCAATTTTTCTTGTTATCATGGCTAATGGGAAGTTCCAAGGTGTAATGGCTGCAACAACACCAATGGGCTGTTTAATAACCACCAAACGTCTATCTTCAGTATGTGGCGGAATAACATCTCCATACACACGTTTACCTTCTTCAGCAAACCACTTTACAAATGATGCACCATATGCAACTTCTCCTTTACTTTCATTAAAAGGTTTACCACATTCCATGGTCATTATTTTGGCCAACTGGTCTGTGTTTTCCAATAATAAATCGTTTAACTTTTCTAATAGCGCTGAACGGTATTTAGCGGTGGTTTTGCTCCATTCTTTAAAAGAGGCGTTTGCAGCTTCAATGGCCTTGTTCGTAATTTCAACGCCTCCATCTGCTAAAGTTGCTATTTTATCTCCATTGGCAGGGTTTAAGACATCAAAAGAGCCTTCTCCTACTGTAGTCCATTCTCCATTTACGTACGAACGGTCAAAAAATAAATCTTTACTCATATGGTATTTCTGAATTATTAATAACTAATAAGCTTGTTAAGTTTAATTGAACTGCAAATGAATTTGGTTCAATTTATACTTATGACTTTAACTTGTTCTAATAGGTTAGTCGTGTATTATTGGTTAACCTTATACACATTTTTACCGTAGAGCAAAACTACTAAAATTATCCCAACGGCAAAGGCCCATGTTGCGCCTTTAGCAACCAGTACAGCGGCAATGATGCCTGCAATTCCAATGTCTTTTTGACTCTTGGCTTCCATTACCCCTATCCGTACACTAACGAAGCCCTGTATTATTAGGGTAAGAGCCAATGCTACCCCTAAAATAGGCTTAACTAAACTTACAATGGGCAACAGTAATAATCCAGTGTTGGTGCCCCAACGAAATGAGCCCGACCCTCCAAATATTGAATTCATTGCACTTTTACCTTGTTTGTAGCGCTCAATAATAACAACATGCATGGCAGCCCAAAGTGGTCCACACATGGTAACATCAGGGCCAAATAAACTCATAAATGTATTTCGTCCACCAAATATTAAGTGGGCTCTATTGGGGTCATAGTCAATTTTTTCATCTTGTCGTATTTCATCTGCTTCTTCCAAAATTGCTTCGCTTTGCAATACATCTCCGAACAAAACAATATATGCAGCAAATACTGTTGGTAGGGTGCTAATGAATATCTCAATAGAAGGAAAACCAACGCCAATCACCGTATATTCTTTAATCATAAGCGAAAAGTTAGGCTTGGTTATTCCCCATTCTAATTGAGGCCATCCCGTTTCATTTAATATTGGTGCTATTAGTACTGATAGAAGAATAATCGGAAAAATACCCAGTTTTCTAATCGTTCTTAGTACTTGGTTTTTATGTTGGATATCCGCAAAGTGCTGTGAATATATAAGGTAAAATGCGATGCCCACCGTTATGCTAATAGTATATGGATATTGATCAAATTTACCGCCGTTTTTAAAAACTGTGGTTACCGCAGCTATACCTGCGCCCATAATTATCCCCGATTTAATTGCACTTGGGATAAGTTTAACAACTTTGGTTGCTAATTTGGTAGATCCTAAGATTATAGTAAGCAGCCCCAGTGAAAATTGAAATGCCATCAGCGCTTGTACTCTTTCCGGTCCAATTTCAAAACCTTGTACAAAAACTAACAAAAGGGGGATGGCTGGAGTTATCCATCCTGGCACCACAGGATCTCCTAATAAGTGATGTGTTAGATACAAAAGACCGTTTAACATTACAATTGCCATGGCTGCCTCAAAAGGCATTCCCAACAATTCTGTAATTAATGGAATGGCTGCTAAATCAACTGCACACATCAAGAGCCCTTGAAAATAATCAGGCCATTCAAACCGATAATGAATAAATGGTAAACGAAGTTTAAAAGGACCAAATGGTAAATATGGAGCCTCTGTTCCGTCCTTTCTGTTCATCCATTTATTCATAAGATATTTATCAAGTGTTGATGAATTGTTTAATTATTAAAGCCTATGTATTCGGCAAAGGAGTTTTGCAAATATGCCTTTCCTTGGTTTAATAGCACCGAGTCAGCTTTAGCGATATTGTTGTTTTTTCTATAAACTATATCACTTAAATTATGGTCATACACCAATGTTTGATCCTTTGAAATAATGCCAAACCCATTATCAAATGCGTAATACGCAAAAGAGGATGAGCTGGCTTTTAGCAAATCCTTGCTTCTCCAAAATTCACTATGGTCAATATTCATTTGTCCTAGCAATATTGCTGGAAAATCTATTTGGGATCCGATTCGGGAGACAGTTTTACCTTTAAACTCCTCCTTTAACATATCCCCGTATAGCAAAAACGGAATATGGTGCCGTTCTGGTTCATTAGCTCCTCGTTGTGAAGGGAGACTATGTGCATGATCAGCCATGATCACAAACAGTGTATTAGAATACCAAGGTTCATTTTTCGCAAATTGTAAATAATTCCAAACGCATTTGTCGGTGTAGTGAACGGTATTTTTATAACTATCGGCATTTGATTTTCCTTTAAATACCTTTTCAACGTCAGCATCAAATGGTTCGTGGTTGGTACTTGTCATAAGCACAGAAAAAAATGGCTGGGAATCAAGATTTCCCTCTTTTATATGACAATTAAATAGTTCTTCATCATAAGCACCCCATTTGGTTGTATGCTGCCATGGATAGTTGTTTTCATTAAGTATTTTAGTAAACCCTGATGATTTAAGAAAGGCTTCGGTGTTGGCAAAATCAGTATTGCCGGAGTAATAATAGTTTATGGAGTAGCCATTGTTATTTAGTTTTCTTGTAAGGCTGGGTAACTTATCAAACTTACCAAACATTCTCATAATAGTGGTTTTCGGTTGAGCTGGAAAGCTTGTTAAAATAGATATTTGTCCTTGCTCCGTTCTAAAACCATTGGCATAAAAGTTGGTAAACAATAAACCATCCGATGCTAAACTATCCATCATGGGCATAATGTTTTCAGCCCCCCCTAATTTTTTCATGCATTCCCCACTAACACTTTCTAATAGTATAAATACAATGTTTGGTCTATCTGATTTAAGAATTTGTGTGGTGGTATCAGATAGTTCAGGATGCATCTCCCTTACAAGGCTGTTGGCTTTTTCGTTGCTAAAGTAGTTATAGGGGTTGTTTTTTATTACGGGGTTGGCAAAAATGTCCATGAAATTCCAAAAGCCATTTACAGCCGAGTAATTTAACGTGGCGTTTTTGGAATAATAAACCCAACTTTTTCCTATCGGAAATGTTTGCAATCCTCCTCTTATAAACAGCAGTAACACAAAAATTACCACAGGTATAAATAGCACTTTTTGCCATGTGATAAGACTTGTTGGAATACTTAATTGAATGCGTTTTTTGTAAATATATATTGCTGCTATTGCTTGTATTGTTAGCAAGATACCAAATTGTAAATACTGAATCGCTGATAAAGACGCTGCTGCCTTCATTGGAAATGCTAAATAAGATATTGCTTTGCCATTAATTTTTGATCCCCAATCTAAGTATAAACCCAAATCAGCAATGCCAATTATTAGGCAGCATAAGATTAAGGTAATGTTGATAATATGAATACTACTAATAAGCCTTGCCTTTTGCTTGGTGAATAGCGAAATGAATATTAAAATGGTAGGCAGAAGTAAAAGGTATCCGCTTGCGGATAAATCCATTGGAAAAGAATAGAAGAAGGAAGAAGCTACTTCAGCAGTACTATAGCCTGTTAATTGTTCAGAATTTATACTAAGGAACAATGCATGTTGCAAAGCAAACAAACAGAGCCAAAACAATATTAGTTTAAAAAAGAAGCTAATAAGGGCTTTCATTGAAAAGGATGGTTGTGTTGTTTAGCGTTGTAATGTTGGCAAAAATAATTAAAATAGGTTCACTAGAATAGCTGAATCTATATTTGACCGCGAAGTAGTTTTAATTGTCGGAGGAACTTGATTGATAATCTGACCGTTTGATAAACTGAACAAGGATCATTCCAACTATTATTAGGTTGCTAATACCCAATACCCCCCAGGTGGTAAAATTGTTGGCGAGCTCCTTTCCTAATAAATCAGAAGAGTTACCTCCATACAAAATCATCAGTATGATAAACAGAAACAGGTTTAGGTATGATTTTTTGGGAAGGTGAAATAAAAGAATGGCAATTAACGGTAACGACAAAAGAAAATGTTCTGTGTCGGTAATCAATATGCTTGGCACAATTGCCATTAAAAGGAAAAAGTGAAGAATAAAATGTTGGTTTAAAATGTCATCTTTTGGTAAAGCGTCTTTACTAAAATAACCACCTTTTATCGTAAATAGGAAGGAAGAGGCAATGGGAATAAGTGCTAGTAAGTAGACGCCATAGTTGTTTGGAATAGTAATACCAAAATATGTTTGCGCTAACGAAAAAATGGTTTCGCTGCTCGTTAAATAGCTGTTGTGTTCCATCATGGCTGCAAACCATTCCTTATAAAGGTTGCTTGAGTTTTCTATGCCAATTACAATGCCTGAGATTAAGACGAATATTACTGTGCTGACAACGGTGCTATATACTACTTTAAATTTTTTACCTACCAGTAATGGCATAACGGCTATTAGGAAGTAAGGTTTGGTTAAAATTACGAGCGAAAGCAATACGCCTGCAATTAGAAAGCGGTTATTGAGCGTTAAGTATACCGTTAAACAAAGTAGGCTTATTAGTATCATGTTTACATTTCCTAAATGTAACTCTCTTACTAAATGATTAATAATGCATACTAACAAAGCAAATAGGGAAAGCACATGTTTTTTTCGTTTGGGTTGAAAGTGTTGACTTACAATTTTTTCCAATAGGATAATTGTAAATATGGCAGTGATTCCAATAATTATGAAATGAATTATGCTGGCAACTTCAAACGGAACTAAGTTGTAAGGAACAAAAAGTAGCATTGTAAAAGGTGAGTACTTGTAAAACCCTGTTTCTAATCCAAAAGCAACACCGTAAATGGGTTTTTGGTTAAGAAAGGCATCAGCCGCCATATACATTACCTTAAAATCATTCAACCAAAACCTGCCATTTATTTTTTCGATAATTAGGATTAAAGAAATAATGGTAGCACCTAGGGTAATGAAGTAATTAGTCTGCTTATTTGAATTAGAGCTCAAGTTGTAATAATAATTAAAATGTAACCTATTCTATGATTTCGCTTTCTTAATCCTTGTAAACTTTAAATTGTTCCTTTTTAATCCTCTCAAATTCTTCTAAACAATCCGGATTTGCCAGTGTGTCTTTTTGTGTATTTGCGAAACCGTTTATAATATTCATTACCGCCTTTTCGGCAACTTTACCGCTTAGTGTTTTTGGTGTGTCTTGCACTTGAATAATTTTATTAGGAACATGTCTTGGAGAAGCCCCGTTCCTAATGTTCGTTTTTATGGTAGTCTTTAACGCGTCGTTGAGTTCTAAATATTCTTTCAAAACAACAAAGAGAATCACTTCTACATCTTTATCTGCATTGGTGTATCCCACTACTACACTTTCTACAATTTCATTTATAGGGTCAATTTGACGATAAATTTCAGCCGTTCCAATTCGCACGCCACCAGGGTTTAACACGGTGTCCGATCTGCCGTAAATTATAAGTCCATTAGTTCCTTTGTCATGAACAACTTCTTCCGCCATATCCTTTTGGCACCATTTGTTTTCATAGGTGGTAAAATAGGCGTCTTTGTATTTTTGGTCAGCATTGTCGTTTAAAAACCCAATTGGCATTGATGGAAAAACACTCGAACAGCATAATTCGCCCTTTTGGTTTACGATAGTATTTCCTTTTTCATCTAATATTTGCACGTCCATACCTAACGATTTGCACTGCAATTCTTCTGAATAGACGGGTAGTGTAATGTTGCTCGCTAAAAAACAAGCAATTATATCTGTACCTCCAGAAATTGATGCTAAGCAAACATCTTTTTTAACCTTGTTGTAAACGTAATTGTAACACTGCTCGTTTAAAGGCGATCCGGTGGAGGTGATAATACGAAGTTCTTTTAACGCGTGACTATCAATTGGTTTTACGCCCTCCTTATCGCAGGTTAGTAAGTATTTAGGACTAATTCCCATAGCATAACATCCTTCCTTATCAATTAAGTCAAATAAAATATTGGGGGTAGGATAAAAAGGGTTGCCATCAAACAATAACAATCCAGCTCCACAAGCAAGAGAACTAACCATAGAATTCCACATCATCCATCCACAGGTGGTAAACTGAAACGTTCTTTTTCCTTTGCTTAAATTGGTATGGTACTTATGTTCTTTTATTTGCGTAATTAGGGTGCCACCAACACTATGAATGATGCATTTTGGTTTACCTGTTGTTCCTGAAGAGTACATGATGTATAAAGGACTGTCAAACGGAACAGGCACATAAATAGGTGCTGTTACTTCTTTATGGTTTTCCAATGCGCTTTTTAACAGCGTAAAGTATTCGCAATGATTGCTTAAATCAATGCACTCGTTAATACTCTCAATACGCTGCATTACCGCTTTTACTTTTTTACTTATATCATGCTTTTTACCAGCATATATGTAATTGCTTGAACAAAAAATTAGTTTAGGTTGTACTTGCTCTAAGCGGTCTAGTATACCTTTTTCTCCAAATTCTGTTGCACATGACGACCATACTGCACCTAAGCTTGTAGTAGCTAGCATGGCTATTATTGTTTCAATGCTATTGCTTACAATAGCAGATACATTATCGCCTTGCGAAATGCCCTTGCTTTTAAGGTAAGCAGCTAATTGCGCAACTTTTATTTTTAATTCTTTACCTGAAATGCTATTTCGTATTCCTTCTTCCGTATAAGCCACTATTGCCTCTGGCACGTCTTCAACGGGTTTAATTAAGTTTTCAGCATAGTTGAGTGTACTTCCAATAAACCATTTTGTTTCAATAGGATGTTTTCCTAGTTGCAAGGTACTTGTTGCTGTTTGATGAAAAATAACCGGGTGTTTTTCGACAACTGTTACCCAAAACTCCTCTTTGTGGTTAATACTCCATTGGTGGATGGAATTATAATCGTTAAGGTTTGTGCCGTATTTATTATTGATGTTTACTTTTAGATGGTTTAGGTTAGAAGTAGCAATATCTCTAACAGAAGGTATCCAAAGTGCTTTCTTTTTCATGTTGAGTAAAAGTAGCCTATTTGATATTTGCCTGCAAATAAGCAATAAAGTTGGCCGGAATAGCAACTCCTAAGGCTTGCGCTTTTAGCGCATCTTCATATGCTTGTTTAAATAAACCTATGGTGCTTAATGTGCCTGCTCTATTATACAAAGCCATGGCAAAGTTTGGTTTTAATTCTAATGCTTTGTTATAATCAGCAATAGCCAATTTAGGTTTGCCCATATCAAAATGCGTATTGCCTCTTCCATAATAGGCAGGGGCATATACTGCGTCTAAGGAAATTGCTTGGTTAAAATCTACCATTGCTAGTTGGTAGTTTTTAAGTGCAAGGTAGCACATACCTCTTCCGTTATATGCAAACACGAAGAAAGGGCTGTTTTGAATAACAAAGGAGTAATCCTTAATAGCGGCTACGTAATTACCCATTTGGTAAAGTGCATTGCCTCTGTTGTTGTATGCGTTATATAGATTAGGTTTGAGCTTTATAGCGGTATTGCAATCGTTTAGTGCATCTTGGTGTTTACCAAGGTTATAATAACTAACACCACGATTCAAATATGCATTTACCAGTGTAGGATTAATTTCTATCGCTTTTGTAAAGTCTGAAATAGCCTCTTGGTTTCTGCCAAGCTCTTTTAGGCATTGTCCTCTTAAATCAAGGGCATCAGCATATTTAGAGTTTAACATTAACGCTTGATTTAAATCCTCAATTGCTTTTATATACTCTTTGTTTCTGTAATAGGCAGATGCTCTACTTTTAAACGGTAAAGGTGAGGAGTCGTCTTTGTCAATGGCATTAGTCCAAAGGACAATACTGCCATTCCAAACAGTGGTTCGATGATAGGCTTTGAAACTGTAAAAGCAACAAGCGGCGACCAATAAAGCAGTCGCTGGTATTTTAAGCTTATTGTGTTTTTGGTTTTTTGTAAACAGCAAATAATTTATACCATATGCAATGATGAAGAATATACCTAAATAAGGAAGGTAGCTATAGCGTTCCGATATTATTGTTCCACCAACCGGAAGAATTTGCAATACCAGTACAATGGTTATTATAAAAAATGCAAAGCCAAATACTATTGTTTTGTTCCACTTTAAGCTTTTATAAATTCCATATGCAATTGCCGCAATTACCAATGGCGATAGATGATAAATAATAGGGTAGACTCCATCCACTTTTAAAGGGTAATTGTAATAATTACTTAAGTTAAGCGGAAGGATGAGTTTCCATAAATAGAGTAAAATGCCATAGGAGCTAAATAAAATTCTATCTATAAAATTATAACTGTGTAATTCGTAAAAGGCAGCAACGGAGTTTTGTGCTTTAATGGCAACAATTCCAAATATTAAGGCAACCACAAAAAATGGAATTTTATTAAGTAGTGATTTCTTGCTAATACTCTTGTCTGTGAAATAATCTATAGCCACTAAGGCTAAAGGGAAGCTTACCGCCATTCCTTTTGAAAGACAAGCCATAATGAATAATAGGATGGTAATTACAAGCCATTTTAGATTTTTCGAAGCCTCTTTTTTACTTAAGCAATAGGTGCATAAAGCTCCTAGATAAAAGAAGGAGTAGAGTACGTCTTTACGTTCTGCTACCCACGCAACGGATTCAACACGCATGGGATGTATAGCAAATAGCAATGCCGTTATAAAGGCGGTGAGTGGTTGTTTGCATAGCAACCATACAAACAAAAACACCAGTAAACTATTGGCTATATGTAGTAGCAAGTTGGTGGTGTGAAATACTTTATCATTTAAGCCAAACAAAGAATATTCAATGCTATAACTAAGTATGGTTAAGGGATGATAATTTCCCATTTCATAGCTGCTAAAGGCATCTTTAATGCTGTAGGCAATACTATCCCCATGTAGGGTGCGAATATCTGGGTTGTTGGTAACATAACTATCATCATCCCAATGGGTAAGGGGGTTGCTTAACGATTGATAATAAATGCCAGTAGTTATGGCAATGATGAATAATGAGGAGGCGATGAAAAAATTACGGGAAGAAATAAAGTTGGATAAGCTCATAATAAGCGAAACACTATTTCAATAAATCAGGACGACGAGTTTTAGTTCGCTCTATGCTTTTTTCATGACGCCATTCTTCAATTTTCTTGTTATGCCCAGAGGTTAAAACTTCAGGCACCTTCCAGCCATTGTACTCTGCTGGGCGTGTATATACAGGTGGCGCTAACAAGTTATCTTGGAAAGAGTCTGTTAAGGCAGATGTTTCATCCGAAATAGCACCGGGTATAACTCTGATTATACTATCAGTGATCACTGCTGCTGCTAATTCTCCGCCTGACAATACATAATCACCAATGGAAATTTCTTTGGTGATAAAGTGCTCTCTAATACGTTCGTCAATTCCTTTATAGTGCCCACACAAAATTATGATGTTTTGCAGGGTAGAAAGTCCGTTCACCATTCCTTGGTTTAGTGTTTCTCCATCTGGTGAAGTGTATATTATTTCATCGTAATTGCGTTCCTTTTTAAGTGTATCAATGCAGTTTGCAATTGGCTCAATCATCATAACCATACCAGCACCACCACCAAAAGGGTAATCGTCTACACTTTTTTGCTTGTGCGTTGAATAATCGCGTAGGTTAATGAGGTTTACTTCAGCGATATTGTTTTCAATGGCACGCTTTAAAATACTGTGCTCAAAAGGGCTTTGTAAAAGCTGTGGTAATACGGTTATAATGTCAATTCGCATACGTGCAAAGGTATTGATTTTTGCACTTTATCGTATTAAAAATAAAGCGTACTTTTGTAGCTCAAAATAGATAATATTATGGGCGAAATTAGGCATAACTGGAGTGAACAAGAGATATTGGATATTTACAATATGCCCTTGTTAGAATTGGTATACAAAGCACAAACGGTTCATAGAGAATACAATGATGCAAGTGAAGTTCAAGTAAGCTCCTTGTTATCTATAAAAACGGGTGGGTGTTCAGAAGATTGTGGATATTGTCCGCAAGCAGCGAGATATAGTACAGGTGTTGACGTACATAAGTTAATGCAAGTGGATGATGTGATGGCAGCTGCTGATAAAGCTAAAGAAGGAGGAGCTTCACGATTATGCATGGGAGCGGCATGGAGAGAAGTACGTGACAATAGTGATTTTGATAGGGTGTTGGAAATGGTGAAAGGTGTTAATGAGAAAGGCTTGGAAGTATGTTGTACGCTGGGCATGTTAACCGAAGAACAAGCACAGAAGTTAGCAGATGCTGGCTTATACGCCTACAATCATAATTTGGATACGTCTGAAGAGAGTTATGATAAGATTATAACTACGCGTACATATGACGATAGGCTAAACACGATTAAGAATGTAAGAAAAGCGAAAGTAAGTGTTTGTTCAGGTGGAATAATTGGATTGGGAGAAACGGTAGAGGATAGGGTGAAAATGCTTAAAACCCTTTCTTCTATGGAAAAGCACCCTGAGTCAGTTCCAATTAATGCATTGGTTGCTGTTGAAGGTACTCCATTAGAGAATCAAGAAATGGTGCCTATTTGGGATATGGTGCGTATGATTGCAACCACACGAATAGTAATTCCTAAAACCGTTGTGCGCTTATCAGCCGGACGAACACAAATGAGTTTAGAAGGACAAGCATTATGCTTTATGGCTGGTGCCAATTCAATATTTGCAGGTAATAAACTGTTAACTACACCTAATCCTGAATTTAATGAGGATATGGAAATGTTTAAATTGTTTGGCTGTCTCTTATACACATCTGACGCTGCCGACGATGTGCGTTGTG
>CAXHCC010000005.1:0-34101 GCA_964014945.1 uncultured bacterium | reverse complement strand
TATTCCGGGTCTCGTGGGCTCGGAGATGTGTATAAGAGACAGGGATATATTTCTAAAGAACACGAACTGGCTGACAAGCAAACCAAACTTGAGGACCTGGTATTACACGAGGATTTCGACTATGCGCGCCTTAAGTCTTTATCAACTGAAGCACGTGAAAAACTCACCAGTATTAAGCCGCGTACTATTGGACAAGCTTCTCGTATTTCCGGCGTAAGTCCTTCAGATATTTCCATTTTAATGGTGTACTTGGGTCGATAATATCCACATGTTCCACGTGGAACAATCCAAAATTTTCTCCAATTTTCCACAGTTAACGAACAACTATTTTCGTGGTTAAAAAACGCTTAACACTTTAATAATTATTTTCGCCGAATATTAAATTAATCATCTAAAATTTTTCATATTTCGAATAAAATTTTTCCTTAAACAATATTCTATAAAACAATTTTTTTCTAAAAATGTTCCACGTGGAACATTTTATAAGCAATGAACAACTAATCAACAGTAAAGTTAATTTTTTATAAAAAAATTAAACAATCACATAAACCGAAACAACACTAAAACCTTAATAATCTCAATATTCTATCAAAATAGCCAACATTCTATAAATGCTGCTGTATATTCGTGTTTGCTATTAATAACCATATTTAACTGTATATCAACTATTTATAATAAAAATACATGGTTTAAATTAGTTCAGAATCGCACATTTTTTAGTATCCTTCCATAACTCCGTAAAAATTAAACAGAAATAGCGTTCTATTTTGTAAAAATTTATAAATCTGACAAATCTCATTTGTCTTCATTCAGCTTTTCCTAATTTTGCAATCCATTATTTACAACAACTTAAATATCCATTATGTCAGAATTTAAATATCAAGATCCATTTCCAATTGAAAAAGATGATACTGTTTATAGAAAATTAACTTCTGACTTTGTATCTGTACAAGAAATTGATGGTAGAAAAATTATTAAAGTTGATCCAAAAGGTTTACAGACACTAGCCAAAGAGGCTTTATCCGAAATATCTTTTTACTTACGACCTTCGCATTTAGAAAAACTTGCCAAAATCATAGATGACCCAGAAGCTACTGATAACGACAAGTTTGTAGCATATAATTTATTACAAAATGCAGTTACAGCCGCTAAAGGTTTATTACCAAGTTGTCAAGACACCGGTACAGCCATTGTAATGGCTAAAAAAGGAGAAAACGTATACACTGGTGCAAATGATCATGAACATCTGTCTAAGGGCATATATGACACCTACCAGGAGAAAAACTTACGTTACTCCCAATTGGCACCCTTATCTATGTTAGAAGAAAAAAATACAGGTAACAATTTGCCAGCACAAATAGATATTTATGCCAAAGAAGGAAATAAATATGAGTTTTTGTTTCTAGCTAAAGGGGGTGGATCTGCCAATAAAACTTTTCTATACCAAAAAACCAAATCGCTTTTAACCGAAGAAAATTTAGATACTTTTATTCGAAGTACCCTAATGCAATTAGGTACTTCCGCTTGTCCACCCTACCACTTAGCATTAGTTGTAGGCGGAACTTCAGCAGAAATGAATTTAGCCACTGTTAAAAAAGCTTCAGCTGGTTATTATGATAATTTACCTAAACAAGGTAATGAATTAGGACAAGCGTTTAGAGATCTAGAATGGGAAGAAAAAGTATTAAAAATATGCCAGGAAAGTGCTATTGGTGCTCAATTTGGCGGCAAGTATTTTGCTCATGATATACGCGTAATTCGCTTACCACGCCATGGTGCTTCTAACCCGGTTGGTATAGGTGTTAGTTGTAGTGCAGATAGAAACTTAAAAGCAAAAATTACCGAAGAAGGTATTTTTGTAGAACAACTTGAAAAAAATCCAGAAAAGTATTTACCAGCAACAGCACCACATTTAGAAAAACCTGTACAAATTGATTTAAACAAACCTATGGATGAAGTGTTAGCAGAACTAACAAAACATCCCGTTAAAACACGTTTAAGCTTAACAGGTACACTTATAGTTGCTAGAGATATAGCGCATGCTAAAATCAAAGAAATGATTGATGCTGGTAAAGAAATGCCAGACTATTTTAAAAACCATCCAGTTTATTATGCCGGACCAGCAAAAACACCAGACGGAATGCCATCTGGAAGTTTTGGTCCTACTACGGCAGGTAGAATGGATCCTTACGTGGATGTATTCCAAAAACACAAAGGGTCTATGATTATGTTAGCCAAAGGAAACAGAACAGAACAAGTAAAAAATGCTTGTGCAAAATACGGTGGTTTTTATTTAGGTTCTATTGGTGGTCCAGCAGCTATATTAGCTCAAAACAACATTAAATCTGTGGAAGTAGTTGATTTTCCAGAACTAGGTATGGAGGCAGTTAGAAAAATTGAAGTGGTTGATTTTCCTGCCTTCATTATAACCGACGATAAAGGAAATGACTTTTTTGAAGGCTTATAATTAATAAGCTAATTGCTTTATTTAACCTCAGCTGTACAGGTAGCACTAACAGCACCAGAACCTAATAACTCGGTTACTTGCTTATCGCAATGTGCTTGCGCGTCAGAAGAACTCGATTGTTCTCCTACCTCATACGTTTCAGAATAATCAGTGGTACTGCTACTATAATTACACTTACAAACGTAACTATCGTTCTTTTTCTTACAAGACGATAAAAGTACAATAGCTAATAAAATTAGGGGAATACTTAAATAAACCTTACTCATCGTTTACTTTTATACTTCACTGTAGCGCTGCATTCAACCTTTGGAAAAGGTTCATGACCAGGGAATTGTGGAAGACCCTCAATATTGCCTATTAGATTAGTATCAAGTGCTATAATTCTTTTTCTTTCACCATCACACTTTTCATCAGCTTCTGCCTCACTAGCTAATCTTCCTAAATCAATATACTCCGTTTTACCAGCATAAAAACAATTGCATTGGTAAGCCGGATCCTTCTTTTTACAAGAAGAAACCAATAATAGAACTACACAACAGATGCTTAATATAGGTCTCATAATTCAAAAATTTCTGCTAACAGACTGTAAATATATCAAAAATAGACAAATACACCTCTATAACTACAAACCAAACTTAGCAGATAAATCTAACATACGCTGTATAGGTTGCCTACTTTTGCTAATCAAATCACTTTCCATCAATAATTCTGGTTGTTCGTATTTCAAACAATTGTACAACTTTTCAAGTGTATTTAATTTCATATGCGGGCAATCATTGCACGCACATGAGTTATCAGGTGGGGCCGGAATAAAGGTTTTATCTGGACTGTTTTTAAACATTTGATGTAATATGCCTGTCTCGGTTGCTACAATAAATGTTTGGGCATCACATTCTTTGGTATATTTTAGTAAAGCCGTAGTACTTCCAATATAATCTGCTAATACCAATAAACTTTCCTCGCATTCGGGATGAGCAATTAATTTAGCATCGGGATTCTTTTTTCGCAACAAGTTAATTTTCTCCAACGAAAATATTTCGTGCACCATACAACTACCATCCCATAACACCATCTCTCTACCCGTTTGTTTTTGTATATACGCCCCTAAGTTTTTATCTGGCGCAAATATAATTTTCTGGTCTTTTGGTAAACTTTCAACTATTTGTTGGGCATTGGATGAAGTACAAATTATATCTGTTAAAGCCTTTATTTCAGCAGAACAGTTAATATAAGATATCACTAAATGATCTGGATGTTTTGCTTTAAATTCTGCAAACTTATCGGCCGGACAAGAATCCGCTAAAGAACATCCCGCATTTAAATCAGGTAATAACACTTTTTTATCAGGGCATAATATTTTTGCTGTTTCCGCCATAAAGTGTACGCCTGCAAACACAATAATATCAGCTTCAGTTTTAGCAGCTTCTTGCGATAAACCTAAACTATCCCCTATATAATCAGCAATATCCTGTATATCAGCATCCTGGTAATAATGGGCCAATATAATCGCATTCTTCTCCTTCTTTAAACGCTCTATTTCCTCAAATAAATCCAAGGATAAGTCAATGGGCATATCTACATATCCTTTTTCTAAATTCATTTCATTCATTATTCAACTATATATTTAATAGATATTTTAATTTAAAAGAAATTTGTTGTTATTATTAGTCTGTTAGACTTGTTAAAATAAATAGTATTTATTTCTTGCTTTAATTAGTTATCACCTCTTATCTACTTTAATTAAAAAGTTATTAGCAATTAATAACCTGATAATGAATAAAATTTGATTTAAATAACAGCCTGTTAATAACCAAATAGTTCATAACTATTACTACAAAAGTAAAGTTTATTGTGTTATTAAACCTGTTTATTTTATTAGCGAATAAATAATAGATTTTTATTTTTTGCATTACTTTTTTACTATACAATTTGCCAATTGAAAAAAGCAAGAAAAATGTTTCCTAAGTTTATAAGAACTTTAAGTTTTGTACACATAAAAGGTGTTAATAACAATTAATATATATACTTAGTTTTCAAGTATTTATTTTTGATTTTTGTAATAGTGTTAATAACCCAAAAATACTGTTAATAACCACCTAAACGTTTATTTTTTACACTATGAAAATTGCAATTGGCTGTGATCATGCAGGTTACCTTTTAAAAGAAAAGGTAAAACAACATTTAAACAACAAAAGTATCGAAACAAAAGATGTAGGTGCTTTTTCTGAAGAAAGTGTTGATTATCCAGATTTAGGACATAAAGTTGCAGATAGTGTTGAAAGCAAAGAAGTAGATTTAGGTATAGCTATTTGTGGTAGTGGTAATGGTATTAATATCACGGTTAATAAACATAAAGGAATAAGGGCCGCATTGTGTTGGAATGCGGAATTAGCCGCTTTAGCAAGACAACATAATAACGCTAATATTATAAGTATTCCAGCGCGTTTTATTTCTGAAGAAGTAGCCTTGGAATGTATAGATGCTTTTTTATCCGCTGAATTTGAAGGGGGGAGGCATCAAAGAAGGATAGATAAAATATAATATGAGAACAGCCTTTTTTGTTTTCATATTTATTAGCAATTTTTTAATAGCACAGCAAACGGATAGCACTGTAAGCTACTATAGTTCTTTACTCCAAGAAGAAAACATTAAGCAACATTTAAGCATACTTGCTTCAGATAAATTTGAAGGAAGAGAAACCGGTACCAGAGGTCAAAAACTAGCTGCAGAATATATAGCTGCGCAGTTTAAAAAGGTGGGTTTGTCGCCTTACAAAGACAGCTCCTTTTTTCAGTCGTTTTATATTAAAGAAAGGCGTGCAACTCAAAAAGGTTTGTTTAAAAGAAAGTATGTAAAGCTGCCTACAGAAAATGTCATTGCCTATTTGCCAGGTACAGATTTAAAAGAGGAATTTATTGTAATATCTGCACATTATGATCATTTAGGAATTATTGATGGGGAAATTTACAATGGTGCCGATGATGATGGCTCAGGTACTTCGGCCTTAATTGAAATGGCGCGTGTTTTTGTACAAGCAAAAGCCAACGGAAATGGACCAAGAAGAAGTGTTATTTTTATTGCTTTTGCAGGCGAAGAAAAAGGCTTATTAGGTTCGGCCCATTATGCAAAAAATCCAGTTTTTAATTTATCCCAAACCGTTTGCGACCTAAATATGGATATGATAGCTAGGGTGGATAAACATTATGAGAACGATACAAGCAAGTATATTTATTTAATAGGTGCAGATAAATTAAGCACCGAATTACATGAAATTAGCGAAGCAAATAACAAAGCATGTTGCAATTTTAGTATTGATTATAGATATAACGACCCTAAGGATATAAATAGGTTTTACTACCGATCAGATCATTATAACTTTGCAAAAAAAGGGGTGCCTGTAATTTTTTATTTTAGAGGCATCCATAATGATTATCATGAACCCGAAGACGATATAGAAAAGATTAACTTTACCACCATAAAAAGTGTAAGCCAATTGGTTTTTTATACGGCCTGGGAAATAGCCAATAAAGAGCAACGTTTAAGGGTAGATGTAAACAAAAAATAAGCAATGTCAGACAATTTAAATAACTTTTTAAGTAAGAGTAGCGACAAAGCTTTTGACATGGTTCATAGAAAAACGATTAAGTTTAATATGAGCCAATACGATAAAAAAGTACAGCAAGGTAAAGACCAATACCAGGATTTAGAACTGGCTAAATCAAGGGCGGCAATGATTCGAAAAAAGGCTGTTGAAAACCTGGAAAAATACCTGATAGAATTTGAAGTGAACTTTGCAAAAAATGGAGGAAAAGTTATTTGGGCGCAAGATGCAAAAGAGGCGGAAGAGGAGATTTTAAAAATAATGAAGAAGGCTAACGCCAAAACGGTAGTGAAAGGAAAGTCAATGGCTACAGAGGAAATAGAACTTAACCGTTTTTTACAGGAGAATGATATAGAAAGTATTGAAACCGATTTAGGGGAGTATATTGTGCAGTTGCGTGACGAGCCACCCTATCATATTGTTACGCCAGCAATGCATTTATCAAAAGAAGATATTGCGCAAACATTTAACGAAAAAAAACAAACACCAATTAATTGGACGCCCGAACAAATTACCGCTTTTGTTAGGGAAGAATTAAGAGAAAAATTTACCAATGCGGACGTAGGTGTTACGGGTGCCAATTTTTTGGTAGCCGATGTGGGTGGCGCTGCTGTTACGGAGAATGAGGGCAACGGATTGATGTCAACAGCATTTCCTAAAGTGCAAATTGTGGTTGCCGGAATAGAAAAAATAATCCCCTCTGTTAAGGATTTGGATTTGTTTTGGCCGTTACTTTCTACTTACGGAACGGGTCAACAAGTAACGGTATACAACTCACTTTTTACTGGGCCAAAACAAGCAGGTGAAGTAGACGGACCAGAAGAAATGTACATTGTTTTATTAGACAATGGCAGGTCGGAATTGTTGGCGCAGCCAGAGCAACGTGAAGCATTGGCTTGTATTCGTTGTGGTGCATGTTTAAACGCTTGTCCAGTGTACCATACTGTTGGCGGGCATACCTATAATACTACTTACAGTGGCCCTATAGGTTCGGTAATTACACCACACTTAAAAGGCTTTGATGAGTTCAGTCATTTAAGCTTTGCCTCAAGCTTATGTGGTAAATGTACCGAGGTATGCCCCGTAAAAATAGATATACATAAACACCTTTTAAACAATCGTAGAGATGTGGTGGATAGGGGTATGCCTAAAAAAACAGATAAGGCTATGTGGTATGTTTGGAAATCGGCCATGTTAAGCAGAGGCACCATGGATAGGGGTGGGGCCAAAGTAAAAAACTTTATGCTGAAACAGTTTTTTAAGAAGCAGTGGGGCGATAAGCGCGAAATGCCAAAAGTGGCACGCAAATCCTTTAATCAAATTTGGCAAGACCGTGCCGAAGGTAAGTTTTAATAAACCTGCCCATGATTAGTTTTAGCAATGAAGATACCCGCTTTCAATTAAAGCAAAAACGGCAGCTAAAAAACTGGATCGGCCAAACCGTTAGCCAGCACAATAATCAAGTTGGTGACATTGCTTTTGTATTCTGTTCAGACGAACATTTATTAAGCATCAATAAACAATATCTAAACCACGATACGTATACAGATATCATTACGTTTGATTATACAAACGACCACCCAAAAAACGCCATTAGCGGCGATATTTTTATTAGTATAGACAGAGTAAAGGAAAATGCAGAAAAATTCGGCAAAACGCTCGAAAATGAGCTACAACGTGTAATTATTCATGGCGTGTTACACTTGTTGGGTTACAAGGATAAAACCAAGACAGATAAAACCAAAATGACGACGGCAGAAGATGTTTGTTTAATGGAGTTAACAAAGCTTACTAAATAAGCTATTTTACCCCTCTTGTTCAAAGCCAACTACACACCTTACTCTTTTAGCAGTATTAATGATTCAATAGTTTCATCTTTTGAAATTTTTATTACGTAAGTTCCTTTATTCAATTCGCTTACGGATGATTTTAGCGTAAAACTTCCTTTAGGTATATAACCCAAATAAAAGGTTTTAACTTTTTTACCAGATAATGTATAGATAGCCGCCTCTGCAAATTGATGTTTTTCGGAGTTAAGGAAAACTTTCACAACGTTCCTAGCAGGGTTTGGGAAAATATTCGTTGCTTTTGAGTCTTTTAATGTTTTGTCTTGAATCGATGAGACCAAACTATTACAAGACGATTCTTGGATAACCGTGCTAACTGATTTACATTGTCCTGGAAATCGAACAGATATACTGTCAATCCATGCTTCAAATGGCGTTTTTGATGCGGAATAATTAAACGGGTGAATTACCCCTCCAATAATGGAGAAAGGGCTGCCGTTTATTTTACTCATTATTGTATTAACCGAATCCACGTTTTCTAAAAAACAGTAACTAAGCTTACAGACGTTAAAATTGTGGTTTCTTAAGGGGTCATAGAGCGTATCAAGAGAAATATCTGAAAAAGCTTCATCAGTAAACCTGCCTCCTTTATCATCAGGAGTTAATTTACTTCTGTTGGTGGTTTGATAAATAATTCCATGACTCCACTCCATAGCAACCGTATCTTTTGGGGATCCGGCAGGCCCAACACCGGCAGTAAGCAGTGAATTAGGTGCACATAGAACCCTTAGTTGATTATAAAAAACCTCAGTAGAGTCAACGTAAGTCGCGCCATTTGCTCCATTAATTTGAGACGAAACATTGGTGTATCCATCCCAATACGTATGAAGGTAAAGATGATGATGGGCCGCTATTTCGTGACCTCTTAGCTGCCACTGATTCACGCTATCAATTCTTGCTTGGCTCTTTAAAGCAATATTCACCCAATCACCAGTCATTTGTATGGTTAGCTTCACGTTTTTAGAGTCGGCATAACTCACCATTTGTTGTAATGTGTTCCAGGTTATAGGCGTAACGTCCTGTGGCCAAGAGTTACTGTCACCAGGGTTGGGGTCGTCAGGATCACAATGAATAACAGTAATCGCTTTAGTTGGTTGAGCAGAAGTGTTTATCACCAAACAAAACACTAATATTGATAGTGTATAAAGTTTTATGTTCATCATACTATTTTTATATTCCTAATGTTGGTAAATGTTTAACCTTATGGTAGTTTAATGTTGCCCTAATACACTCTTTTAGTTCCTTCTTTGGAATTCGGTCACTCATTTGAAATACAATTGCGCGGTTTCCGGTAAAGAAAAACGTGTCCTTAAATACAGTTCTGAATGTATCAACAAGGCGGCTGGTGCATTTGAAGTACATCGCATATTGATCTGGCTTTTTTGATTTCCAATCCATCCTCAAGGTGCTCCCATGTTTTGTAATATAACTTGGCTCTCCCCATTTCAGCGTCTCTTCTAAAGTTGTAACACCCTCAAGGTCTATAGCGGTCTCAAAAACCAGTTCTCGCAGTGCTAACATTCTTTTACGAACATTCTCAGGGTAGCTGTCAAAAACCAAGTTAACTTCAGGGTTTGTTTTTACTTCCATTTTTTTCACCATTTAAATTTACACACAATATTCAGCTATATCAAGTAGGTATTAATCCAATATTCCTAACGATGTTTTTCATTGCTTACCGTGAGTAATACCAACCTTTAACCTAGCCATAAATGATCGTAAACCTATAATTGACGATTGGTTAATTTTTGTTAATAAAACTCGGCCATAAATAATACAACCCGTAATAAGCAATTTGTATACTTGATGAGAGGAAAATAGTGAGGGTGAAGACAACAACCAGCTTAATATTCCGAAGCGGGCGGCTACTTTTGTTAAGCCTTTTTAGTTAATTGAATAATAGCATTACTTGTTGTTGTTAAACCCCACATACTTTACAAAATCTTCATTGGGCACACGCGGCGACACCACTTCATTAGCAGGAAATGTATCATCAGGATAACCCATGGCTATGCAAATCATAATGTTTTGGTCGTCGGGTATTTGGGCATGTTTTCTAACCACATTGGAGTACATTACCCCTTGCCCATTAACAATGGTGCCCAAACCTTTATCCCAAGCAGCCAAGCAAATACCATAGGCCATAGCCCCAATATCAAACTGACTCACCGCAGCAGGTTCCATTAATTTATCGTAGCTCAGCACAATAGAAACGGGTGCATCAAACTGTCGAAAACCACGCAAGGTCCACTCTATTCTTTTTTGTTTATCCGCACGTTCAATGCCCATTTTTTTAAACAGCTTAGCCGCTATTTCAATTTGTCGGTCTCTATACACGCCCTCATACCCTTCTTTGCGCTGATAGTCTCTAACTGTTTCACTACCGCTAATGGCCATTTGGCTCACTTCTTCACGTATACGGTTAAGCGGCTCGCCGGTAACTACATGTACATACCAAGGTTGTGCGTTGGTTGATGATGGCGCCCGTTTAGCCAGACTAATTATTTCATCAATTACTTCTCGCGGTATAGGGTCGGGCTTGTAACCGCGAATACTTTTGCGGGTGTTTACCAGCTTTTCAAATTCCATACTCCTTATTGGTAGTTTAATGTTTCTCCTTCTGATTTTGCAATGATGACCGCTCCACAACTGTCGCTCCACACATTCACCGCTGTACGCCCCATGTCTAAAATTCTATCCACTGGAAATATGACGGCTACCCATTCTAAGGGCAAGTTAACGGCGCTCAACACTACCGACATCATTACCAAGCCCGCCATAGGAATACCGGCTGCTCCAATAGAAGCCAGCAAGGCCGTACTAACCACCACACTTTGTTCTACTATGCTTAATTCAATACCATGCAATTGCGCTAAAAACATCACCGCTACGCATTCATATAAAGCCGTACCATCCATATTTATAGTGGCCCCTAAAGGCAACACAAAGCTGGTTACTTTGTTAGATGCCCCTGCCTTTTTTTCTATGGCATTAATGGTTAATGGTAAAGTAGCAGCAGAGGATGATGTTGAAAATGCTGTTAACAAAGGCACCGTCATGCTTTTTAAATGTTGGCGCGGATTTATTTTGCCCAACACTTTTAACAGAATAGGCAACACAATTAAAAAGTGAACCAGCAAAGCACAAGCAACGGTTAAGGAATACATACCTAAACGTTCAGCCAACACATCTAATTCATCCACGTGGTCGGCTACGGTTTTTGCTACCAAACCAAACACACCTATGGGTGTAAATTTTATTACAAAGTTGGTTAGCTTCATCATTAATTCAAAGCCTGCATTAAGGCCCGTAATCATAAACTCTTTGTGTTTTTTGGTAAGCGTAGTAATAAAGTAGCCTGCTAGTAAACCAAAGAAAATAATGGACAACATTTTGGCATTGGTTAAAGCAGAAAAAATATTGGTAGGAATAATTTCGTAAAGCGTTCGTTCTAAAGACGGGCGCTCGTTGGGAACCACAATTGCTTCTGCAGAGCCCATAAAGGCAGCATCTACACCTTTGCCAGGGCCAATAAGGTTTACCAATAATAAACCCGTTAAAATGGCAAAAATGCTGGTGGTAAGGTAATAGGCCAATGTTTTTATACCCATTTTACCCAAAGCGTCACCGCTGCCAATATTAGCAATGCCTGATGCAATAGAAGTTAAAATAAGGGGCACTATAAGCATTTTAAGCGCTCGCAAAAACAATACACCCATCCATGTAACGGCATGTATATATTGGTTAAAATAAACGCCAAAAAGTACAGCTAAGATTATGGCAATTAATATTTGCCAATGCAGGGCAGGAGTTTTCATTATTTAATTAATTGAGTTGTTAAAGCTACAAATAAATATAGCTATACCTAAACCAATTAACGCTTGTAAATGGTTACAACTATTCGGCGGTTTTTTTGGCGCGCAGCGTTCCGCTCTTCAAGCGTATTCAGCTTTGCTTTAATAAACGCTTCCTGCAATATGGGCTGTTGGCAACCCAAACTTATCGTGTTAATACGGGTTGCGCTTATACCTTTATCAACCAACGTTTGCTTCACAAAATTAGCACGTTGCAGAGCAATAGAATCAGGTTGGTTTTCAACTGAATCAGCATGACCGGTAACGGTAATATAGGCTAAGGTGTTTTTATGTAAGAAAAAAGAAAGAAAAGCGATGGTTGAATCAGGGTGCACCTCATTACAGCTGAGCATGGCTAAGCCGTTTTCTTCAAACTCAATACAAGGTAAGGCTAACTGTTTTGAAGCAATAGGGGGGCTATTGTAAGTGGCACTAACCAGTGTTGCGCTAAGCACAAATAAAGCAAGCGTTTTTACAATGCCTGACTTTAAATGCATTCCCTTATCGTTTACAGAATTGTTGTTGAAAAATGAAGCGCTTATTGTGTAACAATTAAGCTTTTAATTTCATCGCTGATAGTACCAAGCTTGTTTTTGTAACCATTCAGCTCACTCAACACT
The DNA here is from genome assembly GCA_964014945.1 of uncultured bacterium. Taxonomy (GTDB): domain Bacteria; phylum Bacteroidota; class Bacteroidia; order 2-12-FULL-35-15; family 2-12-FULL-35-15; genus 2-12-FULL-35-15. The sequence continues at coordinate 21,712 of CAXHCC010000005.1, read as the reverse complement.
TTCGTTTTGGTTTCGCTAAAGGTTTCTTTAAGCCCATCAAACAACTCATCGTAATAAGCAATACCCTTATCCAAATTATCAGCAAAAGCTAACAAGTATTTTACTTGTTTTTCGGTAATAGCACTTTGAGTTTCGTCTACTTTTTCTTTTAAGTAGTCAATGTATATCGATAGCTCTTTTACAAACATATTTGGCCTGTCTTCTCTTACAAAGCCTTTAACGCGACCATAAATGTGATCCGTTATTTCTTCTAAGGTCATTTTTTTAGAAAAGTAAGCCATGTTTGGTCCAGGACATATAGCAACTCCAGGCCCATCCGATTTAGAAGTAAAGCCGTTTTTAATAAATGCTGCCGTACTTAAGCCAGTACACAAACAAGTTTTCTCTACTATCTTATGGTATCTTTCTGCACGCTCCACAGGGTCTAAATCCAAGCCATCAAGCTCTTTTAGCTTCAGGTTTTGATATTGCCTTGATGCTGTACAAATAGGTTGCTTGGTAAACTCTGTATTAAATTTTAAATACTCTCTAGGACAAGCACTACCCGGTCTGTTTTTATCTTCAAGGCGTTGCCTTTCTTGTTCTTTAGAAGTGTTTTTTAAACAGTTAAACGGCACACCCATCGGAGAAATTTTACTCAAGTAAAGGTCCTCTTCTTTGGCAACCAACAGTTTTTCCATGGTTTCCTCATCTACATTGGTAGCTTCAGGCACCAATAAAAATGGCGTACCCCAACCAACAGAATCTACTTCATAATGGTCTAATAAAAATTGGTGCTCTTCGTTGGTGCCAACACCACCCTGAGCAGTAATTTTTATTGGCAAAACTTTATTTGGAATTGTTCGTTCACTGCTTTTAAGTGCTGCTACAAAAATGTCGTTTAATGATGAAGACAACTCTTCTCGCTTTTCTTTAAACTCTTCAAGGATTGGCCCCATCAAGAAGCCATCTGTAGCAAACGCGTGTCCACCACAATTTAACCCCGACTCAATTCTAAACTCCGAAACCCATAAACCTTTTTTCGCCAAAAAGCGCCCTTGAATAAAAGCAGACCTATAGTCACTAACTTTTAAAACAATCTTTTTATTAATATCGCCATTTTCATTCGGAAAAAAGTCATCAAAATTTTCCATGTAACCATACAACCTTGGATTCATACCCGCAGAAAATATGATAGACGAACGCAAGGTGCTGTTCGCAAAACCACGTAGCATAACGTGTGCACCATTATGTTCTACCGGAAGCTGTTCGTCACCTTCAAAGTTAGGCTTGTCAAGCTTGGTCATGATGTTTACATCAATGCTACCAAACGATAAGTTGTCCGCTATCCAATCCTTTATAGATGATAAATCAGGCAAGTTAGCCGATAGTTCTTTAAACTCTTTTTTAATAGCAGAAGTATCCGGAAGCATATTAAAATACTTCTTTATTTCTTCAGCCGTTTCCGCATTAAAGTTTTTAAATTCTTCAAACTTTTCGTGCGCAAGTTTATTAACAAGGTTAAGGTAAGAGGTTACCCTTTTAGCCTTAAAATCCTCAAACTTATTGGTAATCTCTTCATAAGGTAGTTTGTACTTTTCACAGTAAAACTTCCGCATGTTTTCTAATAAGGAGTCATTACCAATGGCCATAACGGAGTCTATACCGTATTGTGCTACTTTTAATGGAGTATCAACGGTAAAACCGAGGCCCATAATGGGTATATGATATGAATGCTCTTGTGTCATTTTTCTAAAAAAATAGATGCAAATACAAATATACGACTATTTGCGTTTACAAACAATTAAATTGCCCATTACAAAAACGACCAAGCGAGTGTAAGTGCTTGTTATCTAGGCGAATAAGTGCCGCTTTGCTCATTATCTTACAATTATACTTTTTTGCTTACAAATTGGGGCTGGCAGCCACCTTTTTGCTCGCTTTTTTGGCTGCGTGCTTGTTAAGCGTTTCTACTCTCGATGCTTGCATTGCAGCCATGGCAGCAGCTTTGGTGTCGTTAGCATGGTAATAACGTAGTCCCTGTTCTATTTGACGGGCGGTGCTAAAGCTTGAAATACGTTTTAAATAACCAATTACCCGCGTGCCATAATCGAGGTTAGTAGATGCGCAGCTTGGACAAGTATGTAGTGTGCGTTTATCTATGTTGGCACAATCGTTACAAATGGTAATTTTTACGTTAAAACAGAAATAATTACAACCCGCCAAAGCGGTAGCATTTATCAATTTTAAAAAGCCCGCTTTGCTTGGTGCTTCTTCCAGGTTTAAATGCAATGCCGATCCACCATCTAAGTATTGTATGGTTTCATTACCGTGTAGCATAATTTTATCTAGGGAATTTATGCTGCAATCTTCTACTGGATAGAAATAAGAATTATAACAATCTCTTGGCACAAACAAACCATCGGCTTTATCCCACTTGGCATTTTTCACCCCTAAGTTTTCAGCCGGCACAAATTCAGTATTAAACATATAACCATACTTTTCTTTGGCTACTTTGTTGGCATCGTATATTACCTTTAAATGTTCGGTTACAAAGTTCTTGTATTCCTCATTGTTGTGTGCAGCTATGCCTTGGCTTTCGGCTGCCTCCACCATTCCGTTTATGCCAATAGTTAAAAATTGTTTGTCTAAAGAAATAAACCCAGCATCATACACCGGTAGCATACCTGCATTTTTATACTCTTCTATTAAACTGCGATACGCTACTTGGTATTTATGAATTTTATCAATGCTTGTTTTTAAATCAATGCCTTTTTGTACCAGGCGGTTCATGTTTAAGGTAATTACGTTTATTGATCCGGTTGATACACCACCCGCACCCAATGAATAACTAAAGGTGTTATCACTAATTTCATTTCTTAGCCTACAGCACGATGCTAAACTATCTGCATTTTCCGATTGGTAAATAAAAAACGAATTGCCTTCACTCAACTCTGTAGCGCACATATCTGCAAAGCTAGCGTCAACTGGTTTGCCTTCTTTTACCAACATAGCAGCCGTAACTACCGGAAAAGTAAGCACCGCTTTTTCACGTTCTTTATTAAACCATTTCATAAAAAACTGTTGCAAGTTTTTAAGGCTGTTCCATATCGGTTTTGTCATATCCGGAAAAACAAAATCGCCAAACATGCTATTAAAATATTGTTCGTCATATAAACTTATGTTCCAAAAAACCGATTGGTACCCACGTGCTGCTGCTGGCTGATTAATGGCATACACTGCATGTTGCAGGTGGTTGGCCACCGCAGCTTCATTAGTATTTAAGTAGTCGTCCCCAAAATCTTTACGCGCAAAATAATCGAAGTACAACAAAAATTCTACCGTTGCAAGCGCTCCTGCAAACTGTGAACTAACCGCAAAAACGAGGTTTACAAATTCACCGCAGTAACTTTCAAGGTGTTGAGGTGCTTTACTTTCGCCACCCAACTTGGTGAGGCCATCAAATAAAAAAGGATACATGCTTATAGATGTGCAATAGGGTTTTAACGATGTTTCATCGTGTACATAAATTTCATGCTCTTCTATTTGCCGTATGTATTCATTGGCCAACTCATCGCCAAACAATTCACCTATTTTTCGTTTCACCAACATGCGGTTTACCTGCACATTAATATCCTTGTTTAACTCCGCTTCCATGGTAGCAATGTTTTTGTTGGATACGTTGGCATTGGCATCCATCTTTGAACCATCGGCCGCATTATTTGCGTTCATGTAATTACCAATAAAGCCTATTTTTTTGTCTACCTGTTCTGGAGTTAATCTGATCATAGTGTTTAGTTTTTTAAGAATAAATGATTTAATATTTTGTTCGTCCCTGCCTCTTTAAATTGTTGATTGGTTGTTGGACTACCCAAGCCCCCTAAGTCTCCTTTCCAAGCGCCCGTTTTAACCCATGTAAGTTGCTCAAGTATGTCGTTTGTTAAAGTTTCTTCGCCCGTGTAAAGGCAAGTTTTATAGCCTTGTTGGCGCGCATATTTTAGTTTATCTATGAGCTCTTTTTTATGCCATTCGCCACCCATAAACAACACGCAACTGGCCATGCCTTTATACTTACTTAAAGCCTCCGCGTAAGTTTCCTTGCTTAACAACCTACCACTGCCTTCTTTCCATAAATAGGGCGAATGGCAGCCTTTACACCTTACCGAACACCCAGTTATAGAAAAGCAAATACTTACTTCTCCAGGTACTTCTTGCAAGGCAATTTGTAAGTCGTAATAATTCATTTAATGCAAAACCATTTTAGTTTTTTGCACATAGAATTAGGTGGTAATTCAGAATTGTTTTCAAAAGTAAATAGGAAAAATTAGGATAGTGGAGCACACTTATTAACTTTAGCGAATACTTATGAACACCTTGCTATTAAAGGCGTACAAAGTATGATATATAGCATAAAAATGTGATGAAAAATAAAATATTAATAACATTTCTTCCACGCAATTTTTGTGTAAAGCGCAGACAACTTATGTGTAGTTGCACAAATGGGCGACAATTTTTCAAGAGTCTTGTGCGGCGTCCTCAAAAAAAGTATCTTGCGCAAATATTTTAAAACAGAAAGCGATGAAAGCAAATATTTTTTTTACAACGTTTATTTTAGGGTTAATTTTTATTGGCTGTGATAAAACTGATGACGCAGAGGTAACTGTAACCACTGCAGATACAACGGTTACTGTCACAGCACCAGGAAGCTTTGTGTATAATGGAGTAGAATATAAAATGGGAACAGCACAATATAAATCTTATACGCACGAAACTGATTCATCTGGAAAATTTCATTCAATCATTCTTCTGGGGGCAGGCATGCAAATGGGTAATGGCGGAAATGTTATTATTGGAACAGGACCAGTTCTTTATATTACTATTAAAAGTGCCGCCGCAAATACTATTGAGGGTGATTTTACAAAAAACCCAACTTGGTCAGATCCGAACGATGCCAAAACTGCACCCATAAATTCAACACAATTTATAACGGTGGCGTTTTATAATAACGGTACTGAGTCTAAAAGCGATTATATTGGTGGCGATACAAAAACCATGACAACATCAACCATTTCTAAGGCTAGTAATGGTGATTATGTTATTAAAATGGAATGTACTGGAGAGGGTGAAGTTGAGGGCGTGAAATCGACAGGAAAAGCTTTAACTATAAACTTTACAGGTACGTTAGGGACTTATTAATGCGGGGTCGTAGCCCAATTGTTACCTAAACACCCAAATCAAAATCAGAAAAATGCAGGATAAAGCCATTTAAATCCTGAATTACAAATTCCGTTGCGCCGTTATATTCGGTTACGCCCAATGGCCTAATTACATTTACACCTTCTGGCAACGATGCATAATAATCTGTTATCTGCTGTACCTGTATCCACAATGTTAAGGCGCCACCAGCCGACTGTTTGCTCAGCTCAGGAAATTCTTTTTTCAAGGATGTTGCACTTTGAAACATTAATCTAACACCATCTTTTTCTACCAAGGCCCAATGGCAAACCCCCGACTCTGGTGATTTCATTTTTGTGGTAAAGCCCAATGTTTCATAATAGCTTAGGGTAGCGTTTACATCCTCAACCAATAAATTATTGGAGATAGATTTTAGGACAACATCATTCGATTTATTTGTACTCATTAGCAAAGGGTTTAGTTTAATGCATAGGCGCGTTGCACAGGCCATTCATCTTCATAACCTTCTTCCCAAGCTTTTGTTTGCAACTCTTTTTCTGTAGTAAGACAAGCATCTAGGTCTGCCCTAATTTGTGCTTCATCCATATCCTGACCTATAAAAACTATTTCGTTTTTTCTATCACCATAGGTAACATCCCATTCATCTTCTATCTCTTTTTGGTTATCAACAAAAGCTGCATATTGACTTCGTTTTTCAAACGACATGCTGCTCCACCATACACCGGCGCTATCCGCTTTTAACGAGCCGCCAGCTTGCCCCCAAATTAATGCCTGTTCTGGACGAGAAGCAAGCCAAAACAACCCCTTACTTCTAATAACATTGTTAGGAAACCGCTCATTTATATAGTTCCAAAATCGAGCAGGGTCAAGTGGTGCATTGCTTCTATAAACAAACGATGAAATACCGTACTCCTCTGTTTCTGGAGTATGATGATCTTTGTTTAACTCCTCAATCCATCCCGCACTTTGTTCCGCTTCTTCAAAGTTAAACACTCCTGTATTCAAGATCGCTGCAGGATCCACTTTTCCGTAACTAGATTCAATTATGCGTGCTGATGGGTTTAACTTTTTGATAGCAGCTTTTAAAATGCCAACATCTCCAGGTTTTACTAAGTCAGTTTTATTTAGAATAATAACATTGGCAAATTCTATTTGGTCGGTTAACAAATTTACAATGGTACGGTGGTCATCTTCCATATCCGTTAGGTCTCTGTCCATTAACGTTTCTGGACTCCCAAAGTCATTGAAAAAATTAAACGCATCTACTACGGTTACCATAGTATCTACATAGCTAAATTTAGAAAGGTCAACACCATTTTCTTCATCAACAAAAGTGAATGTTTGCGCCACAGGTATTGGCTCACTTATCCCTGTACTTTCAATGAGTAAATAATCAAAACGGTTTTCTTTAGCCAAGCGCTCAACCTCTACCATCAGGTCTTCTCGTAGGGTACAGCAAATACAGCCGTTGCTCATTTCAACCAATTTTTCTTCTGTTCTTGATAAAGTGTTTTCACTTTTAACCAAATCGGCATCTACGTTTACCTCGCTCATATCGTTTACAATCACCGCAACTTTTAACCCTTCCTTATTGTGTAGAACGTGATTAAGTAAGGTGGTTTTCCCTGCTCCTAAAAAGCCGCTTAAAACGGTTACTGGTAATTTATTCTGTTGCGTGTTCGTGTTCGCTTTCATGTTTTATTTCTTTTATTGATTGTGTAATTATGCTTCTCGACCAGTTTAAAATAACCAGGCCGCCTAATAAACCAACAGCCGTATCAATATTTGTAATGCTGGTAAAATAACCTACGGTTAATGCAACTAACGCTAGGGCGCTCGTTAATACATCTGCTAGCACATGCATATAGGCCGCTCTCAAATTTTGGTCGGAATGCTCTTCATGATGATGCAAAATTTTAACAGAAAGCAAGTTTACTACAAGGCCAATTATGGCTACTGCAATGGCCTCATCAAATATTATTTTTAGTGGGTTGTTGAACCGTTCTATACATTCTATAATTACATGTACGGCAATAAAAATTAAGGCAATAGCGTTAAACAACCCAACATAAGATAACGTTTTAGCCGTGTTAACAGGTTGGCCGTTTGCTTGTTTGTATATAACATATTGATAGGCTAACCAGCTTGCTCCTATGGCCACCACATGCGATGACATATGCCAACCATCGCTTAACAAAGCCATGGAATTGGTAGAATAGCCATACACAATTTCTAGCACCATGGTAACTAAGGATATTATTAACACCAACGCTGTTTTTCTTTTCTTTAGGTCCAGCTGGTGTGCACCGTATTTATGATCGTGATGGGAGTGGTTGTGGGTGTGCGCCATGACCTTATTTATGAGAAGTTTGCAAATTGCTGAGTGTCAATTCTAAGTAGCAAGCGTTGTTCTGCACTTTCCTCAATGCTAGGACTGCGGTGTAAGGCAGCAACAGCATTTGGGTAGAGCGCCCCTTTTAATATGATCACATCGCCAGCTTGTGTTTGTTGTATCAATTCTGGATTTTTAACGATGGCATAATTGTCACCCCCATTTTGATATTTTATTCTATCTGCCGCTTCTTCAGGTAACCACATAGTACCTTTGCCATGATAGGTGCAGAGTAGTCGTAGGTCGTTCACATCGGTATGAAACCGCCTACACATATCAGACGCTACGGTTAATAAGCTTAGCCTAAATGTAGGCGATGCGCTAATTTTTTCAAATGTTGTAAGTAATGCTTTGATGTCATTATAAATCAATGATTCGTTGGCATCGCTCACATTCAATTGTTGTGCTAACTGTTTTAATAGCTCTGATTGAGCTCCTTGTAATTTTAGTTGAACTTTTCGTTCCATCAACAAAGCAATTTCATGTTGCATGGCAATCGTTTCACGTTCACAAACCGCTATGTTGGTATCTGAATTTTCTATTGCTTTTAAATCTGCGAAGGTGTTTACAATCGCCGCATTTTTAAATGTTTTTATTGAAGTTTCTGACATGGGAGAGATGTTTAATGATTGCAAGCGCTGTTATTGCAGTGGCAATGTTTTTGACTATAAAGGTGTAGTCCAATTAAAAATATGGCTGGTATGTAAATAATGTATTCAGGCAATTCATAAAAACCAAACCTTTCATTTAGAAGTACACAGGCCAATACAACCCAACTAGTCCATAATGCCCTGCTAACCCAAACTTTACTGCCTGTTTTGCTAGACCGGTACACAGCAAAAAGTGAAATTGCCAAAAACAAATAATCTAACGATTGCCACCACGTAGGGCTGTCTATACAACTTGCAGAACAGCTTTGAGCAATAAATAAAAAAGGTGTAGCCACACAGTGTATCAGACATAACCCACTGGCAAGGGCTCCAAAAACATCTGCTTTTTTTTGATAAACTTCCATGGCTGCTTTAATGACTTTCTTTTAGTGCCAATTTATTTTCTGGAGAAAAACATTTTTCAAGCAATCGCCTTAAACCATTTTCTTGTAAGTCTTTTCCAATAAACACGATGATACTTTCCTTCTTTTCTTGGCTTTCCCACTTTCTTTTTTCATCAAAAGCCATGCGTTTACCAACCGATTGCATAACCACCTGGTGCTCGTTATCATCTAACCACAATAAGCCTTTAATGCGGTACAACCCTTTTGCTTGAAAGGTGAGGTACACAAACAAATTGTGGTACAATAACTCGTAGTTAAAAGGTGTTTTGTAAGTAAAACAAAACGATACAATATTGGGTGTATGCTCGTGCTCGTGATGATGGTGATTCGCTTTTATTTGAATACCCTCGGAAGGCATATTATCTTTAACCTCTTGCAAAAGCTTTTTTTCAAACGCTTCTTTTTGTGCGCTTATATCAAATGCTGGAAATGCATTTTTATGACCAACAAACACCCTTGACAAAGGATTGATTTGTTTCATCTTTTCCTTAACACGCTGGGTTACATCACCCTCAACCAAATCCGTTTTATTTAATACAAGCGTTTCACTGAAGGTAATTTGGTTTAAGGCTTCTTCAGTCTCAGCTATTTGTGTTTCTACTTGCTCCACATCAACAATACAAACCGTTCCCATTAACGGAAAATGTTCTTTAATTAATGGGTGCGATAAAAAGGGCTCGGCCAGTCCTGCCGGATCTGCCACGCCAGTAGCTTCAATTATAATTTCGTCAAAGTCTTCCTTGCGATCAAACAAGTCGTTTAATATGTCGTATAGGTTGTCATTTAGGGTACAACACAAACAGCCGTTGTTTAATTCTACAATTCCATCTTCGGGCCTAAAAATTAATTCGCTATCAATACTTTTTTCACCATACTCGTTTTCTATTATAGCATACCGTACATTGGGGTTTTTTTGAATCAAATGATTCAAGAAGGTAGTTTTCCCCGCTCCTAAAAAGCCTGTTAATATGGTAACTGGTTTGCGCATGGCGAATAATTATATATATATTGCAACTGAGTTGCAAATATAATTAATTATCTTGGTCGCGCAATTTGTATGCATTAGTTTTGCATTATGGCCATTCAACGACAAACAGCATCTGTAAAAGCCTTATGGCAACAGTTTGAGGAAAACTCAAAAGCTTTATCGGTGGTAGAGTTGGTAAAGCAGTTGAAGCAAAACATGAACAAAACCACGGTTTACCGTATTCTAGAGCGTTTTGAAAAGCAGGGAAAGTTGCATTCTTTTACAGGAATCGACGGGCTTACATGGTATGCTAAATGTAGCACCTGTACCTCTGGCCACCATATAGATTTGCACCCTCATTTTCAATGCAATGATTGCGGTAAGGTGGAATGTTTAGATGTTGAACTGCAAGTTCCGCCTGTAAAAAACCATAAGATTAAGTCTGCTCAAGTGCTGTTAACGGGGCAGTGTGAGGACTGTTTGCAATAAGGTAAATGCTTTAATACGCGGCTTTATAAATAGCTAATACATCTGCTTCTGTTAACTCGCGGGGGTTGTTTACCAACAAGCGTGTTTGCAACATAGCATCACTCGCCAACATAGGCAAATCAGCTTCGGGCACATCAACTTCTCTTAATTGTTTTGGCAGTTCAACTTTGTCAATTAAATCTTCTATGGTAGCAATAAAAGCTTCACAACCAACTGTAGCATCTGTTGCTGTTTTGCCGTCAGCAATGTGTGGTAACAACTCCGCATATAAGTGAGCCGCATCTGGCGCATTAAACTTTAACACTTGGGTTAACACCAAGGCATTACTGAGTCCATGTGGTATGTGGTAATGCCCGCCAATAGGGTAGGCCAATGCATGCACAGCAGCAACTGGCGCATTGCAAAATGCTTGCCCAGCTAGCATAGAACCCAACAACATATTGCTGCGGGCTTCTAAGTTGGAACCGTTGTGCACCGCTTCAACAATATTAGCCGACATTAATTCAAGCGCTTGCTTGGCTAACATATCTGAATATACATTTTTTTTATGCTTGGTAGTAAAGGCTTCAATGGCATGTACCATAGCATCAATTCCCGTGGCTGCAGTTACATGTGCAGGCAAGCCCGCCGTTAGCTCTGCATCCAACACTGCCAAATCAGGCAATAAAGGTTTGCTTACTACACCAGCTTTGGTGGTGCCTCCTGTTGTTATGATGGATATCGCTGTTACTTCAGAACCTGTTCCTGCCGTAGTGGGTATTTGAATCAAGGGCAAACGGCCCCCTTTTACTTTGTTGGGTTTAACATTATCAATACCATACATTTCTGATAATGGCTGATCACTTACTGTTAAAATAGCAATCAGTTTAGCTACGTCCATAGAACTACCACCACCCAATCCAATAACGCCATCTATGTTATTGGCTTTTGCAATTTCTGCTGCTTTTAATACTAATTCTTCTGGCGGATCTGCCACAACATCAGTAAACAATTCTACGCTAATGCCTCCTTGTTTTAATGAATCTAAAACCGGATCGCATATACCTGCAGCTACCAAGCCAGCGTCGGTAACTAACATAACGCGGCTTATAGATAAATTGCTTGCATAGGCCGCTAAATTTTTAACGGCACCTGTTTCACAAATAACAGATGAGGTGGTATTAAAGCTAAATGAATTCATAATGGTGTGCTAAATAGTTTGCGCAGCAAATATAGTTAAGGCCAAGTTATTAGCAGTGGGTATTGCAGTTTATTCTTTACAACCGTTAAAGTTGACCTGTAGGTTTAGCTTGTTTTATGCTGTACAAGCTTCCATTTTTCCAGGTATTTACTATTTCAATATCATATGCATTAAGCAAATTTTCTTTCAGGTTTTTTTGAGAGCACATAACCAAATCCCCTGCATCAAAATTAATTTGATCGCTCATTGTAATTTGCCAACCGTTTTGCAAGTTATAACCCCTTATGTAAAACAATATTTGATCATAATGTTCTTGGGTTTCCACTGCTTTAAGCACCTTTAAATTGTTAAGGTTAATACCGCTTGTTTTCAGGTGTCGCAAATATGCTCCATCAAACACCATTGGGTGAATAGCATGCTCATTATAAGTAATGTTAATTAGCGTTGCTCGATATGGAATAAATAAAAATACAGCCAAGCCTACTATCAACGCCGCATTAACATAAATGCGCTTGCATGTTGTAGATAACTTATTATGAATCCATGTGGCAAATTCAACAGTAGCTAAGCCCAACAAAATGGCTAGTAAGGGAAATAGTGGTGCGGTATACCAATCAAATTTAACATCCATATAGGATATAAGTAAAAAGTACCCCAGCGCCACAATGAGTAGGTATATGGATATACGGCGTTTCTTGTCCTCGTTTACAATTGGCGTTATAAGCAGGAGCGGTAGAAAATAAAAGAATATATAAAAATGGTTGGCGGCTAATATCTTGTAATAATAGTTAAAAGGTTGATAGAATGTAGTAGCGTTACCTTTAAGCCTAAAGGTTTCGTTTAACAGCGCATCCCAATAATTTGGCCCTGCGTTTACGCGAAGGATAAGGTACATTGTTGTTGTAAATAAAACGAAGATTATGGCGAGGTATAGCTTGTAATCGCGGTATATGAAGCGGTTATTTTTAAACAAAGAAATGATAAACATAAACGGAACAAAGGCAAAGGCCATAGCGCCTTTGGTTAAAAACCCCAAACTAACACTAAGGGCAAGCAATGCAAAGTGCCGCCATGTATTCGTAGGTTTTCTTAATAGTAAATCAATGAATGTTACTACACCCAATGTTAACCAAAAAATTAAGGTTGCGTCAAGGTCGCCTGACCTAACAATATGTATAGAAACATAACCTTGAGAGGAAACCAATATGGCAGATGCCATGAAGCCAATGAGTTTACTGTTTAAATTTCTAACACAAAAAAGGTAAACCAGCACTACCGTTAGCAATGCAAATATGGCTGAAGGAAGTCGTACGGCAAATTCGTTAACACCAAATGCTTTTATAGAAATGGCTTGCATCCAAATAACAAACGGAGGCTTGGTGTTGTATAAGTCAGGTGCACCTTGATGTTGAACAACAACATAGTTGTTGTTCACATATGCCATATCAATAGCATTATTTGCATATGTGGCTTCGTCCCACATGTGAATAGGGTAGTCTGATAGACCGTGAATTATGGGAAAATAACTAAGCGCTATTACCGAAATAAAAGCCAGTAATGAAGCTGTTGTTACATGTTTAGCCATCACCGTAGTTGTATGTTTGTAAGTAAGCTAATTGTACTGGTGAAGCGTAGCTATATTAGTCTTTGTTTTTCTTTGGTCTAAAGGGTTTAATAACCGCTTCATTGCATACCAAAAATGGCCCATCCATTAAATCAATACAATAAGGTACTGCCGGAAAAACAACATCTAAACATTCTCTTATCGACTTTGGTTTACCCGGCAGGTTAATAATTAAACTCTGTCCTCTAAGTCCAGCCGTTTGCCTAGAAAGTATAGCAGTAGGCACAAATTTTAGCGACTCTACCCGCATGAGTTCCCCAAACCCTGGCATCATTCTATCGCATACAGCTTCCGTTGCTTCTGGTGTAACATCGCGTTTAGCGGGTCCGGTTCCGCCAGTGGTAATTACCAAGCTGCAATTTTGCTTGTCCACCATGTCAATGAGCGTTTGTTCAATTTGCGCTTGCTCATCGGGCACAATCGTATAAATTTCTTCCCACTCCGAAACTAAATATTCGTTCAGTGTATCGCGTATGGCTAGCCCACTTACGTCTTCGTATATGCCAGCGCTTGCTCGGTCGCTAACCGTTACTATTCCTATTTTAATTATCGACATGATTAAAACAAATTCATTTAAAGGTTATGCTATACATTGTTAATTTGCCACCCTTAAAGTAAACAAAAAGACAATTGCTATAGCACTATTTTATAGCGGCATTGTGGTACGTGGGCTTTATAAGTTCAAGGTATTTCACCGCATATCTTTCGCCAAGTTTTCTCAAAGATTCCGCGTTAAAATGCAAATAATCTCCTTTGTGTTTCAGGTCTCCCGTTTTTACTAAAGCAATACCTTCGTCTTTTATGGCAATATTATTAAGTACTGTATTAATAGCATCCCATTGCATTTGTTTTTCATTTGGTTGAGCATAAGTACCTAATTCGCCTAAAACTATTGGCAGCGTATCGTTGTTTGTAATAAGCCTGAATGTCTTAAGTAACGAATCCAGCCTTTGCGCATAATGTGGAATCAATTTTGGGTGTGCATTGTTTTCTCCTTGATGCCAAATTATGCCTTTAATTATGCCATAGTCTGCAGCAAAACTCACTTTTTCTTTAAAATTATCAAGCAAAGTAACGCCTCGATGGTTTTCATTATTTAACCATTGTTCAACAGAACTCCCCCCAACAGCACAAGGAATCACTGCAACAGCATATCCTTCAGGAATAGCGTCCAATACTGTATTGGCAAACGACATGCCGCAGTCGAGCCCTGTTAATGAAGGCTCATAAAAATGAAGAGGTTCTTTTGCATAAACCCAGTTCATCCATTTATCAATGGTCAGTATTTTTTTATTAGGTAGTGTGTCTTGTGGTTCAACAAATCCACAGCCTGCCATGTTAGACTGCCCTGCCATAATAAAAACATACAAACTATCTCGGTTGGGCAATTTGTCAACACGTTTTGTGGTTTGTGGAAAATTAACGCGCCACGCTTTATAGGCTTGATAGTTTATGTAGTAGTTATAAATTTTTGGCCCTGCATAAAATGATAAAATCAGTCCAACACCAATTATGATCAGTCCAACTATTTTAAAGCGATTATTCATTTATCGTTTAAAAGACCTGTTGATTATAATTATTTCTTGTGCACAATAAAATTAATACGGCTAAATATATTTCACCAATAATTTTGACGCGAATACCTTGTTTTTTATACGACCGCTTAAGCAATAAATACCCTTGAAGATTGGCGCTATCGAATCAACTCAAACACATTCTTTTTGGTGAAGCTTGTTAACAATTAAGAAACCTCTATTACTTCGATTCCAAAATTTGTTTCAAGTTAACTAAGCCAGTGTTTAAATCGTCGCCAATCATTTGCTCAAAATCCATAAATAACAACATAATATTCATTGGGTAATCCATATGTCCGCTGAAACCCCATGTTACTTTGGTTTGGTTTTCACTCACCGTTTCGGTTGACATAAACGCCGGGCTAATTGCCTCAAATGGCTTTAAAAAACGCAGCTCAAAATCAATACGTTCTCCTTCGGTAATTTTTTTGATTTCTTGTTCTCCGGCGCCAACATCTTTATTTTCACTTTCCCAGGCTGAAACAAAGCCTACTGTACCGTCTGTACCACGAAATGTTTTTTTAATATTTGGATCCATGTTTGCCCACTTGCTGTAGTTGTCCTGGTTTTTCAACAGTTTTATATAGTTAAAAACCTCTTGCTTGGGTACATTAACTGTAATTTCTCTTTCAACATCATAGTCCTTTTTTACAAAAGATGCCACTAACAATGGAAGCGCAATTAGTACTCCTAATCCTATTAATACTTTTTTAATCACATTCATTTTTTCTTATTTAGTTTATTAATTAATGTATTGCTACTGTTGTATTAACAGGTGCTTTCTCTGTAACTCAAATATACTCTTTTTAGCTGAAAATTATCCACCATTTGGAAGTGTAATGGCTTAATAACCAATAAAGTTTTTGGGTCGTCCATGTCACTAATGGCACCGTAATTAAGCTAATCACTTTTAGCAAGTTAGCTACAAAGTCAAGTATAACTGTCTAAATATGAACAGTAGCGTCCCGAAGGGCGCTACTGCTTATCGTTTTTGTTAGCTACTGTATTTTTTATTTATGAGAATGTAATCCTATTCTGTTGCCTTCAGTATCTATAAATTGAGAAATAAACCCGAATTCACCGATGGAAGTTTTAGGAAATAATAATTTACCACCCGATTTTTCAACCCTTGAAGCTTCATTCGCTACATCATCACATTCAAAATATACAGTTGTCCCATTAGGGTTTGGTATGTTTTGTTCTGATTGTACTAATGCGCCAGCTGCCCCTTTTAAATCTGGTCCGCCAGCGAACATGTACATTTTTGCATCAGGCATATCTATTAATTGAAATTCTTTTTTAAAAACTATTGAATAAAATTCTTTTGCTCTTTCAAGATCTTTTGTGGCGATCTCAAACCAATTTACTGGATTGTTCATATTTATTTAGTTTTAATTAATTCTTTGATTTCAGAGCAATGTTGAATGATTGCTCCGCCCATTTGGAAAGTTCTGACCTATCTTCTAATACTTCTTGAGGAACTTCCCAATAAGGCATTCCTTTCTTTTTCTTTTTAGAGAAGTAGGGTTTCATTCCTTTATCTTCAAATTGCTGTTTGTTGGAATCGTCAACTTTTAGCCTAAACACATCTCCGCCTATCTTCGCAAACATTAATCCGTCTTTGAAAATGCCAATTCCCCCAAACATGTTTTTAAATTCAACTTCACCAAATTCTGAAAGTTGATCTTTTACAAATTGAGCATACTCTTTATTTACTGCCATATAATAATTTTTATTAGTTATTCTGTTTAGACGAACAAGAAGCCGAAAACGGACGAAAATATTTAACTATCAGTTAATCAGGTTGTTTTAGTTTTTGTTCTTTTGCCCAACCAGGAGAGTTTTGGATCAAATAATTATGAAGGTTTGTTGTGCTTCCAGATAAAGGATCAATATTTTTAACTAGTTCTAATCGTATTTCAAGGATCTTTTCATAGTTTTTACCTTTTTGCTCTTTCACCATCTTAATTTTATTCGCTTCTATATGTTCGTCTTGTTCTGGATTGTACATTTTGTTAAGTCCTGTACATTGGCTACAAGTTCCATTTTTATTTATAAGCGCACATTTAGACTTGAAAATTCGTGTCAGATTTTTTCTGGCATCGGCAATTGCGTGTTTCACTTTCCCTTCTGTAAGATTGGTGATTAGCATTATTTCTGAAATTTTGAAGTCGTAAGCATCTTTTAGCCACAAGCATATTTGCTCATATAATAAAAGCGTCTTTGTGGTGCAATTAAAACAGTAATTCAAGTGCTCGCTAAGCACAAATTTTCCTTCCGGAGAACTTTCTAATTTTTCTTTTTTCTTAGCAAATAGTTTTGGGTCAGCAACATGAGCATCTCTAACCAAATCCATCCAATTTTCTCCCCATCTTTCTTTAACTCTAAAATTATCCTTAGCTAGATTAGTTGCAATGCTAAATACCCATGTTTTGAAGCTCGATTTGCCACTAAATAATTCAATTTTTTCGAATGTTTTGATATAAGTGTCTTGCAATAAGTCTTCAGAATCTTGTTTGCTAGCAGAAAGCCTGAATAAATAGGACTTTAGCTGTGGTCTAAACTGGATAAAGTCTTGTTGATACTGATTCTTTTCTGTCATTTTTTCTTATTGCAGCTAACGTCCAGCTATGTGTAGTGCGGATCTAAAATGCTTTAAGCGATCAGTTGCACTCCATGAGCCAAGACTTTGCTTTTGATGTTAAGTTACGACAAAAACGTCAAAACGAAGTTTTGGCGGTTAGAAACTACTAACCTTTCAACTACAACCTTTGCCCCGCATTACATATAGGTTTTGTTAGCAAAAGCTTTTTATTCTAAATATCCACAATAAATAAAAGCTCTCAACTTATCTTCTTCAAAAATCAGTTTGAAACGGCTATTACCTTCTAAATCGCCTAGTTCTAATGTGTCATTAGAAAATTCCAAATCCAATATATTGATAACATCTTTTCTACTTTGACCAATTAATAGGTTTTCAGGTAGAATTATTGAGTTGTCATACACGTATGAATTGTCTAAAATCATTTTTTGTTTAACCTTATAAACTTTGATCAAGCTTGATTCAGATTCAGTTTTTATGATTGTGTCTATTTGTTGAGGATTGTATTTGTTTTCGGTAGGTTCATAAGTCTGTTTGTTTTTTGACCTATCAATGGAGTAATTTTCAAAGTACTCTACCCATTCATAAACCAATGAATCTTTTTGCTGATAATCTATTTGCGGATAATTGTTGGTCAGGATGGTAGTTGTGTCCTCAGATTCAGCAGTGCTCAAATTTGTATTTGCTTCTAAATGATTCTTTTGCCTTGCACTGTTATTACACGCAGCAAGAATGATTACTGTCCAAAGTAAAGTATATCTTGGCATTTTTATAGTTTTTGCTAACATATGGCTATGAGTACCGGTACTCATAGCCCTTTTATATCCTTATAGCTGCAAAATGTACACATGTTTATTGGAAATCGCAAGAGACACAGTGTTTTGCAACTTCCCGAGCCGTTTGTAAGCGTTTGTAAACGTATAATTATACGTTTAATCTACGCTAACCGTTAAATTATTTAGCAAATTCATAGGGTTTTCTACAGTCTACATACAACAACATATCCTTCAGCTTTCTTACTTGTCCGTTGGGCATTTGGCAGTAAATATTTTCGAAGTACAAGGGTTGCCCGGGTTGTAATACTTGTATATACCTGCGCATTTCAGGGGAAAGCTGGTTGCCATAAGAAGGATAAGGTACCATCAGGGCATCTCTAAAAACAACCATTTCATACGATACAATTCTTAAAGGGTAGGTACGACCAAAACGGTTTAACAAGGCGTACATTTTATCGCGTTTAAGCAAGTCTTCTCTTAAAATGATAGAATCACCCCTAACATCGCCAAAAAAGCTCTCAGGGTCTTTTAAATGAATTATAGGGTAGGTTTTGCTGGCACCCAACTCGCGCTTGCCATTGGGCTTAATTATAAAAACAGCCAACACAGCTTCGCTACCTTCGCTTACAGTAACAATGTAACAATCGCCCGATTTTTTAATGCTACCGCCTCGTAACTCTACATGACTAATTTTGTTTTTACCGGTAATGGTAATTTTAAGTTTGTTTTTATGGTCGGTATAAAGCACTGTGTCTTTTTCTAAAATGGTGATTATCATTTTAGGGTTGCGCACCTTAAAGTTGTACAAATACTTACCTGTATCTGCTTCTTGGGCAACACAGGTTGTTGCCCCACCTATGAGCAGGGCAAAACATACTAAAAGCAGGTAATTGTTAAATGCCAAGATAATGCCTTAGTGATGCCGTGGAAGAAAACTTTACGTTAACAACGGATACTTCCAAGGCTGTTTTTCCTTCAATAGTTCTTGATTTAGCGCTGTTAAATTCATCAAATTTTAACACGGCCAATTTATTGTCTTTGGTTACGGTCCAAATCATATTGGTTGATGCCGGGTTATAACTGAATTTGTTCAAATTATAATCGGTGTACGTGTAAATAGCATTTTTGTTTTTTTCTACTAAAAACACCTTGTTGTGCTGTATTAAACTATCCTTATTTTCTTCGGCATTGTCTTTATCCGTTAAGGCTAAATCAACAATGCGCCCTTGGGGTAACATGCTAGGGCAGTCAGAATTAAAGATACCAAAGTTAGCCAAGGAAAACACCCTTATTACCGCCCTTGAGGATGCTTGTGCCGTGTTTCTAGAACTATTTACAAATCGCGAATAGGTTAAGGATTCTTGTTGCTCGTTTAATTGTTGGTACAAGGTATCTAATGCTTTTTGGCCCTTGGCTTTTTGCGCGTCTTTTATTTTTTGTGCTGCAAGGTAATTGGCTTCAAATACCTGTAAGGCTGCTTCATAATCTGCTTGCGCAAATACGGGTTGCACTTCAAATTCTTCTACACGTTTGCCAACAATTAAACGCATGCTATAATTGCCCGCCTCGTTTTTATCCAAGCTTACCATGTCCCATTCAATGCTGTTTAAGGAGGCATCAAAACCCTTTTCCTCCACAATTTCAAATCGTACATTTTTATAAGCAGCAATTTCCGGAAACTCTTCTTCTAATACATCCAATTGTATGAGTTGTTTGTTAGGTGTTGCCAATACAGGTGCAGGCAAATTGTTTGTAGCGCTAGAAGGAGCAGGCGCTACACGCTGTTCTACAGCGGTAGCAGCAGTGGCATAACCACAGGTGTCTTTGTATAAATAGCTCCATTTTTCGGCTTGTATATCATAGGAATATATGTTGTATTTATCACCTGCGTAGTCAGAAGCAAAACGTATTTCTACTTGTTTATCGGGTGCAATAAATGCTTCTTGCTCACCATCAAAAGCCAACAATTCAAACATGCCCGCCGATTCAAAATGATAGGCGGTACCGGCTGAATCATACACCATAGGTATGCCTGAAACAAACACATCTACCATGTCTCTAAACTCTCGGTATTTGAGGGTAACGGTATCGCTTAACAGTTGCCCGTTTTTGTTTACCAAGGTGTTTTTTGCAATAACAATTGCTGATCCATTTGCACTTGTAATTGCTGTATCCTTTGTAGGTAAATAGGTAAATGTTTCATACACAACAGGTATGTTGGGTAAGGGCCGGTTCAAAGTTTTAAGGGTACTGTCTTTATCCGTTACCGGGGGCGTAGTTTTTTTGTTTGTTGTAAAAAATAACAAACCAGCTGCAGCAATTATGCCCATACCTCTAAGGCTCCACTTCACCCAACTGCTGCTACCCTCACTGCCTGGTTTGTTATTCTTATTCGCGCTCATGAGCGCGGTAAAATTTTTGTGTTGCAAGGCTTCTTGCTCACCTACTTGCTCCCCGTCTTGTCTTAGTATTACTTTTTCCATATTGCTTGCATTATGGGCACAATAACTTTTTTAATTTGGCAATAATGCGGTGCATTTTTACACGTGCATTTTTTTCGCTTATCTCTAATATATCCGCTATTTCTTTGTAGCGTCTTCCTTCAAAATAACGCAACTCCAACAGGGTAATTTCTTCTTGCTTTAACTGCGGAATTACCTTAACCACTTTATTAATTAGTGCCTTATCAATTGTTCCATCCAACTCTTCGGCTACGTCTTCTATTTGTTTAGAAGTAAAATCTACCACTCGCCTTAGCTTATTAGCCCTGTACTGATCCATTAAAGCATTATACGCAATGCGGTATAACCATGCCGAAAAAGGAGCCCCTTTAAATTCGTATTGCTTTAATTTTTCCAGCGCTTTTAAAAACACAACAGATGTTACCTCGCCAGCCAATTCTTGGTTTTCGGTTCGTTTGGCTATGTAATAGAAAATAGGCAAGTAATAACGATCATAAATCGGTTCAAACTTTTCAGGGTTTTCTTGTGCCGCTTTAATTAATATGTATTCTTCTTCTATGGTCAAACGAATTTATTTTTTGTTTTTTCTGGAGCTATAACGATAGACTTACTTTTCGTTACACGTTTTGATGAAAGAATAACGCATAAAATTTTATAATAGTGTGTTATTACCTTAAATAGGGCCTGTTGTGGGTGCAACATGGCCATTTCTTTTTCTGTACTTTTGTTGGGTATATAGCTTTAGTGCTTACCAATTAATACATTGCTTAAATGAAAAAAACAGTTGCTATTGTAGGTGGAGGAACAGCGGGTTTGTTTTTAGCAGCCTTTTTAGATCCTGCTATTTTTGAGGTAAGCATTTATGAAAAAAAGAAATCCTTGGCACGTAAGTTTTTAGTAGCCGGGGATGGTGGTTTTAACCTCAGCTATTCGGAACAAATGGATGCACTTGTTAAAGCATATACGCCCGATAGTTTTTTAAAAGAGGCACTACTTAGTTTTACCAATGATGATTTAGTTGCCTGGTTAAAGGCAATTGGCATACCCACTTTTGTGGGCAGCAGCAAACGCATATACCCCCAAAAAGGCATTAAGCCCGTGGAAGTTTTACAAGCCATAGAAGCTGTGTTAGAAAAGAAAAAAGTAAACATTAAATGCACTAAAAAGTTTACGGGCTGGGACAGCAACAACAACTTACAGTTTAATAATAAAGAAACAGTAAAGGCAGACATTACGGTTTTTGCTTTGGGAGGAAGTAGTTGGAAAGTAACCGGTTCTGACGGATTGTGGTTGGATTTGTTTACGGCTAAAAAAGTGAAAACCCTTCCTTTTCAGGCAGAAAATTGTGCCTTTAAAATTAATTGGCCTACCGATTTTATAAAAAAACACGAAGGCCAACCACTAAAAAATATAGCTG
>CAXHCC010000004.1:0-34479 GCA_964014945.1 uncultured bacterium | reverse complement strand
GAGACAGTATTAATCCAATGCTGCTTCCAAGATCCACAGGCACAGTCTCTATCACCTGTGCCTCCTTTATTTTTCCAATTGTTCGCTGTTAATTCCATAGTTTAAGTATTTAGGTTAAAAATGATATTTGGCTAAAATT
Organism: uncultured bacterium; assembly: GCA_964014945.1. Taxonomy (GTDB): domain Bacteria; phylum Bacteroidota; class Bacteroidia; order 2-12-FULL-35-15; family 2-12-FULL-35-15; genus 2-12-FULL-35-15. The sequence goes on along the minus strand of CAXHCC010000004.1, from coordinate 34,340 downwards.
TAATATTAACACAATGTTTAATTATACACTTTCATTACCCATTAACGCAATAAAAAAAATAAGGTTTCAAAAAGGGTCTAAGAAAAGTCCGAGGTCTAAAATGCTTTGTTGGTGGGGTGTTGGGACGCCCTTTCTTTTTACTTGACTAGGGAAATTGTGTGGGACACAATTTAGCCAGCCCGTGTGATGAGAAACAAAAAGTCAAGGCTTACAAGCCGCAGCTTCTGCGTTCTGTGCAAATCATAAGTGCAGCCGTTTGATCTCCTACGGAGCTAAACGGTTTTACTAATGATTCGTTTTGAACTTATCGCTACGTCTTGAATGCCAATGTTACCAATCAAGAATATTTGTAGTCGACCTTGAAGCTTATTCGCTTCAAGACTTATTTGTCTTGAACACCAACATTAATATTTATAAAACTTTCTAATTACCGTATTGCCTTGTGTGGTAACAGATAATATGTACATACCCTTTGGTAAGTCGTTAAAATAAACATTGTTTAATCCGATGATTCTCGATTCATAAATTTTATTTCCGAATAAATTAATTATTGTAACAACAGCTTCTTCTGGGCTTTGTATTACCCATTGATTAACTTCTCGGTTATTGTACTTTTTTAATCTATAAATTACTACTTCATTTTCTTCGAGCCCTTCAAGTACTTCTTTATTAGTTAGCTCAACTCGACAATCAGGAAACACCTTAAATGTATAACGCATGTGTCTATCCAATTGATCCCAAAAGGTGTAAGTAATTTGATTATAGTTATTATAAATTTCGATTTCATAATTAAGGTAGCATGTTCTATCCAGACAGGCAATCCCTCCCGCTGGAACTGGAGGTTGAATGACTTCCTTGACCGTAGACATGGATTCGAGCAGTTTAATTGTTGCTTGTATGTTAGTATAGTTTTCGCTGCGTAAAGCTAAACGCATGTATGAAGCATACATGCCAGTGTCGTTAGCATATACAATCTTAAATTTGTGTTGTTGAATTAAGTAATCGATCGTGTCGTTTCCTGATAAGGTATCTCCATTTACTAAGTTTTGCATCCATTTTGTGCCCGGAAGTATATAGGCTGATACTTCCCACATGTTGGTATACCAATCCCTTAATATTCGATTATAATATTTAATTACTGTATCACGCTCAGGTATACCTTGCAGGTTGTGAACAGCCCCAAACGTTTTCAAATACTTATTTGCTAATGCAGTATCAATTGCTACGCTATCTGTGTGTGTGGTAGAATTTGCTATAGCAAGTTCATGCGCATTGAAATTATATAGCTTAATTATTTCCTCGTCAATGGCACAAGAGGAATTGTATGTTTGACCATACGTATAAATAGCTGATCCGAAAATTAATATGAAGACAATAACTCTTTTCATATGAACAACACGCTAAAAATAGTTAAATCGTTGGGTGTGGTATAACCTAGTAATCATATCATACTCACTTCTTGATTGCCGATAATGCTCATTTTTAACTACTTTTAGCACATAATTATTCATCAACCACTTAATAAATAATACTACTATGTCAATAAGAACAGCTAATGCAATTTGGAATGGCACTTTAAAAGAAGGTAAAGGCCAAATGAAATTTCAAGATTATAATGGACCTTTTACTTTTGCTTCTCGTTTTGAAGAAGGTGCAGGTACTAACCCAGAAGAATTGGTAGGAGCGGCACACGCCGGTTGTTACTCTATGTTTTTATCTGCTTTAATTAGCGGTGAAGAATTAACACCTACCAGTGTAGAAACTACAGCAGCTGTTACCTTAGAAAGAGACGATACGGGTCCTTGTATTGCCAATATTAAATTAACCTGCACGGTTGTTTGCGAAGGTTTAAGTCAAGAAAAGTTTGCAGAGCTTTCAGCAGCAGCGAAAGAGAAATGCCCTATTTCAAGGTTGTATGCTGGTAGTACAGCAACGATTGAATTGGATGCGAAATTAGTGTAAGTAAAAGCTTACTAGCATAAATTTATCTTTTGTTCCTTTTGTCTTAACACAAAACGAACCCAAAAGGTCAAGGCTTACAAGAAATCATTTCATTCCTCTTTGTGTTTCTCAGTGCGGCCGAGTGATCTCCAAGACAAGCTTGAAGCTACTCGGTCTTACTATGATAAACACTGTGAGTTCTTCATGATTTCTTGAATGCCATTGTTACCAATCAAGAAAATTTGTAGTACGACCTTGAAGCTTATTGGATTAAAAAATGACATTGCTTCAACGTGTTGAAAGGTGCGAAGAGCTGATAGTGTTTGAGGTAAACGTGGTATTATTTTGGGTGAGCTCAAGAACCGAGTTTATCAGGTCGGATGAAGCGATGTTTCATTTTTATACAATAAGGTTCCAGTCTTGTTTTTTTGTTTCTTTTGCAACAAGGCAAAAGATATAAAATGTAATTTCACTACATATCCTCGAATTGCGGTACTGGATAAAAAGCTTGTTCGCTTTCATTTTACATCACTAGGGAAATTATGTAAGACATAATTAAGCCATCCCGTTGTTGAGCAACTTACCTCACGGTAGGCAGGCAAAAAGTCAAGGCTTACAAGCTACGCAAGCCCCAAACACCTTCAATAGTTAAGTAAATCCTTAATGGCTTTTTTCCTTCGCCCATGCTAAATTCAGCACAGGTGCCCGACTCTTTTCCTCTACGAGAATCGGCAGTTTTTATCACGGGTTCTGATTTTAGGGCTTTCGATAATAACGTTGTTATCTGCTTGTTTTTCTTGTCATCAGAATAACGATTCCTTATCACTTCAATCATATTTCTAGTAAATTCTTCGGTGGTGTCAACAGGCATTTTTGTGTAACGTTCGCGGACAATTTCAGTAAAACCTTTACGCGTAAATAAGCTTAATAATTCGCCAAGTCCTTCCTTGGCGGTTTCTGTTGCTTCTGTTGGTATAGGTTCTATTCCCGTCTTGGCTGTGTTTGCTTTTCCTTTCAACGTATCATTAACTTTAGCACGGTTGTTAGGAAGCTCTTTTATATCAACCCGAAGGTGAGGATGCATTGATTTTATTTCCTTTATTTGTTCTTCACTTACGTTATCCGTTATTCGTAAAACAATCAATTTGCTGCAGTTGTACAATGGAGTAATATCAATAACGGGCGTTTGTGAAACGTTTAAGCGTTTTAAGTTGCTTGCGTTTTTAAGCGCAGATATCTCAGCTACCTTTGAGCCCGAAATGTTAAGTATTACAAGTGATGTAATTTCAGACAAGTCATATATGCTGCTAATGGGCGCCCCCTTAATTCCTAGTTGTTCTAACTTTTTAAAGTTTTTTACAACCGAAATATCACTTAAATTTTCGCATGTTTCTGCATATATTTTTTTAATGGTTAAACTGTTTTTTAGAAAATTTAAATGGGTAACATTTTTTGTGGCGCCAAGAGCGATGTAATCAAGTTTTGTTAAATTTTCAAGTACAGTTAGGTTTTCATCGGTAGCCTGCGTGTTATAATAAATATTTAAACTTCGTAGCTCGGTTAAGTTGGTCAATGGGTCATAATTTAAGAAGGTATGTCCTCCGCCCATTAGATCTAACAGCCCTAAATGACGCGTGTGTGTTAAAAATTCAATGGAGCTAACATCGCTATCCCTTAAAACCAAATAACCAAGATTGCTTAATTTGTTAAGCGCTTCGGTATTGGTAACTTTTGTATGTGCTAAAATGAGTTTATTAATTTTAGAATGCTTTTTAAGTGGCCCTAAATCCAATGGTTTAGTTTTGGAGGATATTAAGTTTTGAATGGAGAGCTGCCGTAAGGATTTGATATTTGTAAGGGCCTCAATGTTATTGATGTGTGGATTTCCTGTTTGCACTTCTAGCTTCTTTATCCAAGTGGCTTGTTTGCATAACTTGTCAAAATCGGCTTGTGTGCATTGTGTGGAAAATATAATTACATGCGTATATACTTCTTTGAGGCTGTCTAATGCTTTTGAACTGGCATCATCAAAACGATGAAAATAGAACTTGCCAAATTTGTTTTCATAAGATGCAGGGTTTTTACTTTGTGCGTTTACGCTTCCCGCATAAATGAGCAGAATTGCAATAATGGAAAAGAGTTTTTTCATTGCTTGGCTGTATAATTTCATCCTAAAGATAGGGGAATATTAAAATAATTCAGCCTTGCTTTTTTAAAAAAAACCTAGCGCTGTTTTTCCTTAGTCTATGGCTTTTGTATAAGCACGGATGTTGCAAAAAGGAAGTTGACACAAACGCATTGTAACATATGTTACAAGATTGCCGTTATTAGCGGAATTCCTGCAAAAATGCAGAGGTAATTTACAGTGCTTATTTGCTATTAATTTGTAAATTTACTTTACACGATTTGCCACTTAATCCAAATGAAGTCATTTATACTTTTTGTTGTTTCAAGCATACTTCTTTTTACAGCCTGTAAAAAGGATCCGGAGTTGGTAGTGGTAACCGATAATTCGGCCCCTTATTATGGAGAAGTACCTACGGTTAAATTAGAAAACTACATCAACAGAATTTTTATTGACCTCATTGGTAGGGAGCCTTTGGATGCGGAGATGCAAGCAGAAACAGCCAACCTCCGTGCCAGCGATATTAGCATTGCCAGCCGTGAAACCTTAATTACAAAACTACAAACAGATACTACCTATATCGTTGGCGATAGTTCTTATAAGCATGCGTACTATAACCGCTTTTATGAATTGTGTAAAGCCCGCACTTTAGAAGCAGCCTCTAATAGTGTAATTAGCAGTGAAGCAGGCATCTTTAAAAATGGTGCTAAACAAGATTCTATTGCAGGCGATAGCCTCAATTTTGAATTAGCCAAGAACAAAATAAATAAGCTGTATGAAGTAATAGATTGTGAAGAGGATTATAGAATGGATTCTATGGAAGTAAAAGATGTGTTTGCCCAAATGTTAGACAATGCCATTTACGATAAAATAAACATGAACTCTTTTAATTTTATCAATGCCGCTTTTAACGATTTGTTTTTTCGCTTTCCTACTTCCAACGAATTTAATGCCGCGTATGAAATGGTAGAGTACGATAGAACTGCCATTTTGTTAGGAGCGGCTGGGCAAAGTAAAGGCGACTGTATTCAAGTGCTGGTAAATTCAAAAGAATTTTACGAAGGTGTAATACGTTGGATGTATTTAAACCTGTTGGCACGCGAACCAACTACAGCTGAAATTTATACCGCCATGCAAACTTTTTATACGGACCATGATGTGCAAAAACTGCAACTAGATATTATGAAGTTAGATGAGTACGCCAACTTTTAAAATAATATGAAGGCATTAAATACATACACGTTGGGTTTAATTGCATTTGCGATACTAACATTCTATGCCTGTAGAAAAGATGATAAGGAATACAACTACACTGTTAACGAAGTACAACTGTTACCAGCCAGTGCGGGTAAAAGTAAAATGAAAACGAACGAACAGTACGTAGCCATTTTGCATGCTAACTTGTTTCAAAAAGCTTTATCGGCTAATCAAATATTTGACATAAGTCAGTGTATGGAATCAATTGGTGATAAGCAATTGGCAAGGGAAGTGGTTATTAGTAATTTTTTAAATAAGCCAGGCACCATTATACCAAGTAAGTTAGAAATGATGACGGATTTGGATGCTTTTATTGTGAATACCTACAAACGATTTTTGGTAAGAGAACCTACCGAAGCAGAAAAAACGTATTACAGAAATTTTATTACGGCGCATACAACTCCTGCTGATACGTTGTCGCCCGAGTTGGTGTATTTTGCATTTGCCTTGTCGGATGAATACATGTTTTATTAAATCATTTAGCTAAAATGAAAAGAAGAGACTTTATTAAGAAAACAGGCTTAACCGTGGCAGGTACAATTGTTGCGCCATACATTTTGCCATCGGGTAGGTTGTTTGCACAAACAGGCACACCAAAAGCGGACCATGTGGTGTTGCTAATGTTTGCCGGAGGCGTGCGTAATCAAGAAACAATTGGACAAGGCTATTTGCGCGATAGTCAAATGCAATATGCTGTACCAGGGGCACAGCCCACCTTAAACGTACCAGGTAACATTATGTACAACATGCTTAGCGGTGCCGCACCAGCAAGTAAAGTTTTGTACGGAAAAGGCTCGGGTGGACAAACACCCATCACGCAAATATTAAGTCAAACCTTACAAACACAAGGTACTTTATTTACCGAAATGAAAAGTAGTTCGCCGGGGCATTATGGTGGATTGAATGTGATGTTGCAAGGCAATACGTTGTCATCGCAAGGTTTAAAACAACGACCAATTAACCCTACCATTTTTGAGTACATACGTAGGCACGGAGGTCCTGTTGATTTTCCTGCATCCAAGGTGTGGTTTGTAGGTAACGGCATTGGTAATTCTATACCCTTATTAAATCATAGCTCGCATCCAAACTACGGTGCCAAGTATGGCGCTAACTTTTTTGCGCCTACAGTAACCTTTGGTAGCAAAGGCGAGCAGTATTTAAAAGATGCTAAAATTTACCACCCAACTGATCAGTTGGCGCCCATGTATGAGATGAAATATTTCTTGGATAATGCGTATGAAAATGTAGGCAAGTCATTACCAAATATTGGCAATACCGATGCGGAAAAACAGCAGATAAAAGCCTTTATGAAAACCATGTTTGATAAAACTACGGCTGGCACAATTGCTTTTCCGCCAGATCATGCAGGTGCAGGTAATGGCGATACAGCAACGGTGGGTTATGCGTGTGAGGTGATAAACGAATTTAAACCAAAACTAACAGTGGTTAATTTAACAGCAGTGGATTCATGCCACAGTAATTTTACAGGGTATCTAGAAGCCTTACATCGTGCTGATCATGCTGTGGGTCACTTATGGGATTTTATACAGAAGGATCCTGTGATGGGTGGAAAAACAACCATCATTGCAGCACCCGAATGTGGTAGAGATATACAACCCAACCAAATTAAAGATGCGCAGAACGATTTTTATGGTTATGATCATTCTGATGCTAATACCTTGGATGTATTTTGTTTAATGGCAGGACCAAATACACCGGCGAACACTTCTGTTAATGCAAGCACGAGTCCTACTTATGCTAACCAATGGAAAACAGCAGATTTGGCGCCAACCATTGCGGATATTTTGGGTGTTAAACAAGATGTAATGAATGCGAATATGTTAGCGGCCGGAGCAGGATCGTTGTACGATAAAATTTAAAAGAATGCACAAGGCAAAAGTATATTTAGGGTTGGGGTTAACAGTAGTGATGCTGTTGAATTGGTCGTGCAAAAAAGAAGAAGAATACATTAACCCTTATGATGATTCATCCTTATTAGCACCAGCTCCTTATACTAATACAAGTACCATTGATGTAGATAACTTTGCCTATTTACAAGCCAATATTTTTTCGCCTACATGCGCCGTTTCGGGTTGTCATGATGGTACGTTTCCGCCTGATTTTAGGACCATTAATAGTTCGTACAATACATTGGTGTACCAAAAACCAGTGAATGATAATAGCGGCATGTTTCGCTACCGCGTTATGCCAGGGAATGCTGATTCATCTATTTTACATTTTAGAATGACGGTGCCTATTGGCTCTGGTATTATGCCCATTATTGTAGATTCAGTAAATGCAGTTTGGGCGGCAAACAGTGATGGTTATATTGCCTTAATAAAAGATTGGATTAACAATGGTGCTAAAGATATGTATGGTAACAGTCCGCAAGTAGGCAATGCACAACCTACCATATCAGGGTTTTTAGCTTACCCAGCTGGCAATACCTCTTCACCTTATCCACGGGCTAGTGGTAACATAGCACCCATTTTGGTACCGGCTAATTCAAGTATTGATTTGTGGTTTTTAGTGGGCGATAATGAAACACCTTTAGCAAGTTTTAATAATGATACGTGTAAAGTTTCAAAGTCTATATTTAGTTTTGACAATGCATCAAGCAGTATAATTTCATACAATGCTGTGCCACTTGCAGCCAATGATTTTTCTGGTGCTAGCGGGCAATATTATCATAAAACTACCATTAGCACAGACGGTTATATTCCGGGGGATCATTTATACGTAAGGGCAAGTATTGATGATGGCTCGCAAGCGGTAAAAACTGAAATACCTAATGACGGTACAAGCGATATAATACGAGGATATTTTACACTTAAAATCCAATAAGATGCGGAATTACTTAGCTCTATTTTTTGTGGGATTGCTCTTCGTTAATGCGTGTAAAAAGGACGATGAGGTGTTGGCGCCAGAACCAAGCATTTCCCTTGTAAGTGTGAGCCCTTTAAACGTTGAACAGTTTAAAGATTCGGTTGAGGTAACCATCAATTACAAAGACAATAATGGTGATATTGGTGATGAGTCGCCCGATGAATATTCGTTGAGTGTAAGGGATAGCCGCTTATCAGAAGCCGATTGGTACCATGTGCAACCTTTAGCCCCTTTAACAGAAGAACTGGTTTTTGAAGGGCAAATTAAAATTAAGATTAACACCTTGTTCCTGTTAGGTAATGGTAGTCAAGAACTAACCACCTTAACCATTAAGTTAAAAGATAGGGCAGGTAATTGGAGTAATGAAGTGGTGTCTTCTGCCATTACAATCAATGATACCTTATAGATTATTAGCGTGTCCTATGTTTAACAATTTCGTTGTTTTACGTTTACTTTTTTTATTGTTGGTTGTTGCTGTTCCGTGTAAAGTAATTGCACAAATTCCAACCTATAAAATGCCTTCTAATATTGATACTACGGTATATGATTGTAAAGGAATTTTTACCGATAGTGATGCAGGACCAAACACCAATTATTTAGCCCAAGCCCAAGATACATTTCGTATTTGTACGGGTGGTACCATTACCCTTTCTTTCACTTCTTTTCAATTAGAGTTTGGCTCAGATACATTGTTTTTTTACAACGGCAACACCATTAGTTCGGGTACACTTATTGGCGCTTTTACGGGTAACACCATGCCAACGGGAATTGTGGCCAATGATTGTTTAACCATACTGTTTAAGTCTGATTTCTTTTTACAAGATATTGGTTGGTCAGCGCAATGGACATCTACGGTTGTGCCACCCGTACCGCCCACCATAAGTATTAACCCTGTTCCAAGTTGTAACACTACCACCGTTGATGTGGCTTTAAGTAAAAACATACATTGCGATTCGGCCTATGCTGCCGCCTTTGAGGTAACAGGGCCAATTGCTACAACCGTTAGCAATGCTACTGCTTTAGCTTGCGTTGGTAACACCATGCCAACGGGAATTGTGGCCAATGATTGTTTAACCATACTGTTTAAGTCTGATTTCTTTTTACAAGATATTGGTTGGTCAGCGCAATGGACATCTACGGTTGTGCCACCCGTACCGCCCACCATAAGTATTAACCCTGTTCCAAGTTGTAACACTACCACCGTTGATGTGGCTTTAAGTAAAAACATACATTGCGATTCGGCCTATGCTGCCGCCTTTGAGGTAACAGGGCCAATTGCTACAACCGTTAGCAATGCTACTGCTTTAGCTTGCGTTGGTGATAGTACCACCGCTGTACGATTAACCTTAAACACTTCTTTAGATGAAAGTTGTACCTACAACGTAAACTTTACTATTAACATGTTGGATAGGTGCGATAGTTTATGGACGTTTATAGAGAGTAATAGTTTTGTTATTAATGATTGCCCTTTAACGGTTAGTATAACACCTACGCCAAATGATACCATTTGTGTGGGTGCTTGTGCGCAATTAACGGCGGAGTTAAATTCATGCTTAAGCTATAATTATTATTGGAGTCATGGCTTGCCAAACACCGCTACACATAATGTTTGTCCCGCGAGTACTACTACCTATACTTTGGGTGTGCAATCAACGTTGGGCGGACCAACCTATACCACCAGCATACAAATTGTGGTAGAAAATCCGGTGATAACACCACCAGCTAGCAACCCTGTTTGTCAATCAGTAGCGTCCTTTAATTTGGTTGCAAATCCACCAGGAGGTATTTGGACGGGACAGGGTGTAACAGATACCGTGTTAGGTTTTTTTGATCCGGACACGGCTGGTGCAGGAGCACATACTTTGCGTTATACGGTTAATGGTTGTAGCAGTACCTTTGTAATGAACGTTACCGAAATGGATGCTGGATTTGATGAAGCTGCATGTACGGGATCGCCTGCTTTTCAGTTAACGGGTAATACACCTGCTGGTGGTACGTGGTCGGGTTACGCAGGCTTAACCGCTGGTGGAATTTTTGACCCAACTTCTTTAGGCACTTATACTGTTACCTATACGCATGGCAATGGTTGTTCCGATCAGAAGCAAGTGTTTGTGGCGCCCTTAGCTATTAGTCCATTAACAGATACTGTTTGTGAGTCGGTTCCTTCTTATACCTTAACGGCTTCACCACCAGGTGGTAGATGGCAACCAGTTGCTGGTATAACAGATACCTTAAATGGTGTTATCGATCCTGAGGATGCAGGGCCAGGTTACCATGCATTTATATATGTGTTAAACGGTTGTAGCGATACAGCGCATACTTTCATAAAAGAAATTGATGGGGGCAGCAACATTGTAAAATGTCCAGCGCAAACAACCTTTACTATTACACAAGCCGCTCCTTCGGGCGGCCTATGGACTTCAGCCGGAACAAATAATGCTGGTGCAAGTGGCTTACTCACAGCACAAGGTGCGTACAATCCTAATATACAAGGCATCGTTAATTTTACGGATACCCTTATTTACACAGCAAGTAATGGCTGTACAGATTCGGTGAATTTGTATACCAGACTCACCAATATTAATGATGATTCTTTGTTTTATTGTACCAGCGATGCCGCTTTTGAATTAACCTATGGATCCACTAAAAGAAGTCCAGGTGGAGGAGATTGGTCGGGCACAGGCGTGAGTGTAAATAGCGGTGATTATTATTATAACCCAGCTACAGCAGGAGTGGGTGTGCATACCTTAACCTACCTCGCCAATACCTGTAGCGATACCGTTAGAATGGTGGTGCACCCAAGTTCATTAGCTTATGATGATACAACTGTTTGTACATCACATCCGGCATTTGTTTTGGATCCTATCGGTGTAAATGCCTTGTGGCAAGGGCAAGGGATAACCAATTCCCAAACTGGTTTATTTGACCCAAGTGTAAGTGGGGTAGGTACATTCCCGATTGTGTATTCAACGGATGGTGGGTGTAGTGATACAATAAATGTTACGGTGTATCAATTTCAGGCAGCAACGATTAGTGGTATTGATACGTTGTATTGTTATAATAATCAAAACCACACCATAGGTCTTAGTCCGGCAGGAGGTACTTTATCAGGTACCGGTTTTGTGGGTACGACTTTTAACCCTTCGGTGGCTGGTGAAGGCACCTACACTATGCGCTATGAATTTGGTAGTGGGCCATGTTATACGGTAGACTCTATTACCGTAGTGGTTTACCCCGCCATACAAACAACGGTAACCATTACTAATAATCCTATTTGTCAAAACTTTGGATCCACCATAAACGTGGCAACAGAAGGAGGTAACCCCACTACAGGGGTGTCACTTAATTGGAGCAATAATTTATTCCCAACCAATACCAATGTGGTGAGCCCACTGGTAAGTACTACTTATACTATAACCGCTTATGATGGTTGTTCAGAAAGTGTGGTAGATACCGCCAGAATAATTATTCATCCAAAGTTTGATGTAACATTTACCACTTCAAGTATTGCTTGTGATGGTGTGCCGGGTACCGCCACGGCAAATGTTACGGGCAGTAATCCTTACTTATATTCTTGGAGTGCTAACGCGTCTGGAACGGGCAATACGATTAGTGGTTTATCAGGAGCAAGTTATAATGTTACTGTCACCGATTCGGTTACGGGTTGTTCCAAAGATACATCGGTTACCATACCTGGTCATGGTTTAATTAACGCTTTGTTTTCAGTAAACCCTGATTTGCCATGCATACCCTTAGCACAAAACAATGTAACATTTATTGATTTAAGTTTGGGGGCCACCCAAGGTTATTGGGAGTTAAGTGATGGCACACGAATACCCTATGTTAATGGCACTAATCCAAGCAGTGTAATTAGTACCCCTGGAAATTACAGCATGTTATTGCATGTTGAAAATGATGGCAATTGTGTATCGGAGGCGAGCATTTCATTATGCATTCAAGAAGACATTAACATATTTGTACCGGACATATTTTCACCGAACAACGATGGCGAAAACGATGTGTTTTATGTACGTGCAACAGGTACCAGAAAACTGTTGTTTAGGGTATACGATAGGTGGGGAAGAATGGTATTTGAAACTACCGACCCTACGATAGGTTGGGATGGATTTATTAAGGGTAAGAAGGCGGTGGCAGGTGTTTATGTGTGGACCTTAGATGCCACCATGTTTGATGATACCGAGGTGATAAAAAAGGGGAATGTTAGTTTGGTGAGGTAAATGAAGAAGGGATTATTACAAATTATAGTATTGCTTGCTTGTTGCATCTTTATTAAAAAAGCAGCAGCTCAGGATATTCACTTTTCGCAATTCTATTTTTCTCCGCTGAGCGTTAATCCTGCTAATACGGGTACCTTTTCTGGTAATTACCGAATCGTAAATAATTATAAAAGTCAGTGGAATGGATTTAGTGATGCCTTTAACACTTATTTTTTGGGCATTGATGTTGCCCTAATTGAGAATATAGGTATAGGCTTTTCATTGTTTAACGATAAAGCAGGTACAAGTGAATTGTCGCGTTTTTCGAGTAATCTATCACTGTCTTATATTTTGCAAGTTAACGATGAAAATTATTTAATTGCTGGTTTTCAGCCAGGCTTTGGTAGGGCAAGTATAAACTATGATAACCTTAAGTGGGATAATCAATACGATGGTATACAATATGATGCATCTTTACCATCAAGAGAGGTAAATCTTATTCCTGCTTATTCTTATTTTGATTTGAATGCGGGATTAAAGTGGGTGTTTGTGAATTCAGATATAGAGTCTAGTACAGGCATTGCTATGTTTCATATTAATAAACCACAAAAATCATTTGACAGCAAAGACCCTCTAGATTACAAGTTTGTATTGCATCACGAAAGTGAATTTAATTTAGGTTACAAAGCACTTTCTGGTTTACCACAAATTATGTTGTTAAAGCAAGGCCCTCATTTTGAAATTAATGTGGGTGGTATGCTACGTTATGAATTATCCGTGAGTAATAGCCGTTATAATTTGCAAAACAGAAACGAAAAAGGCAAAGGGAAAAACACGGGTATTACCACCTTATCTTCCAACAAAAAAGGCAATACAATTTTTGCGGGTTGTCATTATCGTTATAGAGATGCTGTGATACCGGTAGTTGGCTTTTCGTATAAACAGCAGATTATCCTATCAGTTTCTTATGATATAAATGTTTCTGATTTAGATTTGGTAAGCAAGAGGCAAGGTGGCTTTGAAATGGCCTTGAGTTATATAGGGTCGTTTTAGGTTGCTGCAGTTAATGTTTAAAATATACAAACAGCCGACCAAAATTTTTACTGTCTTTATCTATTCTATGGTACTTATTTTTAATGTGTTTTTGTTCTAAAAAACGAAGCACCTTTTTTTAAGTTGTCCACTACCTTTGCCAGGTATAATTTCAACTTCCTTTATTTTCTTGTCTAATGCCTCCTGAATAATATCTTCTAGGGCTTTATCAATTAACCAGCCTTTGTTATAAATAGCATGTAAGTCCAGCTTTAGTTTGGCCATTAATAAAGTAATAATGATTGTTTCGCTATTTTCCTTTTTTGATGGGCAACCTTAGTTGTAAGGCATTAAAACCACCTCAACACTTTAAGCGGCATTATTGGCATTAATATTTTGAATAATAACCATGGCCATTTAGGAACAATGATTTCATCCTTTTCTTTGTTTATAGCTTTTACCAATAAGTTTGCTCCCTTTTTAAGACTGATGGTAAACGGTGGTTGCTTTTTCATAGCATCCGTAATTTCTGATTGAATATAACCAGGGTAAATGGTAGAAACCTTAATCGGTTTTCCGATTAGGTCTACCCGCGCTCCTTCCGCTAAATTGGCAATGGCTGCTTTGGTAGCAGCATAAACGGTAGCTGCACCACCTAAACCTCTAAACGCCGATACACTTGCCATAGCTACTACATGGCCGTGGTTTTGCTCTCTGAATATTTCCAATGCCGCTTCAAATTGACTAATAGCTGCAATAAAGTTGGTATTGGCCGTTTGCATGTTGGCATCTTGTCGGCCTTTACCCATAGAGGCACCTTTACCCATTCCAGCGTTTACAATAACCCTGTCCAAACTACCACCTATGCCTTTAAAATCTTCATTAAATGCTTTAAAGGTGGTAAACACATCTTCTGCAATATTTACATCCAATGGTCGTAAAAACACCTTACAATTTGGGTTTTTTTGCAGAATTTCTTTTTTGAGTTCTTCCAAGTTTTCAACCCTTCTTGCACAAAGTGCTAAGTTGCATCCTTGTTTAGCAAATTCTAAGGCCATGCCTTTTCCTAAACCCGAACTTGCGCCGGTAATAAGTATGTTTTTTCTTTTTGCCATGGTTTACCTTTTGTAAATATAACACCTTTATTTGTTGGTGAATTTACTGAATTATTTTACACCCTAACTTCTTAAGCTTATATTCTACAGAGATATATGGGGTGTGAGGTGATTTCTTAACATAAGCTTGCTTGGCACTTTCACCTATTGCGCCGCGTTAGTTATCAGAAAGAAGAGGAAGGATTTACAATTATATGGTTTGAGCGTAATATTATATTGAGTGCCGTTAGCCTTTTTACAAACACTTAGTGAACATAGAAGCTTTTTAGATTTATTATCGTCACTACCTTTATATTTAAGGTTTATGGAAAGGGGTTATAATTAGTTGGGTGTGATGGCCAGAAAAGGTAGCGGGGGCTTTGTCAGCATGTGTGTGAGCCGATAACCTTTTCTTGATTTTTTGGTTCGTTTTGTATCAAGACAAAATGAACAAGTCAAAAGTAATACCACTAAATTTATACGAACCGAGGTCTCTGCATTGTGAAGATACTTCGTTGTACTCAGTATGACATGCTAATTAGCTGTAATCTTCGTAGTGTGAAATTCCCTAAAATTACCCAAGCAAAGATGCTACTTCTTCATCGCTAAGGTTTCTCCACTTTCCTACAGGAATTCCTTCGCATACAACACTTGCAATGCGCACACGTTCTAACTTAATTACGTGGTAATTAAACTTAGCACACATGCGTCTAATTTGTCGGTTTAGGCCTTGTGTTAATACAATCCTAAATATTCTGCGCGTGTCAGGTTCAGCTTCCGCCTTGCAAGGAGCAGTGGTGCTAATGCCAATATCTACCCCTTGTTGCAATTTTTTTAAAAATCCATTTTTTAGTGGCTTGTTTACCGTTACACGGTACTCTTTTTCTTTGCCGCTATTGGGGTGTATAATTTCATTGATAGCTACTTTATCATTGGTGAGTAAAATTAACCCTTCCGAATTTTTATCCAACCTGCCAATTGGTAAAAGCTGTTGCGGATGCTGTATGGCATCGATGATATTGCCTGGTATTTTTTCGGTAGTACAAATAATACCTTTGGGTTTATGGTAGGCAATGTATGTTTTCATCTGAGGTAAAAAACCTTGACTATTGTGTTTCAAAGGTATAAACTTAACGATAAGTGCTACTTGAAACAGCACGTACAATAATAGGGAACATTTTATCGATATAAATTAACCGCTTATCGAATTTGCGATGGAAAAACTTTTTCTTTTACCTTTATTGTACCAACAAACTTTGTAAATACCGCGTACAATGAGCAATGTATTGAAAACCGTTTTATTAATAGATGATAACGAGGCAACGAATATGTTGCACGAGAGAATTATAAAGAAGGCAGCGGTTACGGAGAATGTTGTTGTTAAAACTAATGGAAAAAATGGAATAGATTATATTAATGAATGTTTAAATAATGGTGTTGATTTACCAGAGTTAATTTTGCTCGATATTAATATGCCAGTGATGAATGGCTGGGAGTTTTTGCAAGAGTATGAAAGGGTAACCTCTTCAGTTGATGATAGCAATAGGAACGTGGTGGTAATGCTTACTACCTCGTTAAACCCCAAAGATATGGAACGCTCCAAGTCTTTTAGATCAGTAAGCAAGTATTTAGGCAAACCTTTTGCGAAAAACGACTTGTTAGAAATTATTCAATAAGGAAAGGTCAAACCATTTTCCAAGATATAGTTTACCTGGGAATGGTAAAATAGAATCGCGAACCCTTATCTTTAGTTGACTCTGCCCATATTTTACCGCCGAGGGCAACAATTACCTTTTTGGCATTGGCTAGCCCAATTCCAGTTCCTTCCGATTTTGAATCAATTCTTTTAAACAACGTAAATACACTTTCTAGATCTTTCTCGTCAATACCAATACCGTTGTCTGCAACACAAAACAAATAATCATCACCTTTAGTTTCTGTCATAATGTTTACAGCAGGACGATCACTAGTATTGTATTTAATGCCATTAATAATGAGGTTTTGAAGCGTAATTTGTAATTCTGTTTTACCTGAAATTACCGTTGCCGGCAAATTACTATAGCTAATAGTTGCATGGCGCTTTTTTAGTAGATCATCAAGTTCAGACTTTATAGATTCTATTAGCTCTGTTGGACTAATTTGTTCTAGGTGAATATTATTGCCAAGGGTAGAGTATTTTAGTATAGAGCTAATTTGACTTCTAAGTCGTGCAGCAGAACGTGATAAAAACTGCAAATATTTTTTACCGTTCTCATCTAAATTATCGGCATAGTCTTCCTGTATTACATCGGCAATAGAATGAATTGTAGCTAATGGCTCTTGCAAATCATGTGAGGTAATGTGCGCGTACTCTTCCAGCGATGCGTTGGCTTCCAGTAGTTTTTTTTCCGCATCTTTCAGCTCCCTCACTTTTTTCATTTCCATTGTTACACTTTCTTCAAGTTTTTCTTCCTTTAATTTTAGCATGTTGGCAACGGAAACTATTTTAGACCTAAAAAAGAACGCAATAGAAGTTACTGTAGTTAAGCCCAATAATAAGATAAATACCTTATCTGTTTTTTCTAATTCAGGACTTGCGTACGGAACAATAATTTGTGGATAAATCGTTTCCAGTGTTAAAATGCCAAAAGCCAAAAAGAATGCGCCTACTAAAAGATAAATAATTTGCCTGTGAGGTACCAATGTGATGGATAGTAAGGTTAAGGCTACAAACATCATAGGAGCAGAACCATTATGGCCGGCCAAATAAATCCACCCGAGCATATCGTTTAGGTAACATAGAAAAATAAGTAGCCAAACGAGTTTATCTACATGTACATTTCGTTTAAATAAAATAAGGCCGCTCAAGGTTATTAAAGAACTACATACCAAAATAGAACCAAAGAAATACGACAAGCCAGTAAACAAGTATACCGTACCACCCACAAAAAATATGGCTGCAACTATAATGCTGGAAATTTGAAATAGACGAGTTCTAAGTTCTAAATCAAATGAAGTAGATGGATTAGTTGTTTCCATTTGGTTGAAGCCTTAGTGACTGAGCATACCTAATATACAAAAATGATTGTTGGCAGCATTAAATCGTTTAAACAAAAAATAATAGTTGTTTAAACAACAGTTGTAAAAAATGATTGTATATTTGCATTGAACAAAGCACTAAATAAGATGAAAAAAATTATAGCATTTGCGGGCAGTAATCATTCAAAATCTGTAAACCAACAACTAATAGAAATTGTTAGCGCTTATGTAAAAACCGCTGAAGTGGAAGTGTTGAACCTAAGAAATTTTGAAGCGGTGATGTATGGTTTGGATGAGGAAGAGAACAATGGTTACCCGGAAAGTATGAAACGTTTGCATAAAATTACACGCGAGGCAGATGGCTTTATTGTGGCCTCGCCAGAATACAACGGTATGATACCTTCGGTATTTAAAAATACAATAGATTGGTTGTCGCGTATGGGAGGCAAAGTGTTTAACGAAAAACCGGTTGTGTTTTTAAGCTCTTCACCAGGGCCACGTGGTGGGGTAACTGCCTTGGGTCAATTACTAAGTACTATGCCTTACCGTGGGGCAAAAGTGGTAGGAGGACACGGTGTGGGCAATATAAATGAAAAAATAGAAGGGAATGAGTTGGTAGCAGGAGAGGATAAAGAGAGCATACTAAAATTACTGAAACAGTTGGAAGAAGAACTGTAAGTTAATGAGGGTTTTGCTTGGCCTTCAACTTTTCAAAAATGGCAATATTCATTAGCAATAATAACATGCCATAGAATACGTCTTCAACGGGTATGGTGTTTATTCGAATGCCTAAGTTTTCCATGTTACTGTATAATACAACTGGCTGGGTTAACCACATACCCGTGAGCATGCCGTTAACCAAATAAAATGGTAAAAGAATTATTAAATACATAAAGTAAAACCGCGAGAGCCACGCCGCTTTTTTAATCCATTGTAAATAAATAATTGCCATGCTGGTAGCAAAAAAGGTAACGCTTGTATACAGTTTGCCAAGTGAAAGTATACCTATTAATATTAAGCTAACGCTTAACAAAAAGGATATAGATTTTGTATAGTTGCTAAGTAAATCGTTTGTTATTAGTTGGTTTAAACAGTGATAAGTAAAAACAGAAGCATAGGGTATGCAAATAAAAAACAGCCATTCTTCTATTGGTAAGTTAAACAAGTTAACGCCAACTAAATGCTTTTCATTAAACCACCAAACACCTAAATGGGTATAATATATATCCCATAGTATAAAGGGTATTAAGGTAATGATAGCGGCTGGCCAAAAGTGTTGCCACTGCTTGTTAAATTGTAGCTTTTTATGAAAACTAAAAATTAAGGGTATGCTTATACTACATATGTTAATAAGCAAGTAGGTCATTGATTGAACAATTGGTTTTTAGATGCTTTGTAATACTTAAATGGCACCAATAACATCCCAAAACATTCTCCTTCTTCTTTACCTCTGTGTTTATGATGCATTTTGTGCGCCCTTCTTATCGCCAAAAAATACGGATGTTTGCTATTTCTAAAAATTTTGAACCGTTGATGTATGAATATGTCATGAACAAAAAAGTAAGCAATGCCATAAAGAGTAATGCCCAAACCAATAAAGAATTGATAGTTATAATCAGCAAGCGCGCCTGATATAGAAAGCCCTGCACCTGGAATAGCAAATATTAAAAAGAAGGCATCATTTTTTTCGAAAAACCCTTCTTTGCCTGTATGATGATCTTCATGTAAATGCCATAAAAAACCATGCATCACATATTTGTGGGCCAACCAAGCAACCGCCTCCATAGCTACGAAGGTGGAAACCGTAATTAAAATAAAAAGCATCGTATTCATACTAGTTAGGCATTAGTTGTTTTACTTTTCCGTAGCATGCTTTAAACCAATAGGTAAATTGCTCCGGATTTTCTGTCATTTTTTGCTCTAGTTTGCTAACGGAATAATAATCCCATGCAGCTACTTCATCTTTATTTATGTTGGGTAATTCGTTGCAATATCCGAAATAAACGTGATCAAATTCATGCTCTATTAAACCATTATCAAAATTGGTTCGGTAAATAAAATCAAATTGCTTTTCTAATGCACACGTTATTCCCATTTCTTCCATAAGTCTTCTGTTGGCAGCACTGTAAGTGCTTTCATTTTCTCTTGGATGACTACAACAAGTGTTAGACCAAAGTCCTGGCGAATGATATTTATGCAGGGCGCGTTGTTGCAAAAGCAGCTCTCCTTTTTTGTTGAATAAAAAAATAGAAAATGCTCTGTGTAAATAGCCTTTTTTATGGGCCTCTTCTTTGGTACTTGTACCAATTTGTTGATCTAGTTCATTTACCAATATTAATTTTTCTTCCATAACTAATTTGTTGTAGCCTTAGCGTATTGGTTTTTGGCCAAGGCTTGTTTCATTGTGTTTTTTTCTTCTTGTGTTATTTTTTTTGCTTGCAACGTGTAATTATAAATCCGCTTAAAGAGATCTTCGTCACTTACCAAGGATATGTTTTTAAAAATGTAGGCTTTGTCTTCATTTATGTTGCTTGAGTAACTTAAAAATGATGGTGTGTTTAATTGAACGGATAATCGCAAAAAACGCAACTCTATATTGGTGGAGTCTTTTTCAATGGCCTTTTCAATTAAGCTTTTTCCTTTAACAAAGTTTTTCCATTTGGCATAAGGGTTAAAAGAGTGGTAACAAATCATAAGATGCGCCATCCCTTCATACCCTATTATAAACGCCGAATTTCCCTTGTTTAATGCTTGCATTTTGACAAGGAAAACATCGGCAGAGTCAGATGAAACCGTGGCGCTATAGAACAAGTTGCGTACGGCCATCACCTGGTCGTTTGCGCTGGATACTTGCACCTGCATAAACCATAAGCTGATAATAATTAACGTTTTTTTCATCGTACTATTAATGGGTTTAAATACGCTCATTAAATCAAATTGAATTGATAGCGAAAAGACGTATTAATCATTAGTGCAAACTTTCTAATGTTTGGAATACGAATTCTTTCTAACAAAATGCGTTTTGCCGGCACCTTTTTAATTTTTACAAATAGCTTTTGGTAATAGGTGTAAGCTAAGTATACACCATGTTGTGCTTGGTCAGGTAACTGCTTAATTCCTATAAGGGCTTCTCTAAAATCTTCGGCAATTTCTTTTTCAATTTTTAGTTTTTCTGCACGACCAAAATTGTTCATGTCTACATCTGGGAAGTAGGTACGACCCAATACTTCATAATCATCTTTCATATCGCGCAAGAAGTTTACTTTTTGAAAGGCCGCGCCTAATTTTTGAGCATAAGGTGCAAGGCGTTCGTATTCCGCTTGATTGCCATTCACAAATATTTTTAAGCACATTAAGCCAACTACTTCTGCACTTCCTAAGATATAATCGTCATACGATTCTCTATTGTGCATTTGTCTATCCAAGTCCATTTTCATGCTATGCAAAAACTTGTTAATGAGTGCACGGTCAATTTCGTATTTGTGTACCGTAGCCTGAAAAGAATTCAAGATTGGGTTCATACTAATTTTGTGTTGTAAGGCGTTGTATAGGTCGTACTCAAACTGCCCCATTAAATACTCTTGGTCGTACTTATCAAAAGAGTCTACAATTTCGTCGGCTAAACGAACAAAACCGTAAACGGCATGTATATCGTTTTGAATTTCTTTTCCTAGAAAACTTACACCCAGCGAAAAACTGGTGCTGTATTTTTGTGTAGTTAATTTGCTACACGCTGTGGATAAATCATCAAATAGTGCTTTCATAATTTTAGGTGGTTTAAAAGTTCAACAGAAGATATTTTACCTGATATAATGCTAGGTGGAACGCCCGGTCCAGGAACGGTTAATTGTCCTGCATAAAAGAGGTTGTTCACCTTTTTGCTTCTAATTTTTGGCTTTAGGTTAGCCGTTTGCATTAATGTATTGGCAAGGCCATAGGCATTGCCTTTATAAGAGTTGTAGTCTTGTTTAAAATCGTTTACACAATAACTTTTATGGTAAACAATATTTTCCTTGATACGCTGTTTCGTAATGCGCTCAAATTCGCCAATGATGTGATCGTAGTATTGCTGACGAATGTTGTCACTGTCTTTTAAGCCTGCAGCTATTGGAATAAGAAAAAATAAGTTTTCACATCCTTCAGGAGCAACACTATCATCGGTAATAGAAGGCGCACATACATAGAACAAAGGTTTTTTCGGCCATTGAGGTGCTTCATGAATTTCATGCGCATGTTTTTCTATGTCCTCATGAAAAAATAAGTTGTGGTGCTCAATGTTTTTTAAACGCTTGTTTACACCAACGTAAAAAATTAAACTGGAAGGCGACATGCTGCGCTTGTCCCAATATTTTTCTGAGTACGATTGCAAACCATCTGCTAAGAGTGAATTTTCTACATGATGGTAATCGGCGGCACCAACAACCGCATCAACGTCCATTTCTTTTGCAGACGCTGACACGCGGGTGATGTTTTTTTTGTTGGTTTGTAGTTTTTCTATCGCGGCATTGGTATGTATACGTACACCCTTTTCTTGCGCCACATTTGCCATACCTTCAACAATTTTAGCAAAGCCTCCTTTGGGGTACCAGGTGCCTAATTTTAAGCCCGCATAATTCATGAGGCTGTATAATGCTGGGGTGTTTTTCGGCATAGAACCCAAGAACAATACTGGAAATTCCATTAAAGCAATTAGCTTCGGATGCTTAAAGTATTTTCTTACGTACTTAGAAAAGGAAGAAAGCAGTTGTAGTTTAAACGCACCTTTTATCACTTTAGAATTGGCAAATTCCATTAAGGATAAACCAGGGTTATATATAAGGTCTTCCATACTCACCTCATATTTATAGGCCGCCTCATGCATAAACTTACGCAGCTTATCTCCGCTGTTTGGTTCTAAGGATTCAAATAAATCGCATAACTCATCAAAATTGGCTGGGATGTCGAGCACATCATCTTTACCAAAAAACATACGGAAAGATGGATCCAGTTGAATAAGGTCATAATGGTTGGCTACTTCATGACCGTATTCCTGAAAAAACTGTTCAAATACTTCTGGCATCCAATACCAACTAGGACCCATATCAAACGTAAAACCTTTGGCAGAAAACTGTCTGGCTCTACCGCCTATGGCTTCATTTTTTTCGAACAGGTGTACGTTAACACCTTTACTGGCGAGGTTGGTAGCGGCGCTGAGGCCTGCAAATCCTGATCCTATAACTGCAACATTGGGCATATTTGAACAAATTGATTGCTCAAATATACAAAAATGTTTAACAAATAAGCAAAAAAGTTAAACAAAATGTCAAATGTGTGGATATAGGTCTTCTATTTTGTTGATTTTAATTAGGTGTTTATTGCTTTCTATATGGTTGAGTGGTTGACTGCTACCACACAATAGTATTGGTTTGTTTTTGTACGCGTCGTTAAGTTTGCCAAACAATTCTTTGGCTTCTTCTTTGTTCCAGGTACGCACCATAAACAGGAGTATATAATCTGGTTGCACATCATGTATAGCTGCTTCTAAATTAACGCTAGGCACGTTTTGACCTAAATAATAGCTGAGGTGTCCTCTTTGTTTAATAAGGTAATTAGCAAACAGCAATCCAATTTCATGCTCTTCTTTTTCGGGTAAAAAAAGCAAGTACTTCTTGGATGCGTTGTCAGGTGCTGGTAGCCCGTCTATGGCTGCAAATAGTTTTTGTTTAATTAGGTTGGATATAAAATGTTCTTGTGCCGGCATTAAGGTGTTTTTTCCCCACATCAAGCCTAAACGAATTAAGGCTGGCAGCACTACTAAGGCGTAGCATTTGTTTAAACCTAGCCGTAACGTGGCCGCGGCAAATGCGCCTTCAAAGAGCTGCTCATCATAGGTCATGCTGGCCTCGATAATTCTATTAATAAAGGCATCATTCCTGTCGTCGGTACTGGTTGGTGCCATCAGCTGCTCCACGGCTTCGGCAATTTCAATCTCCTTTAGTTTACTTATTTTAGAAATCTTACCCCCATGTGCCAAAAGGGTTGATACGTTGAGTATTTTACGTAATTGATCATCGTCGTAATATCTGATGTTGGTGTCGGTTCTTTTAGGCTCCAGTAGTTCATACCGCTTTTCCCATATTCGAATGGTATGCGCTTTATGCCCACTTAACCGCTCTAAATCTTTAATAGAATACATGCCTTAAATTTGACACAAACATAATAAATAATGTTTATCTATTAATAATATAGTTTAAACAAAATGTATGATTTGTGTCAGATTAACACATCAAACCCTATCAATTGTGCATATAACAAGCTGTTATCTAGCAGTATAGGAAATAGCAATTCTAAATCCTAGATGGTCGTCAGCGCTATCTGGTGCATCACCTGATCTGCCTTCGGCTCGGATGTTATGTCCGTCTTTTAGTTCATCAGGTACTTGATTAGCGCGCCCAGCTGAGCTCGACCAGTCGCCCGACTTTTGCATGCGAACACCATTATTTGTTAACGCTATAGGATCACTAATGGTAGCAGAGGTATAAGTATAATCTGCATCATATACCCATTGATTAACATTGCCCACCATATCTAATGCTCCAACTGGAGAGGCGCCATTTGGGAAACTACCAACCGGTGAGGTAATGGCAAAGCTATCCGTCATGCCTTGATGTACAATAGACTGCGCAACGCCTGGAAAAAAAGATTCAAATGTTTCGTCGGCATAATTGGCATGTGTACCATCCGATACTTGGTTACCCCATGGATATATTCTGCCATCTGTTCCACGGCAGGCATATTCATATTCTGCTTCGGTTGGCAAGGTAATGGTTAGTTGTAATTGTCCGCTTAACCAATTGGTATAGGCAATAGCATCGTTCCAGCTAACACAAGTAACTGGGTGGTTATCGTTAATGGTAATGCTTGTATACGTTGCCAAAATATCTTTAAAGGCATTGCTCCAGTTATAACCAGTTTTTTCTTGAAACCCTTTACCGGGAATATCATATACCCAACATCCATTGCTACCTGCTTTTTCTACATCCGTAACATAACTTGTGGCTGTAACGAAGGCCCTAAATTGCCCAATGGTAATGGGGTGTTTCGAAATCCAATAATGACTTAAACTAACCCCATGAGCTGGTGCAGAAGGGTAAGCATCTGTTACTACGGATGCTGACAATGCATCGTTACCCATGGTAAAACTACCTGCAGGAACATAAATCATAACAACGCCATTACTAAATTGTGCTTCCCAATAACCTTGAGTGTTTTTCGCTAATGAAACAGCTTTCGCTTTCACAAAATCCAACTCCTCTTGCTGCGTTCTATTGGTGTTAGTTGTTCCTGTGGTGGCTTGTTGTTGTGCAGGTTCTTGCTCTTCTTCATCATCTCCTTCTTCGTTGTTGCAAGCATATAAAATGGTGGTTGAAAGTGCTATTAATAGATAGCTTTTAAGTTTTAACATATTCTTTTGTTGTTTGTTAGTACAATTACGTTAGTCCTAAACGTAAAGCAGGGTATAAAGTTTCATTAAACCGTACACAATATTTAAGCGTACAGTACATACGCACCAGCAACAATTAATTGCGCTTTAATGATATTTAGAAATTTACCTCAGGCGCTTTCTCTGCACCTTCTTCAGCTTCAAAAGCAGCTTTCTTTTCAAAGCCGTACATATTGGCTAATAGGTTACTTGGAAATTTTCGGATATAAGAATTGTAATCTTTTATTGCTTGATTAAAGCGTGAGCGTTCCACCGCAATTCTATTTTCTGTGCCTTCTAATTGTGCTTGCAACTCCATAAAGTTAGCATTGGCTTTTAAATCAGGATACCTTTCTGAAACGGCTAACAATCTTGACAATGCTGATGTAACACCGCTCTGCATTTTTTGAAAATTGGCAATGGCTTCAGGAGTTAAGTTAGAAGGGTCGATTTTTATACTAGTGGCAGAAGCACGCGCTTTTATTACGCCTTCCAATACTTCTTTTTCGTGAGCGGCATAACCTTTTACTGTTTTTACCAAGTTGGGAATTAAATCTGCTCTTCGTTGGTATTGCGTTTCCACGTTACCCCATTTTAGGGCTA
This sequence comes from uncultured bacterium, assembly GCA_964014945.1. Lineage (GTDB taxonomy): Bacteria > Bacteroidota > Bacteroidia > 2-12-FULL-35-15 > 2-12-FULL-35-15 > 2-12-FULL-35-15. The sequence continues at coordinate 8,705 of CAXHCC010000004.1, read as the reverse complement.
CGGTTTCATCCAGTTCCACCATGTTATTATAACGGCCTGCAAAAAAGTTATAACCAATAAGTGCAACAAGTGCAACAACTCCTAAGGTAATCCAAGTATTTTTGTTCATGCTTTATGTGTAATTTCGAATTTCAAATTTAACTATCTTTAGCTCGTAATGAAAGGAGTTTTGAAAAAATATATTCTATTTGCTGTTGTGTTGTTAAGCAGCATGGCTATTGCTTCGGCTACAGAACTACAAGATATTCCTGAATTAAAAGAACGAGTAACTGACCTTACGGCTACGCTTTCTACTTCCCAAAAAGCGAGTTTGGAAGCAACTTTAGCAAGGTTTGAGGCATCAAAAGGCAGTCAGGTAGTAGTGTTAATTGTGCCAAGTACCAAGCCTGAAGAAATTGAGCAATATAGTATTAGAGTAGCGGATAAATGGAAGGTAGGAAGAAAGGATATTGATGATGGGGTGATTTTATTGATCGCAAAAGATGATAGAAAATTACGCATTGAGGTTGGCTATGGATTGGAAGGTGCTATACCAGATGCGTATGCGAAACGTATTATTGACAATATAATTGTACCTGAGTTTAGAAGTGGTGATTTTGCCGGTGGTATCGTTCATGGCGTAAGTGCCATTATGAGTTTAATTGATGGTGAGGTGCTTCCAGAAGTAAACCAAAAACGTAGTAGAAGTGGAAAAAACCCATATGGGCACTTAAAGTTTTTGATTTTTTTAATTCCTGTTTTCATTTTTATTGGCACGATGATTACTTCTAAGTTGGGAAATAAAAAAGGCTTTGCGGTAAACTTTGCCTTGTTCTTTATTATCCTTTTCATACTTAGCAGGGTATTGCTTATATCGGGTGTAATAGCATTGGTGTTTAGTTTAATTGGCTTAAATGGCAGAGGAGGTGGAGGACCGGGAGGCGGAACTTATTTTGTTGGAGGTAGCTCATTTGGAGGTGGTTATTCAAGTGGCGGTTTTGGCGGCGGCGGCTTTGGCGGTGGTTTCGGCGGTGGAGGAGGAGGTTTTGGCGGCGGCGGCGCATCAGGAGGTTGGTAATTAGAAATTTTATAATGGCAAATAAAGTAGCATTAACGAAAGCACAAAAAAAGGAAATAGAGCAATCTATTGAGCAACTAGAGAAAAGTACCTCTGGTGAATTGGTAGTTTATATTGCTAAACAAAGCGATGATTATAGTGATGCCATTTGGTATTTTTCTGCTTTACAGTCCTTGTTTTTTGCAGCAGCTATTGGCCTGTTAAGTTATTACTGGTTGCTGCCGATAAATTTTGGTGCCATGGAAACCGCGGTGGTAGTTATAACTGCTGGGCTGCTGGGTATATTGTTTCCTTTGCTTATTCCGCGCTTGCGTATTTTTTTAATGAAAAATGAATCGGTAGAGCAACGGGTAAATACACGGGCGCACGATGTGTTTTTACAACAAGAACTTTTTAATACCGCCGATAGAATTGGCATCCTGTTTTACATAAGTGCATTGGAACATAAAATAACAGTATTGGCCGATGCCGGCATCAATCAAAAAATTGACCAAGCAAGTTTAAATAGGGTAGTTTCTGAAATAGCAACCGGTATTAAGCATAATAAGTTTGCTGATGGTATCCACGAGGCAATTAAAGACTGTGAGTCGCTATTATTGGAACATGGTTTTAACCATGAAGCTACTACTGTTAATGAATTGGCCAATCATGTAATTAGCGAGTTTGACTAATTGTTTTTTCAATTATTTATTTTTCAGTTGATCGGCTTCACCATCGTTGTTGGTACTGATATTTACCCTACTTTTGTGCCAATATTTTGCAAGCAAATAAACGCATGAAAAAATTTGACGTAGCCATTATTGGAAGCGGGCCAGCAGGTTCTTCTGCGGCTATTAAATTAGCAGAACAAGAAGTTTCTGCAGTGATAATTGATAAAGAAACCTTGCCTCGTTACAAAACCTGCGGTGGCGGATTTGCCTTTAGAGGCAGAAGAAAAATGCCATTTGATGTAAGTCCCGCAGTTGCCAAAGAGTTTTACAAAGTAGACTCCTATTTTGATAAAATAGACATGCATTTAGTAGCAGAGCGTAAGGAGCCTATTATATCAATGGTTATGCGTGATGAATTTGATAAATTATTGGTGGATAAAGCAGTTACTGCTGGAGCTACACTTTTGGAGAACCATCAGGTTAACAGCATAACATTTGATGAGTTAAATACTTTGCATACGTCACAAGGTGATTTACAAGCCAAATTTATTATTGCCGCGGATGGTGCTCTTAGTCCTACCGCTAAGTTAGCAGGATGGAAAGAAACGAGGTTAATGATACCTGCTTTGGAGTATGAGGTAGAGGTTACACCAGAGGATTATGAGCGCTTATCGCAAAGTGTTCGCTTGGATTTTGATGCCATTCCAATGGGGTATGGATGGTGTTTCCCTAAAAAAAATCATTTATCCATCGGCTTGGCATCTTTTAGAAAAATTAAGGTAGAGATGAAGCAACTTTATGCGGAGTACATGAAAAATACACTTAAAATTACCGCTCCTGTGAAAGAAGAAATGCATGGGTTTCAGATACCAGTAACACCAAGGACGGATGGCTTTGTGCGTAAGAATGTGTTTTTAGTGGGCGATGCAGCTGGCTTTGCGGACCCTTTAACTGCTGAAGGAATTTCCAATGCCATATTTTCGGGTATAATGGCAGCAGATGCTATAGCTGAAAGTAAACTAGATAATGCTATGGCTAAAAAGTTATATGAAGATAAGCTAAACGAAGGCTTATTACCGGAACTAAAGGTGGCCGTAAAGTTGTCTAAAATGTTTTATGATAACGAAAAGATTAGAAACTTTTTAATGAAACATTACGGAGAAAGAATTAGTGAAGGAATGGCACAAATTTTAATGGGCGACAGAACCTACCCTACGGATATTATTAAACGCGTTCGTAAAAAGCTAGGCAAAGCTATATTTTCATAAGCTAAACCGTACAATTTGTGTTGCATGAGTACACTAGCAACTAAATCATTATTACCCGCTTTTTTAAAAACCTTAGGTATTTTATACTTCTACATTTTTGTAGGCTTATTATTAGATAGTCCCTTGGCTGAACAATACCTAAGTAACCCGCAAGAAGTTGCGAATGGAATAATGCTAGTTGTGTTTTCTATTGTAATGTGGCGCTCTACTACCAAAACTAGAGAATTGCTGGTATATGCTGTAATTATTGGTTTTGTGGGCGAATACCTGTTTTCTATTTTGTTGGGTATGTATACTTATCGCCTTAATAACATACCACATTATATACCACCAGCACATGCTTTGGTGTATTTAGGCGTTTTGTTGTTTTCTAAGAATGTGGGAGTGAAGCAGCATAAATTACTACTTGAAAAAATATTTACGGTTATTATTATTGGGTATGCTACCCTATGTTTAGCCATTTATACAGATGTATTTGGTTTTGTTTTAACGGTTGCAACGCTTTTGATATTACGAAATAAGCCTCGCGAACGTTTATTCTACCTAACCATGTATGTAACTGTAGCCTATTTAGAATTTGTAGGAACAGGTTACAAATGCTGGTATTGGCCGAGTACGGCATTTGATTATTTTACATTTTTACCTAGTGCCAATGCTCCCAGTGGTATCAGCTTTTTTTACTTTGGCTTAGATTTGGGTTGTTTGTGGTTATACAAAAAAAGGCATAAGCTGGCTTGGGGGCGGATGAAAATGCAACGCCAGCTACGATTAGAGCGGGGTTAATTGGGTCATCCCTTTTCGAATAATTTTTGTAGATTCGCCAAAATTTAATTTATAATTCTAACAAATATATGCTAAACTCATTACGCTTTAGAAAAGCATTTATGCTGCTGGGCTTTGCAGGAGCAACGCTAAGTGCCAATGCACAAACAGGTGGAGCAGACTCAACGGTAACGGCCGTTACAGATACTGTAAAAGCTGTTACTGAAAAAGCAAAATCAACCAAAACAAAGAAAGCACCAACCAATGTCGATTTTCAGCAATTCGCTATGTCGGCCGGTATTAATGCAGGTTCTAACGGACTTGGTGCACAATATAATATTGCTGTATTACCTTATTTAACTGGTAGAGTACAAGGAAGTTATGCTGCTAAGAAAAATTACACATTTGATACGGAAGATAGTGGTACCAATGTAAACAACGATTTATCCGTAACAACTGGCTTTGTAGGCTTGTTTGCCGATGGCCATTTGCCAGATTTACAGTGGTTGAGTTTATCCCTTGGTGTTGTATACGATTTTACCACCATAAATTTGGTGCAGAATGTTACGGGTGCAGCGGCAGAAGATTTAGGAAAACTGACGTTGGATGTTAAGGTGAATAATGTTAACCCGTATATGGGTTTAATGTTTGGCAATCCGATACCTAAGAAACGAGTAAATGTTGGATTTCAATTGGGTACATACTATGTAGGTTCACCGAAAGTTACTTGGGTTGGTGAAGGTATTGTAGGTCCAACAGCAGACCAAGCTGATATTGTTGAAGATAACTTAAAAGATTATTCATGGATGCCCGTTTTGGCATTACACCTAAACATTAAACTAAACTAATTATGAAAGCAAATAACATATTTATTTCAACCACAGCCATTGCTTTAGTAATGGTGATTGCAAGTGTTACTTTTTATTCATGTAAGAAAAAACCTTTTGATGGAATTGATAGAATAGTTGGATATAGTTTTACAGAAACGGTGATTGGTGTATCTTTTGAAGATGCTGTTACAGAGGAGTTGGTAGGCTTTAATGATGCTGCCGTTGACGTAAATGTGAGTGTTGTGGGTAAGGACGCAGATAAAATAGTGTCAATAACCAGTGAAAAAGATCTAACATGTACAGATGGTATTTTGATGCTTGCATTAGCTAAAGGGGTAAGCTCTTCAGATGACAATCCCATAGAGTTTACAATTGTGGGTGAAGCTGATGGTTATGTTACTGCCAGTTTGCCTGTGACTATTTCGGGTGAAAGTTCAAGTGCGGTAACGGTGTCAATGGTTTCGTTAACAAATGCACCAGCAGGTGTTGCAGTAAAAATTGATAAAACTTCTTTAGGTGTTGGAGAGGCTGGTGGTGTAACTGGCACGTCCGCGCCAATAGCCATTAGTTCTGGCGCGGCTACAAGCGGCAGTGATGCTACCACAGCTACTATTAACATACCAACTGGGCAAATGTTTTACACCGATGCGACTAAAAGTGAAAGGGTAACTGATGCAATTGAAGTAACAATGGCCAAGTTTAGTCCTACAGAAGGTGCTGCTTTGGATAACTTTCCAGGTTCACTCTCGGCGACCTTTACAGATAATACTGCTGCACAATTTATTACGGCGGGTCTAATTTCATTAGACATGAAAACGGCATCAGGTAAAGAAGTAACCTTCTTTGAAAAACCAATTTCTGTTACTTCTGGTATACCAGCTGGTGTTACTAAGCCTGATGGTACCGCATTAGCAGCAGGGGATACCATACCTGTATGGAGTCACAGTAAAACAACAGGATTGTGGACGTATGAGGGTAATACAACCGTTGTAGACAATGGTGGTAAATTGGAAGCGACTTATTCGATTACCCACCTTTCCCTTTGGAATGTAGACTACCAAGTAGAACAGTGTGCAAAAGGAGCAACAGTTAATTTTACAGGTGAAGTGTCAACTGGCTTGTTCAATATAGCAGTTATGTATGGTGAAGATGGAAAATTTGCAGCATTCTCCACGAATATGAATCCAATAGCGGGAACATCGGACCGTTTACTCAAATCTTCAAATGAGCAAGTACAAATAGTTCTGATGAGTTATTCATACTACATTAAGTTGTTTAATAAAGCAGGTTCACGTTCTGATATGAAAATTAGTGATGTTACGAGTACCAATGTGCAAGATGTATATGGACGATCTGGTTCGTTTAATGGCTGTACAGGCAGTACCACTATTGATGTGAAAAATCCAAATATGATTACGTTGAATGCAACTGCTACATGTGGTGGAGGTAGTACAGTTTATAAACCAAGCATTCCCGTTTTTTTATCGGATGTTACAGCAGGTGAAACAGAGCCTAAACAAGTGGGTGAAATGAAGGATGGTAAATTTAGGTCTGACAAACTAATAAAAGGTCATACATACAACATGTATACTTATTATAAGGGTGAATTAAAACCTTATGAGTTTAAGGTGAACGCTAATGGGGATGACGTTAACATTAAATGGGAGTTTAGCCAAAACTTCTGTAATGCGTTCAAGGACTACTTGAGTCAATAAGCGAATAAGCATATTATAGATATTAAGAGCCCCGCAATTTTCGGGGCTCTTTTTTTGTTCCTAAATTATTCGACTATTAAACTTTACCGTCTTCCGATAACAACACCGCTATAGATCGTGTGCTTTTAAATTGTGCCATTACAATTATTAAAATAACGGTAATGGGTATACTCATTATCATGCCTGTTACGCCCCACATTACTCCCCAAAATGTTAAGGAGAATATGGCTACTAGTGGACTTAAGTTTAAGGTATTGCCCATTATTTTAGGCTCAATTATATTGCCAATAAGCACCTGAATGCTACCCATGCCAAAAAGTACAATTGCCCCTTCCGTAAAGCTTCCAAATTGTAATAAACAAAATATGGCTGGGAAAAATGTACCTACAATGGAGCCAATGGTAGGGATATAATTAAAGAGGAAAATTAAAAAGGCCCAAAAAACGGGTGCATCAATTCCCACATAGGCAAAAACAAAATAGCTAATAAAACCAGTAAATATGCTCACCAAGGTTTTTAAACCTAAATACTGAATTACGGCATTTTCCATTTTTTCTAACAAGGCAGTTACTTTGTTATGCTCTTCCTCATCATGGGTAAATAAAACAGCCATTTTATGCTTAAAATGTTTTTCTTCCAGAATAATGAATAAAAAATAAATGGATACCATAAACACATTGCTGATAATATCGGAAAAAGAGTTAAACAGGGCGCTAAGCACGTAGTTGAAGTCAATACTTTCTGTATTGCTTTTAATTAGCTCAGCAATGTTTATATCAAAAAAGGAGTTGAGCTGGGCGGTAGTTTCATTTATGTTGCTTTCGTATTTTTTATAGGAGTTAGCTAAGATTTTTATGTTGATGGATAATACTTTTGAAATAGCCGCTAAAATGAAAAAGAACAATGCCGAAACGCTTAAGTTTTTTAACCATGATGGCACATTGTCTTTTATCCAATCATTTTTGTCGAGAACCAGTTTGACACCTCTTAATAGCACCCAAAGCAGCAAAGCAAACAATAAGGGGAGAAGTAAATTTTGCCCAAGAATTAAAGCGGCAATCACAGCAGCAAACACAATAAAGAAACTGGCAGCTTTTTGCATATTACAATATGGCAACAATTTTTGGAATAAATATAATGAGTCCGCAAATTAGTGCCGCTATGCTACATATAAAAACAGCGAATGCACCATAATCTTTAGCGAGTTTTATTTTTTCATTAAAGTCCATGCTAACAACATCGGCTAACATTTCAATGGACGAGTTGATTGCCTCGGCTATTAATACCACGGTGATAGCAAATATGATAACACACCATTCGCTTAAGGAAATATGTAAATAAATACCCGAAACAATGGCCACTGTAGCAACAAATAAATGAATACGAAAATTGTGTTCGTTTTTTAGTAATGCAATAAAACCATTTAAGGCGTGTTTAAAACTTTTAACTCTTCCAGTAATAGAAAATTTGCTTTCAGCAATATTCATGAAAGGTGTTAGAACTTAATTTGGATTTTCAACTACCACTAACACTTCCTCACCTTTATCATCTTTACTGGGCATATAGTAAACACCATCTAATTCGTAATACACATTGCCATTTACAGTAATGGTTTTTGCCCCTTCAGGTAAAGATCCAATTGCTGCCCCTATGGGTGCTTCAACAACGGTGTATATATTGTTTTGTTTTAAGTAATAAGTGCCATAGTAATAGTAATAATGGTTAGGGCCAATTACAAATTTACGGTGTGTGCCCGGCAACACTTTTACGCGAACGCCATGTGGTGCTCGTGCTACTACCCACTGAGAGCCATAAGGTTTATACCAGATGCCTTGGTGGTATCTATAACCTATACCGCCGTGTTTAATAATAACAGCACTTTTGTGAACGGAGGTAACAGTAACCCCCCTTCTAGGTAAATGCCGATAATGGTAATGAACAACTCTTGTTCTTTTAACTCTTTTTCGTGCTTTTTTGTGTTTATGACCGTGTGGGTGGGTATGCCCTTTATGCACCCCTCCGTGATGCGCATGATGTTGTTGTCTTGCTGGTCTTTGCGCCCATGAGGTATTGGCATAAGCGATCATAAATAAAAAAAGTGTGGCTATCAGTAACTTATTCATATGGCAATAAATTAAAAGTTTAACAATTAGCAAAGATAATGTCCCTTGTGCCTATAACGAAGATATTCATGAAATGTTGTATGGTTAGATGACATTGTACATACCTTTTAGTATTCATATTGTGTTGTTTGTAAGTGCATTACGTTTTTTCAGGTGTTTTGAGGGCAAGTACACCTTTTTCATTTTATGGTTTTATAACATAAAAATTATTGATAAATCTCATAGAATTCCCTGATAACCGTCAGAGAATGTTGTATTTGCTAGGCATAACTTTGGCCAGTAAATAACATGGTAAAATAT
>CAXHCC010000003.1:0-35528 GCA_964014945.1 uncultured bacterium | reverse complement strand
ATTATTCCGGGTCTCGTGGGCTCGGAGATGTGTATAAGAGACAGATAAAAAGCACATACAACAAGCCATTGATGCTGCACTGAATGCTAAAGCAGATTGGGAAAACACCTCAGCTGAAAAACGTGCTGCCATATTTTTAAAGGCTGCTGACTTAATTGAAGGAAAGTACGGCCACGAGTTAAATGCAGCTACCATGCTCGGACAGTCAAAAAACGTACATCAAGCCGAAATTGATTCTTCCTGCGAAATAATAGACTTTTTACGATTTAATTCTTTGTACATGTTGGACATATACAACATTCAGCCAAGCATTGATGGTAGCGAATTCAACATCAACAATCAATTAGAATATAGAGGACTCGAAGGTTTCGTGTATGCACTTTCCCCGTTTAACTTTACGGCCATTGCTGGCAACCTGCCTTCAAGCTGTGCTTTAATGGGTAATGTGGTGGTATGGAAGCCTTCTAACAATCAAATATATTCTGCGAACGTTTTGATGAAGGTATTTATAGAAGCTGGTTTACCAGATGGCGTTATAAATTTAATTTACCCCACCGGTGAAGAAGCAGCCAAAGTGATATTTTCGCACCCCTTTTTTGCAGGCATACATTTTACTGGATCAACCAAGGTGTTTCAAAATATATGGAAAAAAATTGGTCAAAATATTAGCATATACAAAACGTACCCAAAAATTGTTGGAGAAACGGGTGGTAAAAATTTTGTTCTCGCTCACCCTTCTGCAGATATAAATGTATTGGCAACTGCCCTGTTGCGAGGAGCATTTGAATATCAAGGACAAAAGTGCTCTGCAGCTTCACGCGCTTACATTCCTGATTCCTTATGTCACAACCTACACAAGCTACTGCAAAGTGCATTCGGGGGGATAAAAATGGGGTCTGTAGAGGATTTTAGTAATTTTATTAATGCTGTAATAGATGAAAAGGCGTTTGATAAAATCGTTTCTTACATTGACTCAGCAAAAACTGATTCAAATGTAGAGGTGGTACTGGGTGGTGGCTACGATAAGAGCAAAGGCTATTTTATTGAGCCAACTGTGATACTTACGCAAGACCCCAAATATCTTAGCATGTGCGAAGAAATTTTTGGACCTGTATTAACTATTTTCCGTTACGATGATGCTGAATTTGACAACGTTCTCGAATTAATTGACAACACTTCTATTTACGCATTAACTGGCGCCATTATATCTCAAGACAAGGAAGCCATCCAACTGGCTTTGAATACACTAAAAAATGCCGCAGGAAATTTTTATATAAATGACAAACCCACCGGAGCAGTAGTTGGCCAACAACCCTTTGGCGGTGCTCGTGCATCTGGTACAAATGATAAAGCAGGATCAATGCTTAATTTACTGCGTTGGGTATCTCCAAGAACAATAAAAGAAAACCTCTCCCCTCCTACCCATTATGGTTATCCATTTTTAGAAGAAGAATAAGCTTTTATATACCATACAATTTATTAGTTTTGTATCCGTTAAAAAACTAATCACAAAAACTAATAACAATGAGTGGTATTCAATATTTTATGACAGAGGAACACGACATGTTCCGTAAAAGTGTAGACGATTTTGTAAAAGCTAACATCCTACCCAACTTTGAACAATGGGAAAAAGATGGATACATAGGAAGAGAAATATACAAACAAGCTGCTGAGCTTGGCTTATTAGGTATTGCTATGCCAGAAGAGTATGGAGGAACTGGTTTAGATGATATATTTTCAATGATATGGTTAGAGCAAGGTGCCAGACACAACGTTGCAGGTGCAATGCTAGGATTATGTACTCATTCTTACCTTCCAATGCAATACTTAAACAAGTTTGCCTCTGAAGATTTAAAGAAAAAATATTTAACCCCAAGTTGTTCTGGTGACCTTATTGGTTGTTTAGGTATGACGGAGCCATTTGCAGGATCTGATTTAGCTGCTTTAAGAACTACTGCAGTTAAAGAAGGAGATCATTACATTGTTAATGGATCAAAAACATTTATTACAAATGGTGTTTATGCGGATTACATTGTTGCTGCAGTCAAAACAAATCCTGAAGATCAAAGAGCAGGAGTAAGCTTATTGGTTATTGATGCTAACTCTGAAGGATATAGCACTACTAAATTGGACAAACTAGGTATTCGTTCTTCTGATACAGCTGAAATTGCATTTCAAGATGTAAAAGTACCTGCAAGCAACCTAATAGGTGAAGAAGGAAAAGGCTTTTTATACATGATGATGAGTTTGCAAATTGAGCGTTTAAGTATTGCTTGGGCTTGTTTAGGAGGTTGTTTAGGTGTTATGGATGTTACCAAACAATACATTCAAGAAAGAGAAGCATTTGGTAAGCCAATTGCAAAATTCCAAACTATTCGTCACAAAATGGTTGAAATGGAAACAGAAATTGAAGCTACTCGTGCTTTCATGTATTTATCAACACAACGATTTGTTAAAGGTGAAAGCATTGTAAAAGAAGCTACTATGCTTAAGTTAAAAACAGCTGAGTTATTGAACCAAGTTGCTGATGACTGCTTACAATTCTTTGGTGGATACGGTTTTATGGAAGAGTTCCCAATTGCTCGTGTATACAGAGACCAACGTGTAAATCCAATTTACGGTGGTACTTCAGAAATTATGAAAGAGATTTTATCCAAAATTGTAATTGACGGAGTTAAATATTAATTCGGAAAAATGAGTAAGGAAAGTATTCAACAATTTGTAACAGAGGAGCATGAAATGTTCCGCCAGTCTGTAAATGACTTTGCTGTAAAGTACATTGTACCCAATATCGCAAAGTGGGAAAAAGAAGGTGAAGTTAGTAGAGAGTTATTTAAGCAAGCCGCTGAATTAGGAGCATTAGGTATAAATATCGACTCCAAATATGGTGGCTTAGGCTTAGATGCTATGTACAACATGATTTGGGTAGAAGAATTAAGTCGACAAAATGTTGGTGGTAGTGCAAGTGGTATCATTAATCATTTGCAACTACCCATACAATATTTGGATAAGTTTGGTTCTGAAGAGTTAAAACAAAAGTATTTGGTACCAAGTGTTTCTGGTGACCTAATTGGTGCATTGGGAATGACGGAACCAGGTGCTGGATCAGACCTTGCGGCAATTAGTACTACTGCTGTAAAGGAAGGCGACCATTACATAGTTAATGGTTCAAAAACCTTTATAACTAGTGGTATTATGGCCGACTATATGGTAACTGCTGTTAAAATTGACGGAAAAGTTTCCATGTTGGTAATTGATACCAAATCAGAAGGTTACTCTTGTACAAAATTAGACAAGTTAGGCATTAGAGCTTCGGACACCGCTGAAATTGGAATGGACAATGTTAAAGTTCCGGCAGAAAACCTAATTGGTGAAGAAGGAAAAGGCTTCTACTATATGATGCGCAATTTACAAATTGAGCGTTTAGGCATTGCTTGGGGCGGAGTTGGATCTTGTGAGGGTATTTTGGATATGACCATACAATACATTCACGAACGTGAAGCATTTGGCAAGCCATTAGCAAAATTGCAAATAATACGTCACAAATTGGTTGAATTGCAAACCGAATTAGAAGTTATTAGAGCATTTACCTATTTAACTACCCAGCGCTTTTGCAATGGTGAAGATGTTACCAAAGAAGCAAGCATGCTTAAATTAAAAGCTGCTGAGTTAGGAAACATCACAGCGGATCAATGTTTACAATTTTTTGGTGGGTATGGATTTATGGAAGAGTTTCCAATTGCGCGAATATATAGGGACAACAGAATTAGCCCTATATACGCAGGAACATCTGAAATAATGAAAGAAATTCTTGCCAAAATGGTGATTGACGGTAAAACCTACTAAAAAGGTTAATCCTGAATTAATTAGAAAGCCTCGCAACACTGCGGGGCTTTTTTATGCAAGGAATTTGGTAACCAAGCGACTAACATTACGTACATGAATATGAATAATAATATTGAATAGTTAAGCTAATCGTTATGAAAAAAACTGTTGTTATAGGTGCTTCTGACAATCCCAACCGTTATGCTTATAAAGCCACGATTTCACTTCAACACCATCAGCACGAAGTAGTACCCGTTGGTTTACGAAAAGGAAACATCAACAACATAGAAGTATTAACAGACCAACCACATATAGATGATGTAGATACGGTTACTTTGTATGTTGGTCCAGAACGGCAACCAGTTTGGTATGATTATATTTTAAGTTTAAAACCTAAAAGGGTAATATTTAATCCTGGTACAGAAAATCAAGAATTAGAAGATCTACTTCACCAAAACAACATTTCTACCTTACAGGCTTGTACCTTGGTGTTATTATCTATTGGAGATTACTAATCTGCATCTTAAGTAGTTGGTATTTGTAACTGCTATATAGTAGTGTTATATTTGTAGTTAAACCAAAACCAACACATGAAAAAATTAATCCTCTCTACCCTAGCGGTACTGACTACTTCTGTATGCCTCGCACAAACAGAAGCAACTTTAGACACTGGTAACACGGCTTGGATGTTAATTTCTACAGCCTTAGTAATGTTAATGACTCCTGCAGGCTTAGCCTTGTTTTATGGCGGACTTACACAAAATAAAAGTGTATTAAACACCATTGGAATGAGTTATGTAGCATTTTGTACAGCCACAGTAGTTTGGGTTATTGTTGGCTACTCCTTTGCCTTCGCTGAAGGAAATGCTTTTATCGGCGGTTTTGATTATGTGATGCTGAAAGGTATTAAGGTAACCGACTTGATTGATGGAGCTAACATACCGCATTTATTAGATGTAGCTTTTCAAGGAACATTTGCGGCCATTGCCGTAGCCATTGTAAGCGGATCGGTTATTGAACGTATGCGCTACTCTACTTGGCTTTGGTTTTCGGTACTATGGGTTGCTTTAGTTTATGCACCAATTTGTCATTGGGTATGGGGTAGTGAAGGTTTTTTACATGGCGATTTAGATTTTGCAGGAGGAACTGTTATTCACGTTAATGCAGGTGTTGCTGGCTTAGTACTTTCTTTAATCCTTGGAAGAAGAATTGATTTAGACGAAAAGCGACTACCTTCTTCTATTAAACTAATGATATTAGGTTCTGCCTTATTATGGTTTGGATGGTCAGGTTTTAATGGAGGATCAGCCTATGGCGCCAACTTTTTAGCAGCTAATGCTATTTTAGTTACAAATTTGGCAGCCTGTGTTGGCGGTATTGTTTGGTTAATCATTGAATGGTTCATTATTAAGAAACCAACCTTAATCGGTATTGCTTCAGGAGCCGTATCTGGTTTAGTAGGTATTACCCCAGCCGCAGGCTTTGTTGACCCTACAGGTGCTATTATCATAGGTATCGTATCGAGTATTGTTGGATATATTGGTGTAGTTAAATTAAAAGAGTTTTTTGGCCATGATGACACTTTAGATGCTTTTGGCATGCACGGTTTGGTAGGTATTGCCGGTGCTTTACTAACAGGTTTGTTGGCCAACCCTGCAGTAGATGGAGAATCTGCTGGTTTATTTTATGGCAACCCAGAACAATTATGGTTACAAACCAAATCCATCCTAGTTACTGCTGCTTACTCGGCGGTAGGTACTTTTGTGGTGTTTAAATTTGTTGCCTTGTTTACAAGAGGTGGTCGCATTGGCCACAAAATTGAATTGGAAGGTATGGATATTGGTTACCACGGTGAACACCACATTGTAATTGAAGAACATAAAATTATTACAAAGGATAACTAAGGAGATCTAACAGAATAAAAAACACCAATAAGCGCTGCTTATTGGTGTTTTTTTTGAGGTCACGAACGGATTCGAACCGCCGTAGGAGCTTTTGCAGAGCTCAGCCTAACCACTCGGCCACGTGACCATTTCCTTAATTGGAGTTGCGAAAATACAAAAATACATTCAATTATCAAGGTGATATCTGTTTCAGTCGAGTGCTAGGTGCATCGTCTAAGTTTTTTAAAGCAACGCGTTTTTGCCAAATCACCTCTAAACTTAAATGACCAAACTCTTCTACCACCTTACCATGCAACACATAACAACCTGGTCCTGTGAAGGGATACTGTTGCGCTACTACAGGAAACACTACCGTATCTACCCAATCGCCCTCTTTATCTATTAAGGTGCCAAAATACATGGCTTGCTTACTTTTTGTTTGTGTTTTTTTGCGATGTACCAAATAAGCCAACAAGGTAACAGGCTTACCCACAAACAAGGGAAACAATTTAGCCAACACATTGTTAGCTGGCCATTCAGTAACTAATTCAAAAGGCGAATGTATTACAGGAAAACCCAACAGTTCTATTTCATCGTATATATCTTCCAACTCATGTTGCCACAAAGCAGGCAACACAAACTGCTTAGGTTTAGCAACAAAAAGTGATGGAGATGGTGCCGTTTGTTTTTTACCACTCAACAAAAAATGCGCCTCCCACAACAACTCCTTCTTAGTTTTTTGTGTAAATCTAAAAGCATTGGCCCGTATCAATACACTTAACTGTTCTATACCAATACTTACTCGATCCAAAAAATCAGCCAAGCTTGTATAAAAACCGTTACTATAGCGTTCTTTTAATACCGCCTTCACCAATTCATACTCCACCCCTGCCACCATTTGCAAGCCTAAAAACACATCTTTATCATACAATACCAGCAAAGCTTCACTTTGGTTAATACACGGCAAATGCACCACAGCACCATATTTTTTAGCCTCGTGCAAATACAATTCAGCCGAATAAAACCCTCCTCCGTTATTAATGGTAGCCACTAAAAATTCTAAGGGGTAATACGCCTTTAAATACAAGCATTGATAACTTTCAACAGCATAACTAGCCGAATGCCCCTTAGCAAAAGCATAACCTGCAAAACTTTCAATTTGCATCCACACTTCGCGTATAAAAGACTCTGCTATTCCTTTGGCCTTACAATTATTAAAGAACTTCCCCTCTACCTCCTTAAACTCTTCTCTCGATCTATACTTACCGCTCATACCTCTCCGTAATACATCTGCCTCAGCTAAACTCAATCCAGCAAAATAATGCGCCACTTTTATCACATCCTCTTGATATACCATTACACCATAAGTTTCTGGCATTAGCTTATACAGCACCGGATATTGCTCTTGTGCCCACTTGCGACGCTCTTCACTTCTATAACGCAAAATATACTCACGCATCATACCACTTTGTGCAACACCAGGGCGTATAACAGAACTCGCTGCCACTAAGCCTAAATAATCAGCTACCTGCAGCTTAGCTAAGAGCATACGCATAGCAGGCGATTCCACATAAAAACACCCTATAGCTCCTCCATTCTTCAGCAAATTATTAGCCGACTCATCGCCCTGTATTTTGCGCATATCATGTATATCCACAACTGTACCAGGCCTATTACCCTTTATAATAGCTAAAGCCTCCTTTATTTTAGCCAAGCCACGTTGACCTAAAATATCAAACTTATACAGGGCCATATCCTCAGCAATGTGCATATCAAACTGAATGGTAGGAAAACCCTTGGGAGGCATAAATGTAGCGGCATAATTATAGAGTGGTTTTTCAGAAATAATAATACCCGCAGCGTGCACCGTTAAATGACTTGGAAAGCCTTGCAACAGCTTGCTATATTTGAGCACCAACTTACCCATGCTATCAGCTGTATGCGGATACTGTTGCAGCTTTTTTATTTCATGATCGGGCAAGCCAAAGGTTTTAGAAACCTCACGTATTACCGACCTATCTTTAAAAGTGCTATAAGCGGCTAGCAGGGCTACATTTTTAAAGCGATGAAATATATAAGCCGTTACGTCTTCCCTATCTTTCCACGAAAAGTCTATATCAAAATCAGGCGGAGTATTCCGAAACAAATTGATGAAACGCTCAAAATACAAATCGAGCTCAATGGGATCTATATCAGTAATACGTATTAAATAAGCCACAATACTATTGGCTCCACTCCCCCTACCTACATAAAAATAACCACAACTACGCGCATACTTTAGCACTTTCCATGCAATTAAAAAATAGGCCACAAAACCCTTTTCCTTAATTGTTTTAAGCTCCTTATTAATTCTATCTAAAATAGCATCGTTAACCTCACGATAGCGATAAGGCAAACCTTCAAAACATAACTTTTTGAGTAAACGAAAATCGAGGTTAGCGTTACCCGTATAATGTTGCAAATTATTATGCCCTTTTTCATGTTTAAAATCAAAGTCTACACGACATGCATTAAGCACCTGATAAGTGGTATCTATTATTTGAGGATAATCCTTAAAGCGATTTCGCAAGCTTAACTCATCGATAAACACATCATTAGGAGAAGCTTCTTCACTTTTAGGCAATTGGCTTAATAACACATTATTGTCAATGGCGCGTAAAATACGGTGGGCATTAAACTGCTGCTTATTAAAAAACGTAACCGGCTGCAACACTAACAGCTTATCTAGCTTATTCTTCCATTTGCTAAATGGGAGCAATGTTAGCTCTTCAGGTCTAATACCAACATATTCATAAGGCAACAAGTGTGTAGGTGCTTGCTTATAAGGGTATACAATAAATACATCGTTTAATACAGGAGCTTTACTTGGGAAAGGCAGCCCACTGTGCAAATGTGTTGACAAGTAATAATTAAGCGCCGCAAAACCTTGATTGTTTTTTGCCAAGCCTATAAATTGTTGCTGCGCTCCATTTCTAAAGTCTATACCCGGCACTATACGAATAGGCTCATCTTTCGCCAAACGAAGCGTATCTAAAACCGCCGAAGTATTATTAATATCAGTAAGAGCAGCTACCTTTACACCTTTACTTACTAATGTTTTTAGCAGCGTTTGCTGGGCCAGCATGCCGTACTTGAGGCTAAAATATGAATGACAATTAATGTACATTTAGTTTCTTCTGTGAGCAGGAATAATAGGGGGCAAGCCATTAAATGGGTTTTGAAACTGCCCTACCCCCTTCGTATCCATCGTAATGGCACGTTTTACCGCATCTTGCCCATACCTATTACGCATATTATCCATGGCCTGATAAAGGTTCAATAGCTTTTCTGAGTCTTCAAACAGGTTTATTTGGTGTCCACCCCCAATTAAATGACTAAAACGCACACCCACCAAACGCACCAACACCCGCCGTTGATACAATTGAGCAAACAAGTCCATAACAGTTTTAATAAGCACTTCGTCGTTAGCAGAATAAGGTATGCGCGCCTGCCGCGTTCGGGTATCAAAATCAGAATACCTAATGGTTACTGTTACACAAGCAGTCAAGCGATTACCTACCCTTAAATAATAGGCTAACTTTTCTGTCATTGTTGCTAAAACTTTCTTTAAGTAAGTTGTGTTAATTGTATCTTTTTCAAAGGTTAACGAAGAAGAGATAGACTTTCTTTCATGGTAAGCAATTACCGGACTATTATCCAAACCATTGGCCTTTTTCCAAATAGCAACCCCGTTTTTTCCCAACACCTTTTCCATAAGCTCCAGTGGCATCTCCTGCACCGTTTTTATTTGCTCCACCCCCATACTTCTGAGCTTACGATAAGTTTGATCGCCCACCATGGGTATTTTTTTAATGGACAATGGAGCCAAAAATTCTTTTTCTAAACCCGCTTTTACATGTATTAAACCATTGGGCTTAGCTTCATTGGTTGATATTTTAGAAACCACCTTACTAGTTGACAAGCCAAACGAAATGGGCAAATTGGTTTCCTTTATAATTCGCTCACGCAGTTCTTGAGCCCACTTATAGCAGCCAAAAAAGGCATCCATACCAGTAAGGTCTATATAAAACTCATCTATCGATGCCTTTTCATACAAAGGTGCCCCTTCCTTAATGATATCTGTTACCATATTGGAGTATTTACTATAAATACCACTATTACCTTTTATAACAATTGCTTCTGGGCACAACTGCCGCGCCATGCGCATAGGCATAGCCGAATGAACGCCATAAGTACGCGCCTCATAGCTACAAGCCGACACCACCCCTCTATCTCTTACCCCACCTACCAGCACAGGCTTGCCCACCAAACTGGGGTCTAACAAACGTTCGCACGACACAAAAAAGGTGTCTAGATCTATATGCATAATGGATCGTTGCATGATTAATTTCAAAAAAAGTGTTGTAAAATTTTTGTGATTTAAAAGTAGTTAATATATTTGCCATATAATGTTAAAATAATTAACAATGTTAAAATTCGCCCACAACATCAAGTATTTGCGGAACAAGAAAAATATATCGCAGCAAAACCTTGCCGATATTTTTGATATAAGCAGAGGCCAATTAGCCTCTTACGAAGACAACCGCGCCGAACCTAATATGGACACATTAATTAAGTTGTCAGACTATTTTAAGCTACCCATAGACACGCTCGTTAAACACGACATTACCAAATCAAAAGAAGATTCGTTTATCGACGTTGGCGAGAACCGCATCTTGTTTCCGATACTGGTAAACGAAGAAAATAACAACCTTATTGAGGTAGTGCCTATAAAAGCATCAGCCGGATATTTAGCTGGCTATGATGATCCTGAATATATCAGCGAGTTACCTCAAATGAAATTACCCTTTATGCCAACTGGCAAACACAGAGCCTTTCCTATTAAAGGAGATTCCATGGAGCCTTTTGTAAAGGAAGGAGCTTTTGTGGTGGGTGAGTTTATTGAACAAATAGAACACATAAAAGACGGGCAAACCTACATCATCATTACGGAAAATGATGGTATGGTGTACAAACGGGTAAGCCATGCAAAAGGTAACAAACTCACATTAACATCTGATAACGCCTTTTACCCACCCTACGAAATTGATTATAAAGAAGTACTAGAAATATGGCAGTATACCTGCAAAATAGATTTGCAGAACTATGACAAAGAAGAGCTCAACTTAGAAAGCATCATGAATATGATGCGTACTCTACAGATAGAATTGGAAGAAATTAAAGGGAAAATCAACTAATACTCATGCTTTATTCCATTATAGATGTTGAAACAACGGGCTTTGGAGCCAGTGGTAATAAAATTACCGACATCTCTGTATTTGTATTTGATGGAAAAAAAGTAGTAGATGAGTTTCACAGCCTAGTAAATCCAGAATGCAATATTGATTATCGCATAACACAGCTCACAGGCATCACCAACGAAATGGTAGCCGAGGCGCCCAAGTTTTACGAAATTGCAAAAAAAGTAATGCTACTTACGCAAAACACCGTATTTGTAGCCCATAATGTAAATTTTGACTATGGTGTTATCCGAAATGAGTACACCTCTTTAGGAGGACATTTTAGGCGAAAAAAGATGTGTACCATCCGCTTATCGCGTAAGCTAATACCTGGACTACCCTCTTACTCATTAGGTAATTTATGCGGCGCCGTAGGTATTAATATAAAAGGCAGGCACCGCGCACATGGCGACGCTAAAGCAACAACAGAACTATTTGCCATGTTGCATAAGCTAGATAAAGATGGAAGCATTTTTAAAGATAGCCTTAACCCGCGCTCTAAAGAAGCCACCTTACCACCACTTTTACCAAGAGAAGTATTTGAAAAACTACCCTCAAGTACAGGTGTTTATTATTTTCACAACGAAGAAGGAAAAATTATTTATGTGGGCAAAGCCAAAAATATTAAACAACGCGTATTAAGCCATTTTAGAGACAAGGCTAAAAAAGAGATTGCCATGAGTAATGCAACCGCTAATGTAACTTTCAAAGAAACAGGCAATGAATTAGTTGCCCTTTTGCACGAATCATCAGAAATAAAGCAACTATACCCCTTATACAATCGCTCGCAAAAAAGAAAAGCAGACACTTATGGCTTGTTTTTTTACGAAGATAAACAAGGGGTTCTACACCTAGGCTACAATCACCTAAAACTTATTGCTAAACCCTTAGCCACCTTTTACACAAAATTTGAAGCGCGACGATTTATAGAAGAACTATGCGAAGAGTTTGAGCTTTGCCCTAAATATTGTCAGCTAAGTTCGGGTGTAGGCAGGTGTTTTCATCACCAAATTAAAAAATGCAATGGGGTTTGTTGCAACAACGAAGCCATAACAATCTACAACCAAAGAGTTACAAAAGCATTAGATAGCCTCAAAGGCTTTCAAGAAGACTTGATTATAGAAGGAGCTGGAAGAAACAATAGAGAAAAGTCTATTGTACTTATCAGACAAGGAATTTATAAAGGCTATGGCTTTGTTGGAAAAAGAAAAAAAATCGAACTAGAAACAGAGGTAGAAAAACTCATCAATCCTCAAAACAACAATAGAGACGTACAACGTATCCTACGCCAATATTTTAAAGAAAGTAATAGCGTGACGATGGCTTAGTTAATAAACTTGTTAACGAATTACTCGCATACCCTACATTGCCTTGATAAATTGCCATACCTTTGTTTATACATAACTAGCTAGTAATTCATGAAGCCAATAATCGCCCTTGTATATGGAGGCTACTCTTCTGAAGCAGCAATATCAAAGAAGAGCGCATCTACCCTATTCAATAACATAAACACTGAACTATTTCACCCTATTCTAGTTGAAATTAGCCAACAACACTGGGCAGCAATAATTGATGAGCAAACCTATAGTATAGACAAAAACAATTTCACCTACACTAAAGATGGTAACACCATTAAGTTTAACGCAGCGTTTATTACCATACATGGCACACCTGGTGAAGATGGGAAATTACAATCCTACTTTGATATGATTAAATTACCCTATGTTAATTCGGATAGCTTTTCATCAGCCTTATCGTTTAACAAATGGGCATGCAACAAACTATTAAGCACATACCAAATCCCAGTAGCTAAATCAATACTACTAAGGAAAGGTGACGAAGTAAATACGCAAAAAATTGTGAGCGAACTCAAACTCCCTTGTTTTGTAAAACCTAACGACGGCGGATCAAGCTTTGGTATTTCCAAAGTTAAAACCGAGCAAGACCTCCATCCAGCTATTACAAAAGCATTCAATGAAGGAAATGAAGTCATAATAGAATCTTTTGTAGAAGGCAGGGAGTTTACCTGTGGTGTGTATAAAAGCAACGATAAACTTACCGCCTTACCTCCAACAGAAATTATCAGCAATAACGATTTTTTTGATTATGAGGCAAAATACAAGGGCGAATCAAATGAAGTAACTCCTGCCAAAATTTCAAAAGAAGAAACCGAACAAATGCAAGCATTAGCTATGCAGATATATCAAATTATAGGCTTAAAGGGTGTTGCCCGGGTGGATTGTTTAATGCAAAACAATGGCACAATTTACCCTATTGAAGTAAACACCACACCAGGAATGACAGAAGAAAGTATTATTCCTCAACAAATAGCAGCCAGCGGAAAAAAGCTAATTGATGTGCTCACACTATTAATCGAGGAAGCCTTATAACCCCCTCACCTACAACTGACTAAAATCAATTTACTCGTTGACTAAAATCATTTTTACGACCTTTTTTCGAATATATTTTTGTGTTATTAATTAATTAAAAACATAAAAAAAGGAGGTCATTATGAGTTCATTAGAAAAACGAAAATCTTTATTTCCATCATCCAGTTCATTTTTCGACGACTTTTTTTCACGAGATTTTTTTGACTGGAATGATAAAAACTTTTCAGCGACGGGTACAACATTACCATCGGTTAACGTAAAAGAAACGGATAGTAATTTTAATATTGAATTAGCTGCACCAGGAATGAGTAAAAGCGATTTTAAAATAGAACTAAAGAATAATGTATTATCGATATCATCAGAAAAGAAGGAAGAAAACGAAGAGAAAGATGATGAAGGAAATTACACAAGAAAGGAGTTTAGTTATCAATCGTTTAGCAGATCCTTTAGAGTTCCGGAAAATGCAAAACAAGAAGATGTAAGTGCTAAATACGACAACGGAATACTAACCGTATCCCTTGCAAAAAAAGAAATAGAAGCGAAACCAGAAAGCAAAACCATTGATGTAAAGTAATAAAAGCATCATATTTGCATGATAAATAAAGGGGAGAACTACTCCCCTTTTTTTTATCTTTACTACATGAAATCGAAATTAAAACTTGCCACCGTTGCAGGTATTGATATATTCATACATTGGACCTTTTTATTATTAATAGGGTTCATCGTTTACACCAACAAAAAAGCGGGCTATAACCAAACACAGATCGCATGGTCTGTACTCTTTATTTCCTTTGTATTCATCACTGTTTTGCTGCATGAATTGGGGCATGCAATGGCTGCTCGAAGATTCAATATTAAAACACGTGACATTACCTTACTACCAATAGGTGGCTTGGCACGCTTAGAAAAAATGCCTGAAAAACCGTGGGAAGAGCTTGTAGTTGCAATCGCAGGGCCTGCCGTTAATATTGTATTGGCAGCAATCACTTCTTTATTTATTAGTATTCCTGAACCGGAAGCTTTTATAGAACAGTTATCAAACGGAGTTAATGCTTCCAACTTCTTTCTTAATTTTTTTGTTGTAAACCTTGTATTGGCATTCTTCAATTTGCTACCGGCTTTTCCCATGGATGGTGGCAGGGTGTTTAGAGCATTACTAAGTTTAAAACTAAAAAGAACTACAGCCACCAATATAGCTGCCATGGTAGGACAATTTGTGGCTGTATTATTTGTTTTATTTGGTTTTAAAAACAGCCCAACACTCATTTTTATAGGCATTTTTATCTTTTTAGGAGCAAGATCAGAAGCAAAGTACACCGAAATGGATTCGCTTCTAAAAGGCTTTAAGGTGAAGGATATTTTAATGCAGCAATTTCAAAAAATAGATGCCAGTGAACCTATTAGAAATGCGGTTAGCATGCTATTAAACGGACAAATCAAAAACTTTTTGGTAATAGAAAACAATAAAGTAGCAGGGACACTTAGCCGGGATGATATCATTAAATGCTTAAACGAAGGTGGTAACGAGGCACTGGTATCTTCCGCAATGAATAAAAACCTTCTATACGTTGATGCGAATTGGAAATTAGCTGAGGCTTGGAAAAAAATACAAGAACACGATGCAGCAATTGTTCCTGTGCATGAAAATGGTGCATTTGTTGGTGTTTTGGATACGGAGAATATTTTAGAATTTATAATGGTGAGACAAGCGGAAGAAGCATAAGATACTCTTCTGTCCCTACCCTTTATTGGTTCATTACCCAATAGCATTTCTGAACAACAATTAAAGTGGAAGAGATTTACGATTTATTGAAACAGTTAGTAGATCCTGAATCTATCATCAAAATTGGAGGAATATCCCTGCTATTATTTGTCATTTTTGCGGAAACAGGTCTATTTGTGGGCTTCTTCCTTCCTGGCGACTCGCTTGTATTTATTGCAGGTATCTTTTGTGTGTCTCATCCTGAAATTATGGATGTTAATATTATTGAACTAGAATTACTGATGATTAGCGCAGCCGTTGCTGGAAACGTTGTGGGCTATTGGTTTGGACATAGGATGGGTAAAAGGTTATATAAAAGAAAAGACTCCTTCTTTTTTAAAAAGCGCCACCTAGAAACCACCAAATCATATTACGATCAAAATGGTAGAAATACAATAATTATTGGTCGCTTTTTACCTATAATAAGAACCTTTGCTCCCATTGTAGCTGGTATAATTAAAATGGATTTTAAGAAGTTCATGATCTATAATACACTTGGTGCCATATTATGGATAGGCACATTTACCACATTAGGGTATTATTTTGGCAACATTCCTTGGGTGCAAAACAACATTGGAATCATAGTTATTGCGCTTATCATAATCACACTTATTCCACTGTTGAAAGTTTACTTTTCTAGAGGAAAAAATAAATAATCTAGACAAACAATAAGTAATATTAATATAGCGTTAACAATAGGTGTTAATTGCGCATTATTATGCAACAAATTTGTACATTTGCACTCGCAAAATTGTTATATAACAAAGGATTAAGAAATAATTAAGACAACTATGGATACTAAAAAAGAAAGCTACGGGTTTAATTTTATGACTGCCCTTGCAGCTATTGGAGGTTCCCTCCTATTGGCAACATTAATATACACCTTAATACTAGGTAACTCTAGTAATTTTGATGCAGAAGGACACCCACTTCCTGGCAACTATTTAGGAATTATGCACGCCGGTGGTTTTATTGTTCCTATATTAATGGGAATCTTTATCGTTATTGTCACTTTTTCTATCGAACGACTAATGTCTTTGAACAAAGCCAAAGGCAAAGGCAATGCGAGTGAGTTTTTAAGAAGTATCAAATCCTCTTTATCTGCAAACAATTATTCTGAAGCAATAAGCTTATGCGATAGCCAAGAAGGCTCTCTTGCTAATGTGGTACGTTCTGGAATAGAAAAACTACAAATCGTTCATACAGACGAATCACTAAACAATGAAGAAAAAATTGCAGCCATTCAAAAAGAGCTAGATGAAGCTATCAGTCTTGAATTACCAATGTTATCTAAAAACTTATCGGTAATTTCTACAAGCGCTTCCGTTGCTACTTTATGGGGGTTGGTTGGAACGGTTATTGGTATGATTCGTTCATTTGCTGCCATGTCCTCAGCTGGATCGCCAGATACAACCGCACTTGCTACAGGTATTTCTGAAGCATTAATCAATACGGCATTAGGTGTATTTGGATCGGTAGTAGGTATTATAGCCTATAACTACTTTAGCACACGAGTGGATGAAGTAACCCACAGCATGGATGAGGCTGGTTATAGTATTTTACACTCATTAAAAGCTTAATTATAGCGGTAGATTACACCTAATAACATGGCTAAATCTTCGGCATCCAAAAGCTCACCATCATTGGACATGACGCCAATGGTGGATTTGGCATTTTTGTTGGTTACCTTTTTTATGCTAACCGCTACTTCCCGAATTAAGGAACCCGCGATTATTGATCCGCCTTCCTCCATAGCAGATAAAATATTACCACATAATGTTATGCTTATTTCAATTGACAAAGAAGGAAAAGCATTTTACAATTTTAACAATGCCTTGGTAAGAACAAAAGCTTTGGAGAAAATGGGAAAGAAATACGATGTATCCTTTACTGAGCAAGAAAAGGCAACATTTGCAACCATGACAAGTTTTGGAATACCAATGAGTCAGTTAAAAGAGTACATCAATATGAGTAAGGAAAAAAGAGATAAAGTAATTTCTCCTGGAATTCCTGCTGACTCATTAAATAATGAATTGAGTGATTGGATACATTATGGACGAATGGAAGAAGCGCGACAAGCAAAAGGTAATAAGGAACAGATTGAGGATGCAGGCGGAGAATTTGTGCGTGAACCCTTACGATTTGCCATAAAAGCAGATGCTAAAACCAAATACGCCGACGTTAAAAAGATTATAAAAATATTTACAAGCAAAGATATATTTCGATTTAACCTTATCACCAACTTAGAACAGGGTGAAGAAGAGGAATTAGATTAAAGCAATGGCAGAGGTAAATACAGATCAGGGAAATTCTGGTGGCAAGCACAATAAAAGGAGAGCGAAAAAGGCGTCTACTAAAATTGACATGACACCTATGGTGGACTTGGCCTTTTTGCTACTTACATTTTTTGTACTTACATCTACATTCAATAAACCAAAAGCAATGGAATTAGCATTTCCAAAAGAAGATGTTGACTCCACAAAAAACATTAAAGTAAACAATGCATTAACCATTTTATTGGGTGGCGAAGACAACATTTATTATTACTACGGTGAATTTTATCCAGAGAACAATGTAAAAAAGGCTACTCCAACTGTTTTAAACAAAACCAACTACGCTATTGACGGTTTGCATGAATTGCTATTGGAAAAGAACAAATCAACCGTAGATGAAATTGATATTGTTAAAGAACGCTTTCAGGCTAGAGAAATTAGTGACAGTACTTATAAAGAACTAGTTACTATGGCTAAAAAGAAGAAAGGAGCGCTAACCGTATTGGTAAAAGCCAATGAAAGGGCCACATATAAGAACGTAATAGACGTAATAGACGAATTAAACATTTGCAATATAGGCAAGTATGCGGTGGTTGAACCAATGAAGCAAGAATTAGCATTAATGGCTGGTATGCAAAAAACAAATGAATAAAGAAACATTTGCAAATAATTGGGAAAATGTTGTTGCAGAAAAGCGCAATGAACTTGTTTTTGAAAACAAGAACAAGCTATATGGAGCCTATTATCTCAGAGTTAATCACAATAAAAACCTTGGGTTAGGTCTATTAATTGCAAGTTCGTTTTTTATAATCCTCGTGGGCACACCATTAATCGTTAACTTAATAAACAGTAGTAGCGATGATGCTAACGAAATACTTACGGTAACTACAGTTGATTTAATGGCTCCCCCACCAATTGATGAAAAAGAGCCTGAACCAGCACCACCACCGCCTCCTCCACCCTTAATCAAAACAATTAAGTTTACACCTCCTGTTGTAAAAGACGAGGAAATTTTGGAAGAGGAAGAAGAAATACCTATCCAAGAAGATGAAGACTTAACGCAAATTGCGGCTGTAACAAATGATGTAGAAGGTGATGATGATGACTTTTCACTTTTGGATGAGTACGGTGATGGAGTAGTTGAACAAGAAGACAATACCATTCATATGTTCGTTGGAGAAATGCCAAAATTCCCTGGAGGTGATGAAGCCCTGCTTAGCTATATTCAAAGAAATACAGAATATCCAGCAATTGCATATGATTCTGGAATTGAAGGAACTTGTTATTTATATTTTGTTGTAGAAAAAGATGGCACCATTGGAGAAGTAACAGTTGTTAAAGGTGTTCCAGGATGTAAGAAATGTGACGAAAACTCCGTTAGGGTTATTAAATCGCTTCCAAAATTCACTCCAGGTAAAAACAACGGAACACCCGTAAGAGTGAGGTATTCTTCCAGAGTTAAATTTGAACTTAGATAAAACTACTTGCCTTGAAAAATCAAACAAGCAGTATGGCCTATTTTAGTTTGGGAATGGCTGTTGTTTATTTGTTAATGGGGCTATCGTTTTTATTTACCGATTTTGGCAATTCCTATGTTACTGTTTACCGTAAGCCTTTAGGAGTTGTATTTATTTTCTACGCCATTTTCAGGTATTACATTTTTAAAAAAAAGAACAGAGCTTAATGCTAATGAAAGTTCCAGGAAACATTCATTTTGCTATTCTTATTTCCATCCTAGTAGGCTCATGCCACACTGGCAATAACCCGACAGACACTACCACTGCAGGCAACGTTAAAATTGCTGCTGCTAAGAATTTTGAAAACATTATAGAAGCACAACGTAACACTTTTGAAGCTATATACACCAATGCTACTATTAATGTTGACTATGTACTATCTGAACAACTGCTAGCTCTACTTTTAAATGATTCATGTAAAGTAATAGTGCGTGGAAGCCCTTTAAGTGGCAAGGAGGAAAAAGTGTTTTCTTCAAACAACATATACCCTATTAGCACAAAAATTGCAGATGACGCAGTGGTAATTATTGCCAACAAAAATAACCCACTCAAAAATATGAGTATTACTTCACTAAAACAGATAGTAGAAGGTAAGGAGGAAGTTGAAGTGGTGCTAGACAACCCCCTATCTGCAAACAGTACATATATCAAGGATAGCCTACTATTAGGGGGGAGTTTTGGAGCTAACGTTTACGCAATGCAAAATGAAAAAGAAGTCATCAATTATATTTCAAACGCTCCATCTGCATTAGGAATTATTGCGCTTAACCATATTAGTGATAAGGATGACAGAAAAAACGACACATTGTTAAGTGAAATAAAAATATTGGGCATAAGTGAAGCTAAAGGTAAAACCGCGTATAAACCCTACCCTGCACATATAAAAACAAAGCAATATCCTTTAAGTAGAAGTATTTATATGATAAACAGGCAAACGCGTGCCGGACTTGGTATGGGATTTGTATCATTTGTTGCTGGAAGTAAGGGACAGTTGCTCATTTTAAAGCAAGGCTTAGTACCTTCGTTTCCACCACAACGTATTGTAGAAATAAATACTAATTAATTATGAAAAACATTCTAGTATTAATTTTATTAATAACAAGTGTGTATCAAGGAAATACACAAACCTTGGAAGATGCTATTAAGCTTACTAAAAACGAACAGTTTGACAAAGCCGAAAAAGTTTTTGATAAACTAATTCAAGAAAACCCTCAAAACGGAGAAATTTACTTTTACGCAGGTGAAAACTATTACCAAAACAAGCAAACCGCTAAGGCTCTTGAATTTTATAATAAAGGAATAGATGTAAATACAACAAACCCTTTTTGCTATATAGGCTTAGGAAAAATTCTTTGGGATAGAACTCAATATGATAGCGCTAATACCGTATTGTACAAAGCGAAAACCTTACCCAACAACAAGAAAACAACTGTACAATTGAAAATTGCAGAACTGTACATCAGATCTGAACATCACGATTTTCAAGAAGCCGAAAAACTCCTAAGTATGGTGGAGACTTCCAATCCAAATAATGAGGAACTATACCTGTTACGTGGAGATATTGCATTAAAGAAAAACGATGGTAGCAAAGCCATTTTATATTATCAGAAAGCGGTTAGCATAAACCCAAACTCGATAGTTGGCATACTAAGGCAAGGGCAATTATATAGCCTAGGAAAGAGCTTTTCACCAGCCGTAAATATGTATAAAGAAGCGCTAGCTATTGACTCGAACTTTGCACCGGCACATAGAGAATTAGCGGAAATTTATTTTAGGGCAAAAAAATTCACATTGGCTGTAAACAGTTATAAGCACTATTTACAATTAAATGATGATTGCGGTGCGCGAGGGAGGTATGCTGGTTTTTTAAATAGGTCCGAGATGTATGAAGAGTCAATAATTGCAGCTACTAAAGCCTTGGAATGCGACTCTCTAAAACCGTTTACCTATAGATACAAAGCCTATTCCGAGTTTGAAGCTGGAAAACATGAGGAAGGACTCGTAAGTATTAATAAAATGTTTGAGCTAGCACAAACAAATATAAGCTTTAAAATTATTAATAAAGACCATGTTTACCGAGGAAAACTACTTGCCCAAAATGGATACGATTCATTGGCTTTATTAGATTTTAAAATTGCTTTAGAAAGCGACACTAATGATTTGGTATTAAACAGAGAAGTTGCAAAATCTTTCATGAAGATGAAAAGATACCCAGAAGCAATTGATTTGTTGGTAAGAAATATAAATGCATCACCAAACAACTTAAAGGACAACTTTGCACTTGGAAAAGCATATTATAAAGCAAAGGAGTTTGAAAATGCCGACTCTATTTTTAAGAATATTGCAAGGCTTAAACCAACATTGCATTTAAGCTACTTATGGCGTGCGAGGACTTTATCTCAAATAGATAAAAACAATGAGAATTGGCTTGCTAAACCCATGTATGAAAAAGTATTGGAACTTATTGAAGATAACAGTTCTGCAAGAATGCGAAAACCTAAAATTGAGGCCTATACTTATTTAGGTGTTTATCATATAAACAACAAACAAATATGTAAAGCCAAACCGTATTTCATGAAAATTAAAGCACTTGACACTAACAACAAAAATGCCCTAAAGTTTTTGGAAAGCGAAGAATCAAAAAAGTGTCCTTAACCTTTAGTAACCGTGTTATCAAACACGTTTTAACTTAATAGCTTTTGGAGGAGTTACCAGCATTGGAACCGTTTCAACGGTAACAGAACTTGTATCCAAACCAAAGGCTTCTTCCTCTGACATGGCCAGCCTTTTAAGCAAGTTATATACATCCAACACAAACTTCTCATAGAACGGAAGTTGGTTTTCATACGACAAACACTTCTCTATTACGATAAATCTAAAATCACCAATTATATTGTTCTTGTACAAAGACGCATACCTACTGCGAATATCCACTTCGTTATTCTTCACCATATCCTCCACCACTTTTCTAAACATTAAATTTATTTTCGGAGCAACTCTAAAACCTAATGAAAAGTCTATCCGTATTACATCATCATGAATAAACTCACTTACCTTATACTCCATTGTATAAGGCTCATCCACTACGTCTACATGCACAAACCAATAAATATCGGCACGCTTAGGCTGTTTTTGAAATATAGAGTAAATAATTTTTGATTCAATTTCATCTTTTTTAGCCGCATTGGTTAAATATACCAAATGTGTAGCATATTTTGGTACGCTTAAATCTTTACTTAAATCCTCTAATTGCGGTAAGTGATCATCAATCTTAACAAAATCAAGGTATCTGTCCCGAATTATTCGAGCATACCTCCATGCTAACATCATTAAGGTTAACACAGCCGCAATTGTAAGACTAATCCAACCTCCATGGATAAACTTATCCATTTGAGAAACCAAAAATGCACCTTCAACAATAAGATAAATAACGATAAAGGCCCAAATTAATGGTTTCCAATAGTGCTTAATCATCATAAAATAGGTAAGTAATCGAGAAGACATTAACATACCTAATATTATCGTTAACCCATAGGCAGCTTCCATTTTAGAAGACTCTTTAAAGTAAAGTACAATCATAATACAACCTAAACACAATGCCCAGTTAACAAACGGAATGTATAATTGACCTTTTAACATACTAGGATACTTAATCCTCACTTTAGGACCTAAGCCCAACCGAATACCTTCATTAATTATTGTAAACGAGCCACTAATTAATGCTTGACTAGCCACAATTGTAGCTACCGTAGCAACACCAATGCCAATAGGCAAAAACCATTCAGGCATTAACGCATAAAATGGAGTTGTATTATGCAATAATTCACCAGTGTGAGAAAGTAACCATGAACCTTGCCCAAAGTAATTTAACAATAAAGTAAGTTTCACAAACCCCCATGTTACACGAATGTTTTCTTTGCCACAATGCCCCAGATCTGAGTATAAAGCCTCTGCACCGGTGGTACATAAAAACACGGCACCTAACACCCAAAAACCTCCTGGATGCAGCACCAACAACTCATAACCATAATATGGATTTAAGGCTTTTAATACTCCCCAATTGTCAGACAGGTGTATAATTCCCAATGTGCCAAGCATCACAAACCAAACCATCATGATTGGACCAAACATTTTCCCAATATTTTTGGTACCAAACTGTTGAATTAGGAATAGCAGAAAAATAATTAGGATTACAATCGGAACAGTGTAATGATGAATATGTTCCAAACTTGGAATCATCCTTAGCCCTTCAATAGCTGAGGACACAGAAATTGGTGGAGTTATTATACCCTCAGCCAACACAGCACTACCACCAATTATGGCAGGTAGCATTAACCACTTTACTTTAGTACGTTTTACCAAAGTATATAATGAAAATATACCTCCCTCCCCTTTATTGTCCGCCTCTAAGGTAAGCAACACATACTTTATTGTTGTTTGTAAGGTTAAGGTCCAAAACACACAAGAAAGCCCTCCCAGCACAACAACTTCACTAATTGCCGACTCTCCTACAATTGCTTTAAGTACATATAAGGGAGAAGTACCAATATCCCCAAAAATGATACCCAAGGTAACCAGTAAACCTGCTGCTGATAGTTTGTGTGAATGACTATGTCCGCTTGAAGCCATAACAATTAAGTTTAGGCCTTCAATATTAAGAAATTATCACGTACGCCTTATCCAAAATATAGATATAATTCATGGGTAATCCGCTAATTCGCGTAATTTCACGTACAAATAACTTAAAATATATAACCTAAATTCATGAGAAAACATGTATTAACATGGTTTATACTAATACACATCGCACAAATTTGCCATGCTCAATTAGCACCTGAGCCTTCTTTGAATGTGGACAGTATATCAATTGTTAGCAATAAAACGTTTAGGGTTATTTTGCAACTACATTTAGATACCGCTAATAGCTGTGATGGCTATTTAATACTTCGCAAATCGGCACCTAATATTATTGCAACACCGGTAGACGGAAAAACATATAAACGAGGTGATATCGTAGGTGACGCGCAAGTTATTTCTTCGGATAGCAATACAATAATTGCTCCTAATAATATCCAAAGTAATACAGCTTATTACTTTGCTGTATTTGCATTTAATGGCAATGGA
The DNA here is from genome assembly GCA_964014945.1 of uncultured bacterium. Classification (GTDB taxonomy): domain Bacteria; phylum Bacteroidota; class Bacteroidia; order 2-12-FULL-35-15; family 2-12-FULL-35-15; genus 2-12-FULL-35-15. The sequence goes on along the minus strand of CAXHCC010000003.1, from coordinate 11,475 downwards.
ACTTCTATCAACTATAATAGTACTAACATTGCAAAAAAAAGCTTGATTACACCAAGCAGTATGGCTGCCAGTGATTATTACAAGGGCATTTCTCCTTATAATAATAGTTTTATATCAGACTTACACAGAAAATTAACTAACCATAGGCAACAAAGCTACTACACCTATGCCAACCAAATGGTGCATAAATTTATAGCGCGTGATACAGTAAATAACAAACGTGCAATTACATGTGATTATAGTGGAGAAATTAAAATGTATGATTCCATATTAAATTGGACCAATGATAATTTTAGCAGAGAACACACCTACCCTAAAAGTTGGATGCCATCGTACAACACACATAATTTTGAATTATTACCAGAATACAGTGATTACCATTCCTTATTGCTTACAAATCAAAGTCAGGTAAACGCAGTGAGAAGCAACTACCCTCTTGGAGAAGTTAAAACAATATCAGAAGAATACTTAAGTGCAAAATTAGGTGCAAACGAATCTGGAAATATAGTATATGAACCAAGAGGTGAAATTAAGGGCAATGTAGCACGAGCAATTATGTACCAATTAATTAGGTACAAATGGACTTTACCTGATTCGATCAGTTACAATATAGCTTACGGACAAGAGCAAAAAATACTAAAACAATGGCATTTCGATGATCCCCCTGACAATAAAGAAATAGCACGAAATGATTATATTGACTCCCTCCAAGGAAATCGCAACCCGTTTATTGATAACCCCAATTGGGCATGTTATATTGATTTTGATAGTTTAAAACATATATTATTCCCACCCACAAATTGTTACTTAACTGCAATTAACACAATTGATAACAAGTCAAACATTAGCATATCCCCAAATCCTAACAATGGTAAATTCGAACTTAAAATAACCGATAATAAAACTACGTGTGCTGTAAGGATTAAAATAGTTAATATGAATAGGCTTATGGTGTATGAAGAAGGGTTTATATTGGAGCAGGGTAATTCAAGAAAGGAAATTTTGCTTGGCAATAATTGTAAGCCTGGCAGTTATATCGTAAACTTATCGGATAATGAAAGTGTTATCTGTTCGAAAATCGTTATTATTCAATAATTAATGATTATGAAAGACCTATTTATAAAAGAAGGTAAACTAAGCCCAAAGGTTGCGTTTGACACCACAGATGGAACATTGACAATAACCGGAAATTCAACCATGGACGATGCTAAAACCTTTTATAAACCGTTATTTGAAGCAAGTCAAGCCTATTCTTTACAACCACAAAAAGACACCTTACTTAACATTCAACTAACGTATATTACAAATGATTCTGCCAAATACTTGTTGGATTTAATAATGCTTATGGAAAACCTTCACCAACAAAACAAAAGCGCAGTTAATGTCAACTGGTATTATACCAATGACAACATGAAACAAGAGGGAGAAAACTTTAAACTACTTATCACAACACCATTTAATATTATTGCCAGTGAGTAAAGCGGAAAATAACGGAGAAATGATGTTAATTGCCAAAACCACCTATGGTTTGGAAGAATTGTTAGCAAAGGAATTATTACAATTGGGAGCACGAGATATCAAGCCATTAAACAGGGCCGTATCGTTTGTCGGAGACTTAGGTTTTATTTATAAAGCCAATATCTGTTTGCGAACCGCGCTACGAATATTAATTCCAATTGCATCATTTAAAGCAAGCAATGAAGAATCCTTATACAAGGAAATCAAAAAAATTGATTGGGAAAAGTATATGACCATTACGCAAACTCTTACTATTGATACAGTATTGAGTAGCGATTATTTTACACATTCTCAATTCGTATCGCAAAAAGCAAAAGATGCAATAGTAGATAGGTTTAGAGAAAGGTATAACGAAAGACCATCAGTAAACCTAGAGGAACCCGATTTGCGTTTAAATCTTTACATTTTTGAAAATGAATGTACTTTATCTATTGATAGCTCTGGACAATCACTACACAAAAGAGGTTATCGAGATAAAACAAACCTTGCCCCCATCAATGAAGTACTAGCAGCAGGAATTGTAATGCACACCGGTTGGGACAAAAGAAGTACATTTATTGATCCCATGTGTGGATCTGGAACAATATTGATTGAGGCAGGCTTAATGGCTAACAATATCCCTCCGGGCTACTTTAGAGATAGGTTTGGGTTTGAGTCGTGGACAGAATTTTTACCATTTAACGAGGATTTGTTTAATAAAATTTTTGATTCAGCTATCAACCGCATTAGCGACCACAAACAAGAGTTGATTGGCAACGAACTATCTCCAAATGTGAGTAAAAAGGCTAAGGAAAATGTAAAACTAGCGAAAGTAGATGATATAGTTAAAGTAACAACAGGAAATATTGCGGACTTTATTGCTCCTGTAGGAAAAGGAATAGTGGTTTGTAACCCACCTTATGGAGAGCGAATGGATAAAGACGATATTTTTGCGTTATACCAACAAATTGGAGATGCGTTTAAGAAAAACTTTAGTGGTTACGATTGCTGGGTAATTAGCTCCAATATTGAAGCGCTTAAACATATAGGATTACGACCATCAAGAAAGATTAAGTTGTACAATGGACCGTTAGAGTGTAGGCTTATGAAATATGAAATGTACAAAGGCACAAAAAAACTACATAAATTAAAAAAGTAAGTATTATTCTAAATTAAGGATATGAAAAAGATTGCTGTATTTACATCTGGAGGAGATTCTCCTGGTATGAACGCATGTATAAGAGCTGTGGTACGAACTGCTTGCTTCAATAATATAGAAGTAGTTGGTATTAGACGAGGGTACGACGGCATGATAAATAACGACTTTATTCCTTTAACCCCTAGCTCTGTTTCAAACATAATTCACAGAGGTGGCACTATTTTAAAAACTGCCAGAAGTAATGAGTTTATGGAACTTTCAGGGAGAGAGAAAGCATATAAAAATCTTAAAGAGCAGGATATTGAAGGGGTAATTGCAATAGGTGGCGATGGAACATTTAAGGGGGCTTTGGAATTTTCAAAAACCTGCGACATTCCTTTCATTGGTTGTCCAGGAACAATAGATAATGATTTGTATGGAACCGACTTTACTATAGGGTATGACACAGCAATTAATACGGTTATTGATGCAGTGGATAAATTACGAGACACAGCTGAAAGTCATGATCGGATATTCTTTGTAGAAGTGATGGGAAAAGATGCTGGATTAATTGCCTTACGATCTGGAATTGCAGCCGGTGCTGAAGCTATTATCATTCCGGAAACGGAAACAAATTTGGATGCATTAATAAGTCGGTTAAGTAAGATAAGAAAGGATAAAACATCAAAAATTGTAATTGTAGCTGAAGGCGATGAAGCGGGTGGTGCTTTTAAAGTGGCTGAGAAGGTGAAGAAAAAACTGAATAAGCAAAATGCTCGTGTTGCAATACTAGGCCATTTACAGCGTGGTGGCAACCCAAGTACTATGGATAGGGTAAATAGTAGTAGAATGGGGTTTTCTGCTGTAGAAGCACTCATAAACAAGCACAGCGGAGAAATGATAGGAATAATAGATAAAAAAATTACCTACACACCTTTCGCCAAAGCAATTAAGCACAAAGTAGGCTTACAACCCGACTTGCTACGCATGCTAGAAATTTTATCTGCTTAGTACAGCAAAAAGATAGTTTAAGAATTTATACGAGCTAAAATGAGTGATTAATGCATCTTTTTTTCCTCTTCAATTATGCCATCACCCACATATTTACCATTTCTGTATATCGCAATTCTTATCAATAAGCCTTGCTCATCGTAGTAATACGCTTTTCCAGAAATAAATCTGTTACGCTTGAAGGTACCATCTTTAGTTATTTGCTTGTCCGAATTATATAATTGCCAATAACCTTCTCCATTAAACTTTTTACCTAAATTATCCTTCTCATTCTTTTCAACTATAACGGGTGGTGGAGGTGCAACATCTTCAAGTTTAATTGCGTGAGGTTCAATTGGAAGTTTTGGCGCAAACACTTGGGTTTTCGATGAATCCAACACTCCTCCAGCAAAATCTTTAATAGCCCTAACATCCCCGTTTTCATAATACTCGGTTACAATACCTGATTCCTTACCAGCAGACCATGTACCCTCAATCATAAGGGCTCCATTCTCATAATAATACTTTTGATTACCGGTACGTTTGCCCGTTGCGTTAAAATTAAACTCTTGCTGAACATTACCGTTTGAGTAGTATAACTTATAAGCCCCAACCCAACGATTGTTCTTCCACTCTCCTTCTTCCTTAATGTTTCCGTTTTCATGAAAAACTATAGCGTATCCATTAGGACGATTATTAACATAATTTATTTTACTTTTAAAATTTTCATTACAAAAGTACTCTTTCCATATACCGTTTTTTCTACTGTTGGTATACTTGCCTTCCTTTATTTTTTGCTCATCATCTTCACATTCACCATTCACCATTTCATTGGTAAAGACCCAATATCCTTGTCTTTTACCATTCTCGTCTGTATAATTGATAGTGGAGTCAACTAATTCATCTATTTGTTCTCCTTTAGCTAAGGAGTTTATAGCAACGGAACAAAACATGAGCATTGCTACAGTATTAGGAGTAATCCTCATAAAAGTCTAATATTAATTCTGAATTATGTCTCTCAACATTTACTTATCGATGTGTACAAATTAAAGATTATTCACCTTAAAAGCAAATACAAAGAATTCTAGAGTTACCATTACACCTACAAGCGTACTTGCATAGGTATAAACACGTATACAAAAATATGCTAGCTTGTGATTGTAATTAAGCTATTTTTAATAGCATAACGAATTAATTGGGCTGAATTATGAATCTCTAGCTTGTGATATATATTGGTCTTGTGGGTCTCAACAGTTCTAGTACTTATAAATAGTTTTTCTGCTATATCCTTTGTTTTTAGTCCCTCTGCTATCATTTTTATAACCTCTACTTCTCTTTTTGTTAAATTCTGCTGAGAAATTGTAGTTGTTTCCTTCTGTTTCTGCACCATATTCTTCATCATGATTTTTGAAATATTGGCACCATAATAGTTTTCGCCAGAAACTAAGGTTTTAATTGCTAATTCTACCTCCTCTGGATCTGCGTTTTTCATCAAATATCCTGAACAACCATACTCAATACTCTTTACCACATATTCCTCATCATGGTAAATCGATAGAATTAAGACCTTAGTAGGCAACTTCAAATCGTACACTTTTTTAGCCACCTCCAAACCATTCATTTTTGGCATGCTTATATCCAATAGTGCAATATCAGGGTTTAATCGCTCAATAAGCTCCATTGCCTCTAGTCCGTTCTCTGCTTCTCCAACAATCTCCACATTTGCAATTCTTTCCACCATAGTGCGCACTCCTAATCTCACCATGCTATGATCGTCTACTAAAATTATTCTTGTTTTCATTAATTTATTGGTATTTCTATATTTATGGTTGTTCCGTTGCCTGGGCTAGTATCAATAAATAATACTCCACCCAAACTCTCTGTTCTCTCTTTTAAATTACTAAGGCCTTTAGTTCCTTTGTTAAATTCTTTTTTTACATCAAATCCAATTCCATTGTCCTCAATAAAAATACGGATTGAATTTTCAATAAGCAATATTTGCACTTGAATATCTTTGGCCGTTGAGTGTTTTACGGCATTATTTAATGATTCCTGAATAATCCTGTACACATCCAAAGCATACAAATCCATTATTTCATCTTTAACATCCACAAACAATTCAACATTTATTTTAGTTGATTCGTTAATTTTTTTACATAACTGCTGTACCGCTTTTTCAAAACCTAAATCCGTTAGAACAGAAGGTGCTAATGACTCAGATATTTGCTTCACCTCTTCAATCAATCCATTCACATTTGCTTTCAACACCTGTTGTTTAATGTCATTATATTCCAACTTCAAGTCATCAACCATCATTTTCACGCTGGTAAGCGATTGACCAATACTATCGTGTAGTTCTCGTGCCACGCGCTTACGTTCTTGCTCTTGCCCCCCTATAAAATGCTTGATTCGCTGACTAATCACTTCTTGTTTTTTCAATAACAACTCCTCCTCCATTCTCTTTCTTTCAGTTATATCATGAATAATGGCCATATCTGCATGCTCATTATTAAATGTAATCTTTCCAGAAGTGGTATCGCAAGTTAATACCTCTCCCGACTTAGTAACTAAATTAAGAGTATAATGTGGGGATAATGGTTTTCCTGAGAGCCAGTCCTTATACCGGTTTTGTACTTTAGGAATCTCTCTTTCGTCCAAAATATTAAAAAAAGTGAAATCATCAGCAAATAGTTCTTCTTGCGAATAGCCAAACATATCTACAAATGCTTTATTAACAAACCTGTACTTTCCTTCCTGGGTAATTACTATAGGGTTTGGGCTTAAATCTACTAATTGTCTATACTTCTCTTCGCTATCACGTAACGCCTTCTCAGATTGCTTTCTTTCTGTAATATTTCTAACCCTTGTTACCCTACATTCTTCCCCTTTAAACAATATATTTTTTGCCTGTATCTCACAATCAATAACACTTCCATCCTTCCTAATCATTTTAATTTCGTAAGAGCCTTTGTATTTCGTTTTGATTTTTTCATTGGTTGCAGCCATATCATCAGGATGTACCAATGACTTCAAGCCATCCAATTCCATAAACTCTTCATAGGTATAACCAAATATCGCAGAACAAGCATTATTAACATCCATTATCATACCATTCTTATGAATAAAAATTGCCTCAATGGATAAGTTTGATAAGTCTTTATACCTTTTTTCACTCTCGCGTAGAAATGCCTCGGCTTCTTTTTGTACTGAGGTTGATATTGTTAGAGATACAACGTTAGCAATTGAAGCTGCAAACTCTTGTTCGGACTCTATCCAAACTTTTCGATCGCCAACATGCTCCAAACACAATACACCGTATTCCTCATCTCCTCCTCTTATTATCATATCCATCATTGAAGTGATGCCCAAGGGTTTTAGATAGCTATCCAACAATTCTTTTGCATGCTCATTGTTAAGAACATCATCTGCAATTATGGCTTTATTACTTGTTATAGCACTAAAATAATTTGGGTAATCTTGTTTGTTTAACTCAAAACCATTCTCCACAATATTTGTTGACTGCGTATAAAGACTTTCACAATAAATAGAGCTCTGATTATTGTTGAACTTCCAAATACTCACCCTTTCCAAATTCATAACTTTCCCCACCAATTTGGTAATATTGTTAAACATCTCAGATAAGTTGGTAAACTGATTATTGGTAAGTGACAATAACGCGTCTTTGTATTCAACAGATTTCTTCGCCATGAGCGTTACATTAGCTTCTCGTAAATTCCGCTCGGTAACATCTCTAATAATGGTCATTTCAGCAGATGTTCCTTGATAGTCAATTGACAATGTTGTTGACTCGCAATTGATAATTGTACCACCACGGTTAATCATGTTATAAACACCTTTCCTTGGGTCTTTGTTGTTTATTTCACCAGAAGCTACCATTTTCGCAAACTTTTGATAATTCTCCATGATCAGAGTATGATCTTCTTTAGGAATAACATTAAATATCGTAAAGTCCTTTGCCAGAACTTCCTCCTCTGTGTAACCCAACAGTTTACAAAAAGCGTTATTTACAAATTTATATGCCCCCATTTGAGTTATTACAATCGGATCAGGGCTCAAATCAACCAATTTCTTGTATTTTTCCTGCTCTTCCTTAAGCGATTTAGAAACGGCCAATTTTCGCGTAACATCCCGTGCCGTTATTACGAGTGACACAACCTTTTCCTCTCTAATAACTGGAGATATGTTAACATCAAACACATAACCACTATCGTCAATGCCGATATAATCCAGCTGTACCGACTCAACATCTCCTGTATCATACACCGTATTGCAAGCGTTTTCCAAAGTACTTTTTGAAGGACCTGGTAAAAACTCAAGAATTGAATGGCCTATTACTGCTTCCCTGTTATGTTCTGGAGTTCTATTAATAAAGTTGATGATTAGGTTTTCATTAACCCATATAATATAATCCGAAGAATTTTCCGTTATTAAGCTTAACCGTTCTTCGCTCTCAATTAAATCACTTTCTACTTGTTTTCGAGAAGTAACATCCCTTGCACTAATAACCACGGAATCAACAGAATTATCCTTAAATACAGGAGCCATTCTAACATCAAAATAAAAAACGTCTCCATTAGGTGCAATAAAAGGTGTTTGATAGTTAGCCTCCCTTCCATTTTTAAAAACACTTTTAAAACTTTCATCCGCAACATCCCTATACCCTTCAGGAGCAAAATCAAGTAATGATTTCCCTATTACGTTATTTACCTCTATACCATAAGCGTCTTTGTTTAAAAAGACAATATTCTGATTTTTGTCTACCAGCATTATACTATCCGATGTATTAGAGGTAATTATGTTTAACCGTTCTTCACTTTGCAAGAGCTTCTCTTGGGTTCTCCTAGTATCTGTTACATCCCTTGCATTTACTACAACCGAATCCACTTCCTCGTTCTTAAGAACAGGATCTAATCTCACATCGAAGTAATAGGTATCATTATCTGGTGATACAAAACTTTGACTGTATCGAACAATCTGTTTAGTCTTAAAAAGTTCGTCATATTTACTTTTCACCAACTCCTTATCATTTTCTGGAGCAAAATCTACAACTGAAACTCCCACCACCTGCTCAGGAGTCATACCCTCCACTGTATAATTGATATATTGTATTCTCCTATCCTTATTCACCAACATAATATGGTCTGAAGTGTTTTCAGAAATAATATTCAGGATTCTTTCGTTTTTTTTCGCTTCCTCCCTAGTTTTCTTTATATCTGAAATATCTCTTACCCGAGTAACAGTGGTTAACTTACCATCGAACTCTACTTCATTACTCCTGTTTTCAACCCACTTTACCTTTCCTTCCTTTGTTAATATTCTGCACTCATAAGGAGCCGATGGCTCGTTTAGAGAGGTATACATCTTAACAATTTCATCAATATCATCCGGGTGGGCCAAAACTGACAACGTATTCATTCCAATTAACTCATCGCTCGCATAACCATAAATATCTTCACAAGCCTTATTTGCTTCTACCACAATTCCTTGTCTATGAAATATTAAGCCTTCTAAGTAGTAATTAGAAACATCTTTATAACGTTTTTCACTTTTCAATAACTCAATTCTCAAATTTTCCTGCTCGGTTATGTCCTGAGCCGTTCCTATAGTTTTAACTGGCTTATCCGAATTATTATAATAAGTAACAGAGCGGCAATGAACATGCTTAATTGAATCATCGGCCATTACCAATTTGTGCTTAACACTAAACGGTGTTTTATTTTTAACAGAATAATTGTAGGCTGTTTCTACTATTTCCCTATCATCAGGATGTATCGTATTTATATACATCTCGTAAGTCAGCTTTATTTCCTTCTTATCTAATCCCCATATAGCATAAACTTCATCCGACCAGAATAAATTCCCTGTTAATAAATCGAATTCGAAACTTCCAATTTTAGCAACCTTCTGAGCTATAAGTAGGGTGCGTTGATTGTCTTCTAGTTTTTTATCCAACTCAACTTCTTCTGTAATGTTTTGAAATGTACCAACCAAGCTAGTGCAATTACCATCGTCTAGGATAGGTTCACCAATAGCTCTAACCCATACAGATTCTCCTTGTTTTGGTTGTATCTGTAATTGTAAATCGTAGGTTTCTCCGTACTCAATTGCTCGCTTTAGATGCCTGCTTAACGCATTCCTACTTTCTCCTTCCTTATAAACAAGGATTAATTCATCAAAACTTGGTGTATCATTTATGGAAATTCCATGTATAGCCTTCGCTATATCCGTTAAAGAAATTATTCCCTCTGCTACATTATATTCCCATGCTCCAACTTGAGCTAACATCAAGGCTTTACTTTGAATATCTATTTTATTTAAACTCATTGTAATAGAAGATGAAGGATGCTAAATATAGGAATATTATTAGGATAGCTGCTGCTGCTAAATTGATATTGTAGTATACATATTGATCAATAAAATAATGCGTTTGTTCAAAGAGCCTAAAATGTTACCTTTGCGCACGAATAGTTCTATACCCATGCCCAAAGTCTCTACAAAAGGAAACATTATGCCAGCTTCACCGATAAGAAAGCTGGTACCTTTTTCTGAAGCTGCAAAAAATGCCGGAAAAAAGGTCTATCACCTAAACATAGGGCAACCAGATATTGCCACACCAAAATCTTTTATTAATGCGATTCAAAACGTTGATATAAACGTATTAGAGTACTCACATTCTGCTGGTATACCTAGCTATAGAGATAAGCTTTGCAAATATTACGCAGAGCATAATATTAACGTAAGTCCGGACGATATTATTGTTACTACCGGGGGGTCTGAAGCTATACAAATAGCGATGATGGTTTGTTTTAATCCTGGTGATGAGGTGATAATTCCAGAGCCTTTTTATGCAAATTTCAACTGTTTTTCATGTGCAGCTGACATAACCTTAAAACCGGTTCAATCCACAATTGATAAAGGTTTTTCTTTACCCTTAATTGAAGAGTTTGAGAAGCAAATTACGCCTAAAACAAGGGGTATAATGGTTTGTAACCCAGGCAATCCAACTGGGTATTTATATACTAAAGAGGAATTAGAAAAACTGAAGGAGCTAGTTATTAAGCACGATTTGTTTTTGTTTGCTGATGAGGTATATAGAGAGTTTTGTTATGATAGCAAAGAATATTTCTCGGTAATGCATTTACAGGGAATTGATAACAATGTAGTAATGCTCGATTCCATTTCAAAACGGTATTCTGCCTGCGGAGCGAGAATTGGTACACTGGTTTCTAAAAACAAAGATGTAATGGCGGCTGCCATGAAATTTGCTCAAGCAAGATTGAGCCCACCAACACTAGAACAAATTGGTGCGGAAGCGGCATTGGACGAACCTTTAGAATATACGGAAAGTGTAAAGAAGGAATACGTAAAAAGGCGTGATTATCTTGTAGAAGCACTAAATAATATTGACGGAGTTATTTGCCCTAAAACAAGTGGGGCTTTTTACTGTATTGCACAATTACCTATAGATGATGCCGATATATTCTGCCAATGGCTTTTAGAATCTTTCGATTACAACAACGAAACGGTTATGTTAGCTCCTGCAAGCGGTTTTTATGCTACACCAGGATTAGGTAAAAACCAAGTAAGAATTGCTTATGTGCTTAATGTAGATTCGCTTAAAAAAGCTATTACGTGTTTGGAAGAAGGGTTAAAGTCCTATCCAGGAAGGGTAACTCAATAAGTTAGCTTACAATACAACTTGTCGTAAAACAAGAAAGGCCTAAGCAATTGCTTAGGCCTTTCTTGTTTATAGATTTATTAATCTTCTCTCTGTATCAATTAAAAGCTGTCTCTTATACACATCTGACGCTGCCGACGATGTGCGTTGT
>CAXHCC010000002.1:0-40226 GCA_964014945.1 uncultured bacterium | reverse complement strand
CCATCATATAATAAACATGTTAATAACAATTACAACAAACAATAAATTATTATGGCAACAACAATTGATGATGGAAAATTCAGATTGTTTGATTTTTCTAAAGAAGAAATAAGAATTCTTCACTTAACGTGGATTGCATTCTTTTTAACGTTTTTTGTGTGGTTTAACTTTGCTCCACTGGCCAGTACCATTTTGGAGGATTTAGATTTTCTTACAAAAAAGCACATTAAAACCTTACTAATTTGTAACGTGGCACTAACCATACCAGGTAGGGTAATTATTGGTTCTATGGTAGATAAGTTTGGACCAAGAAGAGTGTTTGGTATTTTAATGGTGTTAATGGCCATTCCAGGATTGTTTTTTGCATTTGGTGACACGTTTATACAGCTAGTAGTGTCTAGATTGTTCTTAAGTGTTATTGGTGCCGGTTTTGTTATTGGTATTAGAATGACGGGTCAGTGGTTTCCGCCAAAACACATTGGTAAAGCAGAAGGTTTTTATGCAGGCTGGGGTAACTTTGGTTCTGCAGCTGCAGCAGGTTTAATACCAGTTATTGCTTTTACCGTTTTTGGAGGTGATGATGGTTGGAGATGGTCTTTAGCATCTAGCTCAATTTTGTGTGCGGTTTATGGCGTATTCTATTACTTTGCAGCACGTGATTTGCCAAAAGAAGGCGCCACTAAAGATTACCACTTTGTTGCGGCAAAAAAAATGGGCGCTATGCCGGTTTCGAGCTATAAAGATTTAATTCAATACATCGTTTGGTCGTTTCCATTGTACGGTGCCCTTGGTATTTTAACATGGAAATTAGGTGGGATGGATGTTGATGGAAAACCAATGTTGTCGGCTACCATTGTTAACGCTATTTATGTAGTACTTGGCTTGTGGTATTTATACACGGTATATGGTATTTTAAAAGAAAACTTACCAGCACTTAAAAAAGGAGTGCCGGAAGAGGAAAAGTATCCTTGGAGTAGTGTGGCAGCCTTAAACAGTACCTACTTCGCCAATTTTGGTGCAGAGTTAGCGGTTGTATCAATGTTACCATGGTTTTTCTTAACCGTATTTGAGCCATTGCGTAATGCTGAAGGAGAAAAAATTATGACGGTAACGATGGCAGGTTTGGTAGCAGGTTCATTTGCATTTATTAACCTGGTTGCTCGTCCTTTGGGTGGTTATTTATCCGATCACATGTCGAGTAGAAAAAGAACCATGCTTATTTATATGTTAGGTATTACTGTAGGTTTCTTTTGCATGGCTATTATACCAAAGTATGGTCCAATAGTAGAAGGTGTACAAACATTATTACCGCAGTTTAGTGGTGTATGGTGGTTGGTAGTTTCTGTTATCATAACCATGGCTTGCTCTATGTTTGTGCAAGGAGCTGAGGGTGCTACCTTTGCTTTTGTACCACTTATCAACCACAAAATTCAAGGAAAAATTGCAGGTATGGCTGGCGCATACGGTAACGTAGGTGCGGTAACCTACTTAACAATATACTCTTTCGTAGATGCTAAAACCTTCTTTTATGTGGTGGCGGCAGGCGCAGGTATAAGTTTCTTATTCTGTGCATTAATGTTGGAAGAACCAAAAGATTCTTTTAGCGACGAATAAGAACATTCGAAATGAGCACTTCTTGATTCCAGAAAAGTTTCATGAATTGCAAGTATTAAAAGGGAGCATTAATATTTAATGCTCCCTTTCCTTTTTTAAGGACATCAAACTTCTTGTTATGTGACGAGTAGCAGTAAATCCAATGATTAATATCATATAGGAATATGTTTTGCTGTACTACATTTACCTCAGTAAACTAACAATCACGCGTACTAACTTAAAAACACAAAAAATGTCGAACAAAGATTTAATGGAGTGGAACCCGGAAGACGAACAGTTTTGGGAGTCGGAAGGAAAAAAAATCGCTTCTCGAAACTTGTGGATCTCAATCCCTAGCCTTTTGGTAGGTTTCGCCGTATGGTTAATGTGGGGTATTATTACCGTGCAAATGAAAAATTTAGGATTTACCTTTGGTAAATCGCCTGAAGAAGCAAAGGCATTATTGTTTATGCTGCCTGCTATTGCTGGTTTTACTGGTGCAACGCAGCGTATTCCAAGTACCTTTTTTATTCGTTTAGCAGGTGGTAGAAATACTATTTTCTTTACAACGGCCTTATTAATGATTCCAGCAACGGGTGCAGCCATTGGTTTGCAAGATCCTAATACACCGTTTGGCTTCTTTATGGTAATGGCATTTTTATCTGGTTTTGGTGGTGGTAACTTTGCCTCTTCCATGAGTAACATCTCTTTCTTTTATCCAAAAAAACAACAAGGTTTGGCTTTAGGCTTAAATGCTGGTTTGGGTAATTTTGGTGTTACCACCATGCAAATATTAATACCGCTTTGTATGACCTTTCCAATGTTAGGAGCGTTAAGTGGTGATGCAATGGAGTTAACCAGTGCAAGTGGTACCATTTTTAAACGGGTGGCTGCTGGTTCTGACACTTGGCTCTCAAACGCTGGTTGGGTGTGGATGTTGTGGTTAATACCTTTGGCCTTTGCTGGCTGGTTTGGTATGAATAACATTCGTACGGAAGCTGTTTCACCAAAAATTGGCAACCCTTTAGTTTCTTTTGGGCGAATGACCTGGTTATTAATCATTGGATTCGTTTCTGCAGCAATTGGTTTGTATTTCATCATTACATTTAAACAAGAAACGTGGGTAAAATGGGTAGTGCTTCCATCGGTAATTGCTTTATGTGTGTTCTTAATGAAAATACTTTCTCCTGGAGAAATTAAAGCAAACTTACAACGGCAGTATAAAATATTTGACAACAAACACACCTGGGTAATGACCATTATTTATGTAATGACTTTTGGTTCATTTATTGGGTTTGCCAACGCTGTAGGTTTATCTATCAAGTTTATTTTTGGTGTATCGCACGTAGAAGTAGATGGGGTTATGACACACTCAATGGCTAACCCTGATGGGCCAGTTACCTTTATGTGGGTGTGGGTTGGTGCCTTTGTGGGTGCTTTAATTAGACCTGTAGGTGGTGCTATTGCTGATAAAGTAGGTGGTGCTATTGTAACTCAATGGGTGGCTATTGTAATGGTATTGGCATCGCTTGGTGTTGGATACTACATGCAGCTAGCTTACCAATCAGAAACACCACAGGATTATTTTATCAAATTCTTTGTTCTTATAGTAATACTATTTGCAGCAACAGGTATTGGTAATGGTTCTACATTTAAAACTATAACAGGTGTATTTAATGAAGAGCAGCGGGGGCCGGTATTAGGTTGGACTTCTGCAGTTGCTGCTTATGGTGCTTTCTTAATTCCAAAAGTTATTGGTGAGCAAATGAAAGCAACAACTCCAGAATATGCACTTTATGGGTTTGCAGTGTTTTATGCATTATGTGCGGTACTTAACTGGTGGTATTATTTAGGACCTAAGGCAGAGTTTAAAAATCCATAACCTTTGCAACAGTTAGTGTGTTTTAGAGGGCTATGATTTTCATAGCCCTCTTTTTTGCGCATTTAAAAACTAAACCAGTTAACTTTATACCAACATTTAAATTGTTATGGAACAAAAAGATATAGAGGAATTAATAGCAGCTCTTAACCGTTATCCAGAGGAGGTTGGTAAGATAAGTGATGGTAAACCTAAAAGGGAAGCAATGGGGCAGTTTAAAACCTATTATGAAAAATGGTATAAGCAACTAATTGCATTTATACAATTTGCCAAGAATAAATCCATATCAGAAAATGCAAAAAAACTGCCTGCCCTAAAACGTTTATTTTCCACATTTAATAAATACATGGGTTTGCTGCTAGTGCTAATGGCTGGTCCACTTGCATGGATTGTGTATTTGTATACACTTGAAAATTATGAAATGTTAATTTACACGATCATCGTGGTGGATGTAATTATCATTTATTTTCTGGTAAAAAAAATACAAGAAGAATCAGAATACGTTATTGGTGAGTTGTTGCGAGCAAAGCCAGACATTAAGCAAGTTGCCAATATGATAGAAGAACAAAACAAAAAAGCGCAACTAAACTAAATGGAACTAAAGTCGACATACCAAAGTACTTTGCTGGCCTTTACTGGGGTAGTTGGCGATTTAGCGCATAACGAAATTAAAACAGTTGATTCCTTTTGTACCTTGTCGAGAGCTTCTCGTTTATTGGTTAACCCCTTAATCAATTTCTTAATTGTATTAAGAGAAGACATTCCTATTGGTATTGTTACAAAAAAACATTTTTCAGGAGCAGACATAAAAAAACTATCCAATTCTGAAAAAGGTAATGAAGAGGTGGTATCTATTATGGATCCCAACCTAATTACCGTTCAAAAAGAGCACCCCGTATTTGATGCGCTAATGTATATGCTTAAGCATAACATTAAACTGTTGTTGGTAATGGACGGCAAAGAATCCATAGGGGTATTGAGTCAACAAGATTGGCTATCGGTACAAGTGAATTACCCCAACCAAATAATTAAGAAAATTAGGAGTGCTGAAAGTGTTGCACAAATTGCTTATTACCGAAAAGAAAGTAAAAAAGTTATTTGGGATAATTTTGAAAAAGAGGAGAACGCAGTATCCTTAACCAACATTATTACGGTAGTAAACGATGCCATTGGTAAAAGGGTGCAAGAAATTGCTTTAGCTGAAATGGATCGCAGAGGTAAGGGCGCACCACCCGTAAATTTTGCGTGGATTGGTATGGGAAGTGAAGGCAGAAAAGCGCAGACCATTAGAACCGATCAGGACAATGGAATTATTTTTGAAAATGTTCCAGCTGAAAATTACGATGCTGTTAAAGAGTGGTTTTTAGAATATGCAGAGATTGTGGTGAGTGGCTTGCACGAATGTGGTTTTCCCTTGTGCAAAGGAAACATCATGGCAACCAACCCGGAGTTGTGCAATTCTATTGATATTTGGAAAGAGACCTTTGAAACTATTATTAAAAAGGCTGACTCAAAAGAGTTATTAGATGCGTCTATCTATTTTGACTTTAGATGTATTTACGGTAAGCGTGAATTGAGTGATGAATTGTGGGCGTATTTATTTGAGCGTATGGAAACGCATAAATTCTTTTTGCGCTATTTTGCTGAAAACATTTTGCAAGCAAGTAGGCCACCAATTAAAAAATGGGCTTGGAAATTTGTTGCCTTTGGTGTTAAGCCTGATGAGTTTGATATTAGAAGAGAAGCCACAGCACCTTTAGATGCTGCTATTAGATTATTGGCCTTGCATAGTGGTATAAAAGAAACAAGTACACTTAAACGTTTACAAGGAATTTTAGAAAGTGGAAACATGTCAAAAGTGTTGGCCAACAATGTGCATGTGGCATTCGACTTTATTCTTAAACTACGTTTTAAATTGGAGTTTACGTTTGAAACGCAACCTGAAACAAGCAACCATATGGTTGATACAGAAGAGTTAAGTGCTATTGAACTTAGAAAATTAAAAGAGTCGTTAAAAACGATTTATCGTTTACAAGATTATGTATTTAGTACGGTAACGGAATTACCCGTACCATGGTCGATGAGATAAAATTAAAAAGGAGTTAATTATGAAAATGACAACCCGACAAAAGCATTGGCTGTTTTTTATTATTACCGCAATAGGGGCTATTGTAGTGGTTAATTTGGCCATATTACTTATGTGGACTGATATGACGGAAGAGGAGCGGGAATTTGGTAGAGCTGTTTTTGGTAGAGTGGTTATATACGGCACCTTAGCAATGGTGGTATTGTTTTTCATTAGTTCGCAATTTATCCTATACATTTTCAGAAACTATATTTCACCTATTGAGGTGTTAACGGAAGAAACAAGACTCATTACTTTAGCCAATGCCAAGTATAGAATTAAACCTGTTGGTGCTTTAGAAACCAATAAGCTTACCACTGTAATTAATGATTTGGCCGACTCCTATATATCCTTAAAGTCGGATGTAAAAGAAATTGTTACCGAATCGAAAGAAGGGTTTGAAGAAGATAAAATTAGATTGGCAACCTTTATGAACATGGCTGATAAAGGTGTGATAATTTGTGACCAAGATGCACGAATTGCCATGGCTAATAAAAGCGCCTATGAAATAATAAATTCAGTTGAACATGAAGAGGTAGGAAGGTTTGCACGCTTAGGTGTAGGCCGCTCCATATTTAGCATATTTAACAAGGCACCCATTGCTTATATCTTTGAGCGTATTCATGATAATGTTGATAAGGAAGATGCCGAAACTACTTTTCATTTTATTACAACACGGTATAAAAAACAGTTTATCAGAGTTAGTATTTCGCCTACGGTTAAAGCAAACGAAACCATTATATCGGGTTATATATTTACGTTTAAAGATGTTACTGAAGAGCTGGCACAGCAATCAATTGCTTACAACGATTGTTTTATTTTGTTGGATGAGCTTACATCCATCGCCAATATGAAAACCAATAATCGTTTTAATATAACTCCAGAAAATGGCGTATGGGTGAATATTCAAGAGCGGCAATTTGTTGACTTATTATTGGAAGTGTTAGAGCGGGGTAGATTAAGAAAGATGAAGGAGTTGAATGTGAATATAGTGGAGAATTATACGCTTGCTTTAAAATGGGATGGAGACCCATTTCCTTTTAGATCAAGTATAAGTAAGTTTGAAGATAAGATAACGGTAATTGATGATAACGACCGAAGCTTAACGGTTTCCTTAAACGCTTATAAACAGGTTAGCGAAAACATTGTTAGCGATCATGTTGAATCACGCCCTGTACATTACAGTTCTGAAAACTTTGACCAGAGTGTTCAGCATAACGAATTGGATGATATTCCACTAGAAGAACTTTCATATGTTGTATTCGATACAGAAACAACCGGCTTGGATCCTTCAAGCGGACATGAAATAATTTCCATTGCAGGTGTTAGGGTTTATAATAATAAAATCAACCATGAAGAGATGTTTGATGAGTTAGTAAACCCTAAAAGAAGTATCTCTTTAAAGTCTATCCAAATTCACGAAATACATCCTGAAATGTTAACGGATAAATTAACCATTGATAAAGTGTTACCGCATTTTAGCGAATATGTAGATCGCTCTGTTTTAGTGGCACACAATGCCGCTTTTGATATGCGCTTTATTCAACTAAAAGAAGAACAGTCTGGTGTTAAATTTACCAACCCTGTATTAGATACCTTGTTGTTGTCGGCCGTATGTCATCCAAAACAAGAGCTACATAATTTGGAAGACATTGCTAGTAGGTTGGGTATAGAGTTGGTGGGCAGGCACACAGCTCTGGGCGATGCCATTGTTACGGCAGAAATATTTTTGAAACTAATACCTATACTAAAAGCAAAAGGAATTCATACCCTTGGACAAGCGCGCGAAGCTTCATCGCGCACTACTTTTGCTAAGATTACGTTTTAACAAGCGCAATTTAGAAGCAATATAAATTACCGCCTTTCTTGGCCTGATTCAACAGGCGGCGTAATTTATAACTAGCAGAAATAGAGCTAGATACATACAAAAATGGACCCGTCATTTTTGTATATGAGATAAATCATATCGTTTTATGTTGTACATCATATAAAAACATGTTGGTTTGATTGACTTTTGTTAAAGAGAAAAAGCCACCGGTCTCTGTTTTGTACTGAAATTAAATAACAACAGATATTAATTAAATACTAAGAAACGTGAAAGTCACCAACCTAAAACGAATAGCTTTAACAGCCGGCGCATTCATTTGCAGTTTAGGCTTAACGGCGCAAGATGGCCAAGCAATATTTAAACAAAATTGTGGTGCCTGCCATACTGTAGGAAAAGGAAAATTAGTTGGACCTGATTTAGCAGGAGTTAACACTAAAAGATCAGCAGAGTGGATAACAAGCTTTGTGAAAAATGCGGAAGCGTTTGGACAAAAAGATGCGGATGCAAAAGCAATTATTCAAGAGTATGGTTATCCAATGCCACCTCAATCTGTTTCTGATGGAGATATTGCTACTATCATAGATTATATAGCTGCAAATAGTGGCGGTGGAGATGAAGCAGCAGAAGAAGTGGTTGAAGAACCAAGAGATCCAGCATTGGATCCGGCCAATGCATCAGAAGAAGTTATTGCTGCGGGTCGTGACTTGTTTGTTGGAGCAACAAGGTTTGCTGAAGGGGGGCCTTCTTGCTTAACATGTCATAATGTTGATCAAAAAGGCGTAATGACTGGTGGAGCTTTAGCGAAGGATTTAACAAAAGTGTATGAGCGAATGGGTGAAGCAGGAATCAGAGGTATATTAACTGCTCCTCCATTTCCAGCAATGACATCTTCTTATAAAGATGATCCATTAACAGACGAAGAGATTACCCAATTAACGGCCTTCTTTGCCAACGCTGTAGACGCTCCTGCACAGGGAGAAGAAGATAGCAAAAGTATTGTGGCCGGTGGTTTTGCAGCGTTTGTGGTAATTGCAATTATAATTTTCTTGCTATTCAATAAAAGAAAAAAAGGAAGTGTAAAAGATGATATATACGCGCGCTAAGCGTAAGCTGGCACGTTCATAATAAACGGACTAATAATTTTAAAACTAAACAATATGAGTTGGATTGAAGATATAATTTCACCGAAAACCAGAAAATGGGAAGAGTTTTATCGTAACAGATGGCAATACGATAAAGTTGTAAGAAGTACCCACGGTGTAAACTGTACTGGTGGTTGCTCTTGGGCAATACATGTAAAAGATGGTATTGTTGTATGGGAAATGCAACAAGTTGATTACCCACAATTCAATAAAGAGGTTCCTCCTTATGAGCCACGTGGTTGTCAAAGAGGTATTTCTTACTCATGGTATTTGTACAGCCCAATTAGGGTAAAATACCCGTTGATGCGTGGCGCATTAATGGATTTGTTTAAAGCAGAAAAACAAACTGCTGGTGGCGATCCAGTAAAAGCGTGGGCTAACTTGCAAAACGATCCTAAGAAAAGACAACGCTACCAAAGAGCAAGAGGTAAAGGTGGTTTTAGAAGAGCGCACTGGGACGAGGTAGTTGAGTTAATTACCGCTGCAAATATCCACACCATTCAAAAATACGGTTCGGATAGGATTACAGGCTTTGCGCCAATTCCAGCAAAAAGTATGTTAAGTTATGCATCTGGTGCACGATACATTCAGTTAATGGGTGGTATTAACCTTAGTTTCTACGATTGGTATTGTGATTTACCAAATGCCTTCCCAGAAATTTGGGGTGAGCAAACAGATGTTTGTGAAAGTGCAGACTGGTATCATTCTAAGTTCTGTGTATCTATGGGTGCTAACTTGGGTATGACAAGAACGCCAGATATTCACTTCTTCTCGGAGTCAAGACACAATGGTACCAAAACGGTTGTAATGTCGCCTGACTTTAGTATGGTAACAAAACATGCCGATCAATGGATTCCATTACACGCTGGTTCTGATGGTGCCTTTTGGATGTCAGTTACACATGTGATATTAGAAGAATATCACCACAAAAGACAAGTACCTTACTTTATAGATTATACAAAACGCTATACGGATTGTCCGTTCCTTGTGAAAATTGAAGAAAAAGACGGAGCACTTCAACCAGGTAAAATGATAAGGGCTAATGAGATTGCTAAATACAAAGATGTAAGCAATGGCGATTGGAAGTTCTTATGCTTGGATGAAAAATCGGGCGATTTCGCGATGCCAAAAGGAAGTATGGGACATCGTTGGGATGAAAAACAAGGTAACTGGAACTTGAAATATGAGGACGGTGAAACCGATAAAGAATACGATCCGGTATTAACCTTGTTAGATAACAACGATGAGGTGTTACAAGTGCAGTTTACCGAGTTTGGTTTAGATAAAAAAGCGAACAGAGGTGTGCCAGTTAAACACATAACCGATGTGAACGGTAACAAAGTAGCGGTTGCAACTATCTATGATATAACCATGGCACAGTATGGTGTTGGTCGTGGATTAGATGGCGATTACCCAAGTTCATACAATGATAAAGAGCAAGCTTATACACCTGCTTGGCAAGAAATATTTACCGGTATTGGTAAAGAAACAGTTATACAATTAGCGAGAGAGTGGAGTGATACAGCAGAGAAAACAGAAGGTAAATGTATGGTAATTGTTGGTGCTGCTATTAACCACTGGTTCCATAATAACTTAATGTATCGTTCAGCTATTATGGCACAAATGCTAACAGGTTGTAACGGTAAAAATGGTGGTGGTATGAACCACTATGTGGGTCAAGAAAAATTAGCACCTATGGATTCATGGGCTACCATAATGAGTTCAAAAGACTGGGGTACTATTCCAAGATTACAACAAGGTCCAATTTGGCACTATATCAACTCTAGTCAGTGGCGTTATGATGGTAACCAAAAATTCTACAACTCTTCGCCAGATAATAAACTAGCGAATATGCATACAGCTGACTGGGCAGTGAAAGCTGTTAGAAACGGTTGGATGCCATACTATCCGCAATACAACAAAAGCAACTTTGAAATTGTAAAAGATGCGCAAGCAGCAGGTCATACAACTGACGAAGCCATGCGTGATCACATCGTGAGTCAATTAAAAGATGGCTCATTAAAGCATGCGGTTGTAGAGCCGGATGAAGAAATAAACTTCCCAAGAGTATGGTTTATTTGGAAAGGAAATGCCATTGGAACTTCTGCAAAAGGACATGAGTATTTCTTAGACCATTACTTAGGAACGCATAGTAATAAAATTGCGAATGAAGTTGCAGGCGATGTTGTAGAAGATATCACTTACAAAAAAGAAGCGGCAAGAGGTAAAATGGATTTAGTAGTAGATGTAAACTTTAGAATGGATACATCAGCGCTTTATTCTGATATCGTATTACCAACAGCTTCTTGGTATGAAAAAGCAGATATCAACTCAACAGATATGCACTCTTTCATTCACCCATTATCGGAAGCAATTCCTCCAGTATGGGAGTCAAAATCAGATTGGCAAATTTTCCAATCGTTGGCTAAAAAAATGAGCGAAATGAGTAAAACGTATTTACCACATGTTATGAAGGATGTAGTAAATACTCCGCTTGTTCACGATTCAGCTGATGAAATTAGTCAAACTAATTTGCAAGACTGGAGTAAAGGAGAATGTGAGCCAGTGCCTGGTAAAACAATGCACTACATCAAGTTTGTTGATAGGGATTACACCAAAATTTACGACAAGTTTATTTCACTTGGTACTGGTGTAGCTAAAAACGGATTGGGTGCTCACGGTAACAGTTACAAATGTGAGGATGTGTATGAAGAAATGTTAGAAGATAGAGGACATATCTCTAAACTAACAGATGGTACTGAATATCCTTCGTTGAAAGATGATACCGAAGCGATTAATGCGGTACTTAAACTTTCTACACTAACCAATGGTAAACTTACCAAACGTACATACGAAAATATGGCCAAGAAAATTGGTGTAGAAGAAGTAGCACGATTAGGTGATGGCTATGAGCAAATAGAAATGAACTATCGTGATTTGCAAGCGCAACCTAAACGTTATAATTCATCTCCATTATGGTCAGGACTTATGCATGAAGGTAGAACTTATGCAGCCTATACGTATAATATAGACTACTTAGTGCCATGGAGAACATTAACAGGTAGACAACATTTCTACTTAGATCATGATGCCTACATTGCTTTTGGTGAGCATTTATCAACTTACAAACCATCACCAACCCCTGAAGCCTATGGCGATTTAAGGGTAACAGTAAATGATGGTAAAGCAAAAATGTTGAACTGCTTAACACCACACGGTAAGTGGCATATCCACTCTACTTATGGTGATACCTTACGTATGTTAACGCTATCAAGAGGTGGTGAACCATGCTGGTTAAGTGAGGCAGATGCTGCTGAGCTAGGCATTAAAGATAACGACCATGTTGAGGTATATAATGACCACGGTACTTATGTAACCAGAGCTTGTGTTAGTGCACGTATTCCGAAAGGAGCATGTATAGTGTACCACGCAGTGGAAAGAACATATAACATTGCAAAATCACAAGAAAGAAGAGGTAGAAAAGGTGAACCAAGAAGAGGTGGTATGAACAACTCCTTTACAAGGGTACACTTAAAACCAAACTTGATGTGTGGTGGTTACGGACAATTTACATACCACTTTAACTATTGGGGACCAGTTGGTGTAAACAGAGATACGCACGTGTTGGTTCGTAAAATGGAAAAAGTAGAATACTAATAAATACTAAAATCGAACTATAATACCTAGCATTATGAATATAAGATCGCAAATATCAATGGTTTTTCACCTCGACAAATGTATCGGGTGCCATACCTGTTCTATTGCATGTAAAAATGTATGGACCGACAGGAAAGGAGCCGACTACATGTGGTGGAATAACGTAGAAACAAAACCAGGAACAGGTTACCCTACTAAATGGGAAGATCAAGACATCTACCAAGGTGGATGGGAAAGAAATGGCGACTCCGTTTCATTGAAAGGAGCGGGTAAGTTAAAAGGGTTAAAGAACATCTTTGCCAATCCTAACATGCCTGTATTGGATGATTATTACGAGCCATGGCAATACAAATACCAAGATTTGTTTGATGCGCCGGAAGGTGATGATCAGCCAATTGGTAGAGCCGTTTCTATGATTACTGGTGAGCCAATGGAAATTAAAGCAGGGCCTAACTGGGATGATGATTTATCTGGAACGCCTGATTATGCACGTAACGATGTAAACTTTAAAAACGTAAGTGCAGCAGAGCAAGATGCCATGTTCCAATTGGAAAGAATGACCTTTCATTACTTACCAAGAATTTGTAACCACTGTTTAAACCCTGCTTGTGTTGGATCTTGTCCTTCAGGTGCTTTATACAAAAGAGGTGAAGATGGTGTAGTACTATTGAACCAAGAAAGATGTAGAGCGTGGAGAATGTGTGTTACAGCATGTCCTTACAAAAAATCGTACTACAACTGGAATACTGGAAAATCTGAAAAATGTGTATTGTGTTACCCTCGTTTAGAGTCGGCACAACCACCAGCTTGTTTCCACTCTTGTGTTGGTCGTATTAGATATATGGGAGTTATGTTGTACGATGCGGATAAAATTGAGCAAGTAGCAGCAACGAAAAACGAATCAGATTTAGTAGATGCGCAATTAGGTATTTACTTAGATCCGAACGATCCTGAAGTAATAGCTGCGGCAAAAGAAAATGGTATTGCTGACTCAACTATCAAAGCAGCACAATTATCTCCTGTTTACAAATTTGTAAAAGAGTGGGGTATTGCATTGCCATTACACCCTGAGTTTAGAACAGTTCCTAACTTATTCTACGTTCCACCATTGTTGCCAGCTATGGCTTCTATTGGCGAAGACGGAAACTACGATTCAGTGAATGAAACACTGTTAGTAGGTATAGAAAAACTGAGAGTGCCAATTAGCTACTTAGCATCATTGTTCTCTGCAGGAAATGAAGAAAAAATTGTTGATGTATTTAAAAAGTTACATGCTGTTAGGGTTTCTAGAAGAAATACAACTGTAGGCGATGTTTCTGAACAACAACTAACAACTTGTATGGGAGAAGCCAATATGGATGAGCATGAAGCAAACGCTATCTATAGATTAACTTCTCTGGTAACTTACGAAGAACGTTTTGTTGTACCAGCAGCGCATAGAGAAGAGTCGATAGAAATGTTGGAGAATACAGGCGACTTTAAAGGCAGTACAGGATTTGGATTTAAAGCTAAACCTGAACGTGGCTTGTAATTAAAGAAGAAAGAAATAGTTTATCAACCACCCTCCTTATGGGCGTAAAAGTTCAGCAGGGGAGATAAAAAATAAAAAATGAAAAACTTAGAACACTATAATCTGTTAGCGGAGATATTTAAATATCCAAGTGCTGAAACGGCAAATAAAATTGCTGAAATAAAAGTACTATTGGATGAAAAGTATCCTGAAGCAGGAGAAGAGTTTACACGATTTTCGGACTTTATGGCTAATTCTACCAAAGATGAAATTGAAGAAATTTTTGGTAAAACCTTTCACATACAAGCCATTTGCTTTTTGGATTTGGGCTATGTAATATTTGGCGAAGATTATAAAAGAGGTGAGTTTTTAGTAAACATGAAAGAAGAACAGCGTAAGGCTGGTATTGATTGTGGAATAGAGCTTGCGGATAACCTGCCAAATATTTTGCGCTTAATAGCCATTCATAAAGACCAGCAGTTTTTAGATGAAATGGTATCCATGATAATGTTACCGGCTATTGAGAAAATGTTGTCAGAATTTGATGAGCGCAAAACGCGAATCAGAGAAAATGTGCTGAACAAAAAGCAAAAAGTAATAATAATGAAGGGCATTAAGAATGGTAACATTTATAAAAATGCCTTGAGTATGTTGTTTATGGTGTTAAAAGAAGACTTTAAACACATTGATTTTAAGAAAAAAGTAGATGTGGTAACAGCCCAGCAAAGAACATTTTTGAATGCTAGAGATAATGCATCGGATTGCGGGGATTGTGCAACACCAATACCTACACCAAATGAAATTAAAGAGCAGTCGATGGCTGCGGCGAAATAAAAAATTAAATAATTAATTAAAACAAAATATTATGTTAGACTATTTACTATTCGGAGCGTTCCCTTATGTGGCAATTGCGGTATTCTTAATCGGATCTATTTACAGGTACTTACATAAAGGGTATCAAGTATCATCTTTATCTTCTCAGTTTTTAGAAGGGAAGAAACTTTATTTTGGCAGTCAGTTTTTTCACTGGGGCATGATTATGTTGTTTTTAGGACACCTAATTGGCTTTTTAGTACCAAGTGGTGTTATGGCTTGGAATGGCTCACCAGTGAGATTATTAATCTTAGAATTTTCGGCTTTTGGTTTTGCCATTTCTGCATTGGTAGGTTTGTTTTCATTAATCTACAGACGACTTACCACAAAAAGAATTTCGGTTGTATCTAACAAAATGGATTATGTTGTATATGCAACATTGTTAATGCAAATTGTTTCAGGTATTGGTATCGCTTATTTTGGTAGATGGGGATCTAGCTGGTTTGCTTCTGCAATGGCACCTTACTTATACTCTGTGTTTGCTTTAAGTCCTAATGTAGATTTAATAGCACAATTATCTACAAGTAACGCCACGGCTTTGTTCATGGTAAAAATGCACGTAGCATCAGCCTTCTTAATTATTGGTATTATTCCGTTTACCAGATACGTACACTTTTTGGTTGCTCCAATTGATTATGTTTGGAGAAGATACCAATTGGTTATTTGGAACTGGAATCCAAAACAAATCCGTAAATCAAGAAACTACTTCCCAGGAAAAAGTAGAGATTTCGGTCACAACTAAAAAGGAATTATTTATCCTAACACAAGGTTTGTTTTAATTGAAAGCCCCGCTAATTTGCGGGGCTTTTTGTATACTGGGCATAAAAGGGTTAAATTGTATGTTTGATAACAGGATATAGGTATACGATTTTACGTGTAGGTGGGATGATAAATAAGGATTTATATAGAAGCGTAGTTGCAAACTACGCTTAGTGGGGGTTATTTGGAACTGGAATCCAAAACAAATCCGTAAATCAAGAAACTACTTTCCAGGAAAAAGTAGAGATTTCGGTCACAACTAAAAAGGAATTATTTATCCTAACACAAGGTTTGTTTTAATTGAAAGCCCCGCTAATTTGCGGGGCTTTTATTTTCTGGAATATTAACACAGCGTAAACTTGCACTGCTCGTTATCTGTAAAAAACATTCACCAATTTCAATTTTTTAATAATCACATAATACTCGGCTAACGTTAAATCATAATTATCCAACGAAATTTACGCTTGTAATAAGCGATAAAGTAAATGGATATCCGAGTAAAAGATTTAATGCTGTTATTCTTAAAAATGGTTTGTTTTGCTGCTGGCCTAGTAGCTGTGCGCATGCTGTTTCATTCCTACGTTGTTTCTGTGTAATCATCAATCATCTTATAAGGTTTAATTATTCACTATAGATAGGTATGCCAGTTTATTCGATTTTTATATACGATGTAATTGATCCCATTCGGTTTTCTAAATACGCTAAAGAATACAAGGAGGCCATTTATTCAAACATTGCCAATTTTGGTGGTGAGGTTATTTTTGCCGACGATAAGGCTGTTTTTAGAAAAGGGAAAAAGAAATCAATGTGTGTAGGCATTAAATTTCCAAGTATCCATCAAGCAACAGCTTGGGAGTATAGCACAAAAAATCAAGAGGCAAAAGGTCATCGTTTAGCATCAACGGCTAACTATACTAGTTTTATTGTTAACGGATTTGATTCGCTGAAAGAATACGCATAAATTGGGTTGCGCGTAGCGTAGATATCTGTTTAATATAGTTTACCTGATGCCCACAATAATGCGGTGTGTGCAACATTAAAATCAGCAGTATACTTAACCAAGGATAACTGTGCTTTGATGAAATTTATTTCGCGCGAATTCACCAAAAATAAGGAGCTTTCTCCTGCACTAAATTTGGTGCGTTCGCCTTTCAGTAAGTCGTCGTAATTATTAACCACATCTGAATAAACTACTACCTGTTGCTGTAAGGTTTGTTGTTCATTGTAATAAGCTTTAACCTTGTTTTTTAACGATAATAATTGTTGCTGCTGATCTAGTTGCGTGTCTTGAATTTTTAGTTTTGTCAGTTGCAAATCACCGCGTTGTTCGCGTAACAATATAGGCATACTAAATGCAAGCCCCCATTTATAGTTTTCGGTGGATAGGTTGGCAAATACATTATTATTAACAGGTTCTGTTAAGGCATTGTATTGTACATTTATTTTTGGTTTTAAACCTTCCACTTTTAGCTTTTTTTCGAGGGTTAAATTGGCTATGGAGTATTTATATAGCTGCATATTAGGGTGTGCTATTTCCAATTGGTCTAACCACATGCTAACCGAGTCGGAAGGTATGTATTCATTCAGGTTTATTTCAGTAAATAAAGGTGGCCGAAGGCTATCGGTAATTTCTAAAGGTGTGTTGTTTTCATACCACAAAAAATTGGCAAGCGCCAAGGTGTTGTTTTTATATTTTAAATAATAGTTGTTACGATTAACTTGTCTGTTTTGCACTTGAATAAAAGCTTCCAGAGTGTCTATAGCTGGCTTATCGCCAAAGGCATAACTTTTTTTTACAGCTTCAAATCTTGTTTGTGCTAAGCTAACTGCTTCCTCATAAACTTGATATTCATTCCAAACTTGCACCCATTTCCAATACGCTTTTAATGCATCATAATAAAGGTTATTCATTAATTGTTGTTGTTCTGCTTTGGTTGCCTTGGCAAAATTTTTTGCTTGCTTAAGGGTTGCTCTGCGTTTGTCAAAAAACAAGCCTTGTGCTAATGGTACTGATATGCCCGCATACCATAGGCCTCCTGATGGCACACTGTTTTCAGCGTTTAAAAAGTCACCGCCGTTTTGGTCAAAACCTGATTTAAGCTCCACACCATACCAAGTAGGTACCTTAAGTGCAGCGTTAAATAGGCTGTAATAATTTTTAGAATCAAATTGTTTTTGGCTCAGGGTAGAATTTAAATAGGGGTCAAACCCACCACGTGATTTGCGAACGGTACTTTCACCTTTTTTAAGCAATAAATTACCCTGTGTGGCTATTGGGTGATATTTATCCAACAACCAAATTAACTTATCCTGAGTAAATATTTGAGGCCTTGTTTGTGCCTTTATATTGACCGGGACAAAGTAAATCAGGACTAATATGCATATTATTCTATTCACTTTTGTTTAGGTCCGCATTAGAATAGTTGGTATCTTTTGTTAGGTAATAGTCAGGAGGGAAACCATTAAACCTACGCCATAACTCATACCATATAGGCACATCTTTTAAAATGGCCATGCCATCGGCTCCAGAGCCTACTTTTAAACCTGTTGGCCATTCTTTATCATCTGGGTCGGGTGCAACTAGAATGCGGTATTTACCATTGTCACTAATAAAGTTGTCAATAGCAGCTACCTCTCCTCCAAAAGTACCATACGATAGTTCGGGCCATCCAGAAAACACAACCGTTGGCCAACCATCAAACATAAAACGAATGGTTTGTCCTTTGCTTATTAATGGTAAATCCATAGGTTCAATATACATGGCAACGGCAAGGTCATAATGTGCTGGCATTATACTAACCAGTTCCTCACCCGCTTTTACTGTTTCACCAATACCTGATCGTATTGCTTTTGTAATGTACCCATCTTGTTGAGCGGTGATAAAATAAAAGCCTGAACGTACAGAATAATTCATGTACTGACTCTGCATTTTTGTTACCGTTGCTTCTGCATCATACATGCTTGACAAGGCGGTAAACTTTTCTGATTCAGCTTTAGAAAGCTTGTCTTGGTATTGATTTTCAATAGAGTTTAATTCTACTTGCGCATTGATAAGGCTGTTTTTGCTACTCAATAATTTGTTTTGCGCACTAATTTTTTTGGCTTGTGTTGTTTGTACACGTAGCTTACGTGTTTCTAATTCGGTTAACGATTTTAAGCCTTGCTTATATAATTCTTCCATCCGTTTTAATTGTCGGTTGGCAATTTGCAGGTTGGTAATTGCGGCTTCGTAATTAATGCTATCCGATTGAATTTTTAATTTGGCTTGTGTTACATAGTTAATGGCTTGCTCTACTTTAAGTTGTTTTGTTTTTAACAATGCATCCACCTGGTTATCCAACGCCTTCACCTTTTCCATGTACGACTTTACCGCTAGTTCTTTCGATTTTATTTGTTCTTCTTTGCGGGTTAATAAAAGCGGATCAAAGTAATCATCTTTGATTTCGGAAAGAAAAAGAATGGTGTCACCTCTGCTTACAAAATCACCTTCTGTTACAAACCACTTTTCAATACGACCGGCAATAACTGAATTAATGGTTTGTGGGCGTTGGTTGGGTTGCAAAGTAGTAAGATAGCCTCGTGAACGTATGTTTTGCGTCCACGGAAGAAACAATACTACGACAAAAAGGAGAAATGAAATAATGAGCAGCTTAGATAATATTTTGGCCGACTGGTACCCTCTAAGCATAGAAAAGGAGCGATACTTGCTGGTATCTACTTTCGCTTTAATACTATTTTCGCTAATGTTTAACATGCGTTATTGGCTTATATATAATGAGTTGTACCACTCCTTGTTTTGAATTTCATTAAATGTATCACAAGCTATTAACTTACCTTCATCCAGTACCGCCACTTTATTAAATCGGCTAGCAACAGCTGGATTGTTTGAAACAGCTA
The DNA here is from genome assembly GCA_964014945.1 of uncultured bacterium. Classification (GTDB taxonomy): domain Bacteria; phylum Bacteroidota; class Bacteroidia; order 2-12-FULL-35-15; family 2-12-FULL-35-15; genus 2-12-FULL-35-15. Next base: position 20,963 of record CAXHCC010000002.1, on the reverse strand, counting down.
TTACCGTACATTTCTCTGTTATTATATGATCTAATAATCGTTGTTTATCCGAATAGTTTAATTGGTTAAAGTTATCACCTAACAGCAATAATTGGGGTTTACCACTAATGCATCTGGCCAGCATAATTTTTAAACGAATGCTTTTGGGTAAACTTTTTCCTTCAGGCATCATCATGGTGTTATAACCCTCAGGTAACGATTCTACGTAGGAATCCAACCCTAAAACACTTGCCGATTTATGTACATCTTCTATAGTAACATTGGGTTTATTAAGGGCGATGTTTTCGAACAAGGTGCCTCTAAATATATCTTCACGCGAAAGACTATCACCAATTGCAGAGCGCAAATCCTCGATACACCAGTTGCCCAAAGGAATACTGTTGTATAATACAGAACCTGTAAAGTCTTGGTATAAACCTGCAACTATTTGAAGGAGCAATGATTTCCCTGCACCACCAAAGCCGGATAGACATACTTTTTCGCCCGACGCTAGTTTTAAATTGATGTTGGTTAACGCGTTATTACTACTATCTTTAAAACGGTAGGACACATTGTTGAGGTGAATTGTAACACCTTCGCTTTTCTCTAAAGAAGAAGATTTAGAACCAGTATCTCGTTCTAAAGGAATATCAGTTACGGTGCCAATTTTTTCGATGGCGGTGAGTACATCGTAAATGGTTTCCATGCTTAATATTAGTTTTTCAACCGACGAAAGCACAAGGATGATGATAATTTCGGAAGCTACAAATTGTCCAATATTCATTTGCTGGTTTATTACTAATAAACCACCAATAACTAATAAGCCCGCTGCAATAACTACTTTAAATCCAATAAGGTTTATGTACTGTATCAGTAAAGACTTAAAATGTGCTTTTCGAGAGCCTAGGTAGTCTTGCACTACCTCGTCGGTTTTGTCCATCGGTAAGGGTGATTTCCCAGCCAGTTTAAATGTTTCCATGGTTCTTCCAAGCTCTTCTAACCAATGGGCAACTTCGTATTTACGTTTTGATTCGGCCAAACTGGTTTTTAAACCATAAGGAGCCGTTAAACGAAAAATAAAATAGGCTACTACAATTAATAGCATACTAAATATGATGAAGAAGGGGTGGTAGAGTGAAAGCAATATGAGCCCAAATACAATTTGTAAGGAGGCACTTGAAAAGTCCATTAAAATTTTGGACAAGCCTTTTTGCACAGAAAGCGTATCAAAAAAACGATTGACTAATTCAGGAATATGGTACTTATCAACCGACTCTAATTTTAAACGAGGAATACGGTAGGCAAATTCAAATGCCGATCGAGTAAATATTTTTTGCTGCAAGTTTTCGGATATAGATAACTGCATAATTTGCATGATGCCGGTTAGGCCAACCCCTGCAATTACAAACAATACCAATATTATCCAAGACGTAGAAACCTGTCCACCACTAATAAGGTTAATAATGGCTTGAATACCTAAGGGTAATGTTAAGGACAATATACCATTGAACATGGCATATATATAAATGCTAATGATTTCCTGTCGATCTACATTTATTAGGCTAAAAAATCGTTTAAGAGGTGATATGTTGGTGGTTTCACTCATTCAGTTATTTTTTTGCTTGTATGCTGGCTAATACCATATCAAAATAAAAGCTCGCCAGCTCTTCCGCATCTCCTTTGATATCCGTTAAACGTGGTAAATGATCAGCAAAATATTTTTGGTGATGTACACCTTCAAAAATGGTAGAAATGATGGTATGGGAATACTTAAATTTTGGGTTTATTTCCAATACAATATCGCTAATGCGGCCTACTACTCTTTTATAGCCCGCATAAAACCCTTCTTTGTTAGCATTGTCTACTTCCTTAGTTAAATAGGCTTTCGACGATTCAGAAATAACAATACGGTTCAATGCCTTTAAATCAATATGACCGTTTCCAGCGCTTATGGAAATGTCTCTAGCAATTACTTGAATAGCGGTGCGTAACCTATCAACAGGAGATGCAATATTGGTAATTGAAAAAACCAGCTGGTATTCTATCCAGCCCCAATACCATGAGGTAAGATAAATCAATAACTTGTGCTTATTCTCAAAGTATCTATAAATTGAGCTTTCTGTGGTGTTTAGCTTTTTGGCCAACTTGCCAAACGTAAAACATTCAATACCCTTTTCATCTATCATCAACAGCCCTTCACCCACAATTTTTTTACCCAGTTCACTGGAGTTGGGGTCTTTTAAGTACACCTTTTCGTTTACCTGAATTTGCAGTTGTCCAATCAAGTTTTGCATGTTGCTATACAATAGTTCAATTATAGTTAAACGCTATCAATTATGAATTTATTATGTGCAAATATAAGAGTATTACTTTTAAAAACGAGCATATTACTATTTTATTTTGCAAGAGTTTTGTGTATGTTTTACTAAATCAGCCACTTATGTCCCTTTAGTTGTTTGTGTTGGGGTAGCCCAGCAAGCAAACATAGATTGAATAACATATCGCATGGTTGCCAAATAATTAGCGCATCACAATGCCAAGACAAGTACCGTTAATTTTTTGTTAAGTAAACAAATAAAATTTGCTGTAAACCTGTTATAATAGTTATCTTTAGCTTTCGAGTAAGTAATTCAACCACCTAACAAATGAATGCAGAGCATTGTGAAACAATGTTTAATGCGGCGAGTATTGGCATTGTGCTAATTAATAAAGCCGGCATAATTGAACTAGCAAACAACAAAAGTTGCGAAATGTTTGGTTATGATGTTGCGGAATTGGTTGGAGAAAAACTTGAAGTTGTATTACCCGACGCCCTCCGAGAGGCACATGTAGCCCATAGAAACAACTACTTTAAGAAGCCTACCACCAGAGCCATGGGCTCCAACCTTTCATTATTTGCCAAAAACAAAAACGAAACAGTATTTCCTGTTGAAATAAGTTTGGGACACTACTCGGTTGAAGGTGATACTAAGGCAATTGCTTTTATAACTGATGTGAGTTTACGAAAGGAAAAAGAGCAGGAATTAAATCGTTTAAAATTGGAGTTAGAAGACCAAGTGCTGGAACGAACTTCGGAATTAACGAGGGCCTTAGCACGAGAAGCAGAAATTAATGACATGAAATCGCGGTTTGTGTCTATGGCTTCACATGAATTTAGAACCCCCTTAACGGCCATATTATCAAGTGCAAATTTAGCTACCAAATATGTTGAAGCCGGTAAAAGTGACAAAATTAAAAAGCATTTAGAACGCATAGAAGAATCTTCGAATAATTTGGTGGACATATTAAATGATTTCTTGTCGCTTGAAAAAATTGAAGCGGGTAAAGAACAAGTGGATTGTGAAGAGCTGCAGGTGGAAGGTTTCTTGCAAGAAATAATCAGCGGTATTGATGATATTGTTAAGCCGGGTCAAGAGGTGAAGCTTAAATGCAATGGGGAGGCTGACTTTAAAACAGATTGTAGGATATTGAGAAATATATTATTGAATATACTTTCCAATGCCATCAAATATTCACCACCACATAGTCCAATTGATGTAGAGGCAAATTGTTCTGCTTCTGAATTAACTATTGCCGTGAAAGATAATGGCATTGGTATACCAAGCGATGAACAAGATAAATTGTTTACAAAATTTTTTAGGGCCCATAACGCTGAAAACATTCAAGGAACAGGCTTGGGTTTAAATATTGTTAAACGCTATTTATCGTTGATAAATGGCACGATTAATTTTACAAGTACCGAGGGGAAAGGAACCACATTTACGATCAATATTAAACAAGCATGAAAAAAATTCTGGTAATTGAGGATAATAATTCAATTAGAGAAAACATCATTGAACTGTTAGAGTTAAATGATTTTAATGTGCATGCTACAGGTAATGGTAATGAGGCTTTTGGATTAATGCAAGCGCATGATTTTGACTTGGTGTTATGCGATATTCATATGCCACAGGTAAGTGGTTATGAGGTATTGGAACAAACAAAAAGCAACGCCAAGTTAAAAAGTGTTCCTTTTATTTTTATCAGTGCAAGTGTGCAGTACAAAGAAAAAGAACAAGCCCTTAAAATGGGTATTGAAGGTTTTTTGGAGAAACCGTTTAATGAAAAAACGTTAATGGATACTGTAAATAAAGTAATTGGCAAATAGTAAATTATATTACAAACCTCACGAGTAAATGACCCACACAATTTTAGTAATAGAAGACGAAGCTAGCATTCGCGAAAATTTAACGGAATTGTTGGAGCTGGCAGGTTATAAGGTGTTGAGTGCAAAAAATGGTGTAGAAGGGATAAAGGCGGCAAGACTTAACAAACCAAATTTAATATTGTGCGATGTAATGATGCCAGAAATGGATGGCTATGGCGTATTACATACCTTGCTAAAAGATGAAGAATTAATGCACACGCCATTTATTTATCTAACCGCTAAGGCTGGCATAGAAGACTTAAGAAGAGGAATGCGCATAGGGGCTGATGATTATATTACCAAGCCTTATGAAGCAAGTGATCTATTATCGTCTATTGAAATGCGATTAGCAAAAAATGCGCATTTAAAAGACAAGTATGCTGCGGATATGTCTGGTTTAGAAAACCTGTTAGAAGATACGAAGGGCGCATTAGATTTGGAAAGTGTTTTACAAAATGCAGTTACCATAAAGTTTAAGAAAAAAGATGCCATTTATCGCGCAGGGTCAATTCCAAGAGAAGTGTATTACCTCAAAAAAGGAAGTGTAAAAAGCGTAAAATACAATGATGATGGGAAAGAGTTGATAACCGAGGTGTGGCGGGATAAAGATTTTTTTGGTGTAATTGCAGCGATTAATGAAACAGCATATACGCACGCTGCGGTAGCAGCTGAAGATTCGGAATTGGTTTCTATACCAATGGATGAGTTTAAAAAATTAATGGATGTAAACGCTGAAATTGCCAATAGGTTTATTAGAATTTTTGCAGGTAACATTGAGGAAAAAGAAAACGAGTTGTTAGAAATTGCCTATGGCTCTATAAGAACGAGGTTGGCAGATGCCTTAGTAAAACTTGGGGAGCGTTACGCCGACAAATTAGTGGACGGCATACCTATGTCAAGAGAAGAGTTGGCACAGTTTGTTGGCACCACATCCGAAACAGTTATTAGAACTTTAAAGGATTTTAAAGAAGAAGGTTTGGTGAGTGTAAATAAATCAAGGGTTATTCCGCATACGGATAAACTACAAGCAATGAAGTACTAATTGTTATTGCGTCTCTTTTTAATAATAAGCGTGTAGGTGGGTGATAAAAGCAAGCTTTGGTTACCCGCTATTTTTAGCAAAAAGTTTAATACAAATTTGGGGATATTAAGTAGTTTGTTTGTTGAGCAAGCATAAAAAGAATTGTGAATGCTTACTTGCAAGTTTTTACTCCGAATATATTGCTTTAGCTTCTCTAGGTTCAGTAAACGTTCTGTCCAATTACCCGTGTAAGGATCACAAGTATTACTTGGGTGTATTATTTGATACGACAACTTTCCATTGTCGATATATTCTTGAACGGCGCTTATTATATCCTCTTCACGTAAGCCCCTTGTTTGTGCTGCTAATTGTTGCAGTTGCGTTTTTTTAACTGCTGGGAAATGCTTGGCAATTATTTTTTTTCTTTCGTTTAGAAAAGAAGTATTTAAGTCGGAAGGTTTCCAGCTTTTGTTTTTTTCAAAACCTATCAGCTCTGCTTGTTGGTGTAATTTTTTAAGGCGTGTATTTATAAATGGGTTTTCAGGGTTGGCACTGGTCATGGCAATTACACTTAGCTTAAGAGGGTATTCTGCAATACTATTGATCCATGCATTAACATTATAAATATGTTCTAACACATCAAAGGAACAAATACAAGAAGGTCGAACATTTTGCTGTTCTAATTCAATAAAAAGTTGGTCTATGTCTCCTGCAATAAAATGATTCATATCGCAATTGATTGCCTTGGCAATCTCCTGTACATCCTGTACCGATTCATGGTATATGTCGTTATATACAACTTGCTTAAAGCCGCAATTAATAGCCAAGAAGGATAGTATACCGCAGCCGCCACCATAGTCAACAAAAACACTTTCATGTATTGGCTTATCCAATTGCGCAATTGTTTTTTCTAACAACTGCGCATAGTTATGCATGTAAAAGTTAAAGTTGTTTTTGTACTTATTTAAATACTGTTTATTGTATTCAGAAATCAATAAGCCATCTACGTTAATACTGTTAAGTTGTACACGTAGTTTATCAATGGCCGATTGAATAAGGTTTGCAGGCATGGTATTGGTGTACACGTACAGGTGCGTGTGCTATTCAAAATTAGTTTTTTGCAATTCTGAAACCAAAATGATTGTTGCCCCTATTTTCAAAATCGGATGCGCGTGCATAGGTAAGTAGGGTTGCTGCATGATAGTTCCATGAGCCACCTCTTCGTACTCGTTTTGCCGATGTGCCTGTTGTTGTGTTAACAGGATTGGTAGCGCCATCTGAATAAAAGGTGGAATCATAATAATCTTGACACCATTCCCACACATTGCCGCCCATATCATAAATTCCGTAGGGGTTGGCAGGGTAGGAACCAACGGCTACTGCATGTCCGGTAGCATTATGCACTCCAGGTGTATCTCCGTTGTAATTTGCTTTTAGTAATGATAAAGAGTCATTATCGGTAGGGTAGCTGTATTGTAGTCCACCACGTGCGGCACATTCCCATTGCGCCTCGGTGGGTAAGCTAACATTGTAATAAGCAGCAAAGGCATAAGCGCCATACCACTTTACCCAGTTTACTGGCCAATTGCTTTTGGAGGTGTCCAGCAATTCAAATGTATTGGTGGTGTTGTTAAATGCAATCCAACTTTTGTTATCAATGTGTTCTGTTTTTCCGTCACTTGTACAACCTCCTGTTTCACCTAACTGCAAAAATATTTCTCCTGCGTTGGGTGCATTACCAGCACCAATTACCATGTTTTCTGAATAGGTGCCGCATGGGTCTGCTGTTGATTGTAACGCTACGGTTACCCAACCATCACCATACGCTTCGTTTAAAAAAGTAAGGTACTGAGCATTGGTAATTTCATGAATACCAATTTGAAATGCACTTAAATTAACTCGAACTTCTGGGGCATCGTTTGCAGTTGTTATGCCACCCATTGTATAGGTTTGGGCTGGTATACTAACCAACGCAATATTGCTGGGTAAAGTTTTATTACTTATTGGTGTAGTGGAGGTAGTTGGAGTAGCAGCGCTTGTTTCATCCTTTTTACACGAAGCAACAAGTAGCAGGAGGCAGCAAGAAAGCCAGCATGCCCAATTATTGAGAATACCTTGCATGTAATTTTAAAAAATAAACGAGAAGGCAGAGCCAATAAATACAGATAGTGGAGGACCTGTTTCTGCATTGGCTGGGAAAGCAAAATCGGTACCCAATACAATGTTTTTATTGATGACCATTTTACCCATAAACCCGTACGATGAATACCAACGATCATATCCCGTATTAAAAAAGGTAAGTTGGTCAACTGCTGACACCTTGCTCATATCAATATCATCTTCTTGAATAACATAGCCAGTATGGAAAAATGGTCCGCCCCAAAAATCAAAATTAGAACCCAATAATTTAAAACCAAAGGCTCTAGTTCGTAATTCAAATTGACCAGAGGTCCATTGTTTTACCATGGCCCTGTTTTGGTGTACACCCCAAGCCGATCGTTGGCCACCTAACCCTTCTTGTATTGGGTATGGTAATTGGCCGCCTAAGTAGCCCACGTATTTTATTCTATAAGCAAATGTGCTTCTAAATAACTTCTGCTTTATTAAGGGAACGTAATGCGTGTGCGAGGCATTTAATATGGCTAAGTTGCCATATCCGTTTTTCTTAAATCTAGGAGAATAGGCAATTCCTACTCTTGATAAAACACCTTTTAAGGGGTTGGTAATTCTATCTCTTTTATCATAAATTAACTCCGCTTTAAGAATAGCATAAACATTACCGCCTTCTAATTTATTACTATCCGCAATACCCCACTGCCTATTTAATCCGTAAAGCGTAGCGGCAGTATCTGGTATGTAATTTTCGTCGGTAGGATCAATTCCTTTGTTTACTTTACCAAAATCAATTTCGTCTACATCATACCAACCACTGTAAATACTACCTAACCAGTTTAAGTTTTTGGTGCCTTTAATGGTGTCTTGCAATTCAAAGTTTAGCTGTAAAAAGCGTGATTGGTAATTATAGAATAAAGGGTTGTTAGGAGAATTTGGCAAGGTGCCATCTAACTTTAAGTAATCTTGATTAAACGATTGTTGGAATCCGTTAACCCCAAAATAAGGGGCTGCAATTTGGTTTTGGTAAAATACTTCGGCATACGAAATAATATCACCAAAACGTTTATGTCGTACTCTAAAATTAGTCGCTCCTTTTGTGGTATAAGAGGCCTCAATAACTGTGCTATGATAGAAGTTAGGATAACGTTTTCCATCACCAAAGTTGTATAAAAAACCTACCGCACCAATGTTTACTCCTGCATAGGGGTCGTATCTAAAATCTGGAATAGGCACAAAATTGTAGCCCGTTTTTATAATGTCTCCTTTATTGTCGGTACTGTCTGCAACAGCAGCAGGCGTATTATTGTTGATTGTATCGTTTTGTGCATTAAGTACTAACGGTGATGCGGCAATTAACAATAACTGTATTCCTTTTTTAATGCGACTAAAATTCATAGCTACGTTGTTAGTGAATTGGGTTTTTGTATAAGGGGGGTAAGGCCTAGTTACCCTTTTATTTCCTATGGTTTGTTAGAATTTATTAAGCTTCAAATGTACTTAATTTTAGCGTACAGCGTAACACCCAAGTTATATATTGACTTATGTTATGAAAGACGTAAAAAGAAGTTGAGTATAACGACCATGCTTTATATCATATTTACTTAACAATAAGCGCCTTACCTTTGCATAAAATACAAGCAATCACTTTTGTATTGTGAATTAAGAGTTTAGCCAGCGCAATGAAAAAGTTAATTGATATAGAGCGTTTATTAAAAGAGAAGAACCCATCTTTGGAAAAGTGGTTGCCTGGGTTTATGATTGATTACCTAAAAACTATTTTGCATCAAGATGAAGTAAATAGGTTTTTACATGAGAACAGGAGCAAGAAAAACTTTGCTTTTTGTAGGTCCTTGGTAAAAAAGTTTAACCTTAAGTTTAAAACGGTTGGTTTAGAAAACATACAAAAAGCACGTGGTCCAATATTGGCAAGCAATCACCCCTTAGGTGCTTTTGATGCTTTGGGCTTGGTGCATGAAGTAAGCAAAATTCGCCCCGATTTAAAGTTTATAACCAATGATGTATTAAATGGTTTTCAGAATGTAGAGGATTATATGGTGGGTGTAAACAAACATGGGTCAACATCAAAAAGTGCCGTGCAAGAAGTAAATGAGTTGTTTGCTTCTGACAAGCCTGTATGTATTTTTCCTGCAGGCTTGGTGAGCAGAAAACCAGATGAAGAGGTGGTTGATACAACTTGGAAAAAAACATTTATTTGCCGTGCTAAAAAGTTTAAAAGAGATGTAATACCTGTTCATATAAGTGGTGAGTTGTCCTCCTTTTTTTATCACCTATCCAATATCAGACGCATGTTGGGTGTTAAACTTAACCTTGAAATGATGTACTTGGTGGATGAAACATTTAAATTGAAGAACAAAACATTTAAAATTACCATTGGTAAGCCTATCAGTTATAAAGCATTTAATAATAGCAAAACGGATTTGGAGTGGGCGGCTGAGGTGAGAAGGATTGTATACAATTTAAAATATCAAGCATCGTAATAACTACAGTTTTTCTTTAACCATTCCAGTACGCATGAATTAAAATATTTGTAGCTTTCCTTTATGGCAAAGCAAAGCACAAATGATTAAGCCTTCTGTTCAAGAACGTATTCAACAATTACTAAGTAGTCGCGTAGGTGTTCACGTTGAGGTCATATCCGTACGTTCGGTAGGCGGAGGAAGTATTAACGAAGCCTATCAGTTAATAACCAACAGTGGTACTTTTTTTGTTAAAGTAAATAGTGCAAGTAAGTTTCCATCCATGTTTAAAAAGGAAGCGCTAGGCTTGGAAGCATTAGCTGCTACTAATACCATACATATTCCTAACGTTATTGGTTTTAGCGAGGAAGGAGAAGATGCATTTTTGTTATTGGATTGGGTAGAAAAAGGCACTACATCCACTTCATTTTGGGAAGATTTTGGCCATCAATTAGGCCAATTGCATAAATGTACGCATACTAATTTTGGATGGACCAATGACAATTATATCGGTTCTTTGGTACAATACAATAGTTGGACAAAATCGTGGTCGAGCTTTTTTATTGAACAACGTATAGACCCCCAATTAAAGTTAGCTGTAGAAAAAGGACTAATTGATGCGCATAAATTAGAAAGCTTCCACCAACTCTATAAACAAATAGAAAATATATTTCCTAATGAACCACCTGCCCTGTTGCATGGCGATTTATGGTCGGGAAATTATATGGTAACAGCTGCAGGTGAACCAATGATTATGGACCCAGCTGTTTACTATGGCCATAGAGAAATGGATATTGCCATGACGCAATTGTTTGGTGGATTTGATGGGCGTTTGTATGAAGCATACAATGAGGAATATCCACTAAATGATGGATGGCAAGACCGAATGACTATGTGCAATTTATATCCTTTGCTGGTACATGTAAACCTTTTTGGTTCATCTTATCTTTCACAAGTGAATGCCGTTTTAAAACAATACAGCTAGGCATTTACTGTTACCTTTACAGAAAAAATTACGTTGGTGGATTTATCTAAAAGTATACTTCAAAAGCTTGATGATATTAATGGGATTAGTTTGTACCTAAAAAGGGACGATCTTATTCACAAGGATGTTTCTGGAAACAAGTGGCGCAAATTAAAGGAACATGTAAACTTTGCAACTGAAAACAACATCCATACCATAGAAACATTTGGTGGTGCCTACTCTAATTTGTTGCCTGCGGTAGCCGCCATCGGTAATATGTTTAGTATAAAAACTAAAGGTTATGTTCGTGGAGAAAAGGTAGCAAACCCAACATTGCAATTTTGCGAAGCAGAAGGAATGGAATTGGAGTTTCTGAGCCGAACAAGTTTTAAGGAGAGAGCAAGAGATGTAAGAGAGGTAGTTGTTAAGGATAATATATTATTAGTACCAGAAGGTGGTGCATCTAAATACGGGGTGTTGGGCTGTGAAGCTATTGTGCATGAAATAACCATGGACTTTGATATTATTACTGTTGATGCAGGAACAGGTGCAACGGCAGCTGGCATGTTACGAGCGCTAAAACCTCACCAACAACTATTGGTGTTTCCGGTACTTAAAGGTGGGTTTATGGAAACGGAAATTAAGCAGCTTTACGAAGCAACTTATGGCGCACCTTGCCCTACCAATTTTAAAGTAATAGAGGACTACCATTTTGGCGGCTTTGTAAAATGGAACGATGAACTTCTTTACTTTATTAGAGAATTTAAAGAAAAGTATGCTGTTCAGCTTGATCCTATTTACACAGGCAAGCAACTATATGGTGTAATAGACCTCCTTAAAAAAGGACAACTTTCTAATGCAAAAAAAGTGGTGGCTGTACACACCGGAGGCTTGCAAGGTATTGTAGGTTTTGAGCAGCGCTTTGGTGTGAAGTGCTCCTGAGTACACACTTTTTTTGTTAGGTGAGTATTTCTCCAATAACAACCTGGCCTTGTAGGTATTGTCGAATATAAAATTATATACAACTATAATTATTTAACAAAATGAACTATATTTGCTTAAAATTTTTAAGACTATGGCAAAGCAGTTTTCATTATTGTCTCCCATATTTGGCAGTCACGTATCAAGAATAGGATTTATAAGAGTGCTAGTTGGTGGATTTTCCATGTATATGTGTGTGCCGCCATTAATCATCGTATATTTTACGGTATCCTTGTTTTTGTACCAAGTAGTTTTACGACCAATTTTTGGTACTAGAATAATCCATTGGGCCGATTTTGTAATAATTGACAGGCATCGTATTGAAGAGCTTTCGTGGTTTGATAAATTAAATTGTCAGTTTTGCGGTTATGCCAACGGTATTTGCACAATGATAAATGTGGAAATAGATGAAGTGGCTAAAATGAACAAGATAAGTTTTGCAAAAAAATTAATAGTTATACCTATTATGATTGCTTACTTACCCTTATTAGTTTTTGTGGAGTTTTGCTTGCATTTTATATACGATGTAATGGTAGCCACACCATTAGGAATGCATAGAGTTAGTTGGCTGCAAGCGTCTAAAATTTTAAAAAAAGAAGATTACGCTAAAAACCATAGTGGGTTTATTAAATGGTGGATTCGTGTTGTTAAAAACGCCGTTTTGCGTTTTGATACTGGCTTAGAACAAATAGAATCTTCTTGGTGTCCTTTAAACCATTTTGAAAAAAGAAAAGGTGTGGTATATCCTAGGCATCATGAAAAGTTTTTTGGTCCTGACCAAATAGAGGAAATGTTAAAAGTATTACAAACCGTAGGAACGGTTTCTGATAGGGTACCAAAATACTAAGCGCGTAATTTCCTCCTAACTAAAGCGATTGGAGTACAGCCAACAAGGCTTGGGCATCCAAATACCCGCCGTACTGAAAAATAATTTCGTTTTGCTTGTTAACTATGCTAATAGTAGGATAATTAAGTTGCCCTTTAATAGTGCCCAATTGCTCGGCTAGTTCATGTATACCTGAGCTGCCTCCAGAAGGTTTAAATGAAAAAGTTCGGTTGCGGAAACGGATATCCTTTTTAGTTTCTCCATTTACTTTTACAAAGTAAAACTGCTCGTTTAACAGGGTAATAACACTGTCGTTATTAAAGGTGGTCGCTTCCATTTTTTTGCAAAACTTGCACCAGTCGGTATGAATGAACACCACGATGTTTTTGTCTTGTTGTAGCAGTAAGCTGTCCAACTCTTCAAAGGCAACTTCATGTAATTGGGCGTAAGCAGTATTCAATAAAAAGATACCTACTAAACTAAGTACACAACTGATGGTTTTTAGTCTCTTCATTATTTAACCAAATAACGGATTCCAAAAAAAGAACGAATTCCTTGGTTGGGAGCATACACATAAGCTGGGTCGAACACCAATTGATTAGGAGCCGTGTTTTTCTCAAACGGGTCGACCGTATTGCCCAAGTATGGTGCCGATAGGTTTTGCCACGGCGTCCAATTTAACAAGTTTTTTACACCACCATAAAGCTCCCAACGCGTGCCCAGCTTTTTGGTGAGCTGTATGTTTTGCATACTCCACCAAGGTGATTGTGACGGTCGTGGATCATCAAAAGTATCTGTGTCTTGGGTTGGTAATTCCATTGGGCTGTATATATTTCCTGTGTAATCAATAGCTAAACCGATGCTTTTGAAGTCATAACTCAATGTCCACGTACCGGTAAATTGTTCGGTTAATTCTTGTCGGCGTCTTACATTATTTTCAACGCTATACACATCCATTAGGGTAGCACCCATAAGCAATTTTACGTTTTTATACGCTATATCAAAATTACTTGATACGCCATTGGAAACCGCATATCCACTTAAGTTGTCGTAAATTATTTTACTTGGGTCGGTATCATAATCAGCAAAAATTTTGTTGTTAAAGTAGGTGTAGAACAAGGATGCATCAATACCTATAAACCAATCATTTTTGGTGTAAATTTTTTTAACATAATTAACGTTACCGTTATAAGATGTTTCTGGATTTAAATTGGAAAGAAAAACCACTTCTCGGGCACCTGTTAATGCGGCATGGTCTTCTGTAAAAACATTGGCTACTCTATACCCCGTTCCAAAACCAAAGCGTAACACATTTAATTTGTTTTTGGACGACCATTTATAATTAAAACGAGGTGTAAAAATATTGCCATGAACGGAATTATAATCGTATCGCATGCCTAGCAATAACTTATTGTAGTTGTTGAGCGTCCATTCGTCTTGTACAAAAATGCCTGGTAAATAGGTATGCGTTGGTTTATTGCTTGGGTTAAGTGTATCAGCACTGGCAGTAGCAGGGGTGTTGTCGTCATAGTAAGTATAACGCATTGGGTTACCCAATAGTAAATCATGTTTTTTACCAATAGTTTTGTTCCATGTTAGTTGACCAAACAATATTTTTTGATCGGCCAAGTACCAGGTGTCTCCATATACCGAATTTTGATCGTGTGCGTTACCGCTAAACTGAAACAACACCCGTTCTTTAAGCGGCAATTGATAGGTTCCAAATAATTCCCACCTGCTGGTATATATGCTTTCTCCGTATAAACTATCACCGCCTCTAAATTCTTTACGCCAATTTATATCACCCCCTAAACGGTCCTCATACACATAACGACCCGCCAAAGAAAAAACTCGGTTTTCTTTTCTGCTAAAGTCCCATTTATTAAATATGGAAACACGGTCTTGCAAAGCCAAGTCGGTAAAGTTGTCCTTGTTTTTATCTACACGCTGGTTAAAGTTAAAGTAGTTAACCCCCACTATGGACGACGCTTTTTTACCCAAGTTAAATTTGGAGGAAACATCTGCATTTACTTCTCCCCAATCGCTGGCAAAAGCATCAGCAGAAAAAACAGGTGCGTTCTTGGTGGTTTTGGTAATTACATTTACCAAACCGCCCACTGCTTCTGAACCATACAGTGTACTGGCAGGTCCTTTTACTATTTCAATTCGTTGAATAAGTGATTGTGGAATGCCACTTAAACCGTACACGGTAGACAAACCACTAACTATAGGCATGCCGTCTATCATCACCATAGAATAAGCCCCTTCTAAACCGTTGATGTGAATATCACCGGTATTGCATACAGCACAGTTTACTTGCGGCCGCACACCGTTTACATTTTGCAGGGCTTCATATACCGATGGGGTAGGGTTGGTTTTAAAAAAAGCAGGGGTGTACACTTCAACAGGCACTGGGCTTTCTAACTTAGAAACAGGTTTCATGGTGGCCGATACTACTACCTCATCCAACATATTAGGGTTTGTTTGCAGTGTAAAGTTAACAGTGATGTTACTATTAGCCGAAAGTGTAATTTTTTTTACTTGTGGAGTATAAGCAATAAAAGAAGCTACTAACTCATAATCACCTGCAGGTAAGTTTTGCAAATTATAAATCCCCTTTTCGTTGGCCGATGCACCAAAGTTGGTTCCTTTTAAATGGATAGTAGCAAATGGTAAAACGCCAGTACTGTCAGATACCGTGCCACTTATGGAGGCGTTTTGTGCGTATAGAGAGTGGGTGAAACAAACTAAAAGCAGGCACACAAAAAATAGGTTGCCAAGAGTTTTCATGGTGGTGGTTTTTTGTTTTGCTGTGCAAATATAAAAAGTTAGACTAGACTAACAAAATAATTATAGTTCTCTTTAGTATATTTGTAAAAAATACCTAATTATGGCTACTCAAACCAAAGAGAATTACTTAAAGGCGCTTTACTATTTACACCAGAAGGATGCGGCCATTTCTATAACCAACTTGGGTAAAGAAATGGAGGTAAGTAAACCAACGGTGAATGATATGGTGAAGAAGTTGCAGGTAATGGGTTGGGTAAAATATGAAAAGTACAAACCTTTATACTTAACCAAGCAGGGATTAAAACAAGCTTCTAACATTATAAGAAAGCATCGCCTATCTGAACTATTTTTAAGTAACATCATGGGATTTGGATGGGAAGAGGTGCATGCCATTGCTGAAGATATGGAGCACTTAAAGTCGGAATCGTTTTTTGATAGGGTAGATGAGTTGCTGGGTTACCCTAAAAACGATCCACATGGATCGCCCATACCAGATAAGAACGGAAAAATTGAAAGCATTACCTATATACCCTTGGCGAAAGTACAAGCAGGTAAAAAGGTGGTGCTAAAAGCACTCAGGGATAGTTCAGCGGAATTTATAAAATACCTTAATCGTAAAGAGATTAAGTTGGGTGCGGTTTTGAAAGTGGATCAAATAGAACCCTTTGATAATAGCCGCATTGTTTCCTATAAAAAGCACAGCAAAGAGTTACTGAGCTATGCGGTGTGCAACCAATTGTTGGTGGTAGAGGAGTAGGGCTTGCTTAATTTAGCTTAAAGAGGTAAGCAACTTGTTTATTGCACGACGCACGCCAGGTGATAGCGTAACCAAGTATTCCTTTTGCGTATAGTATTTTATTTCAGTTACTAAGTCGGGATGTTGTTGAGCGGTTTTAGCCAAGTATTGAAAAGCAATATAACGTACCGATGGTTTTTTTTCGATGCTTTTCCACAGGTTCAAACAAATATCAAACAACGTTCCTTGCGCATCTTCATTTAAATCCATTAAGCTTAAAATTTTCACCAGTTCTCGTTGGTGGCCATCTGCTTTTTCAGGAATAGCTTTTAATATTTTAGGTATGTGCTTGCGTACCCGTTTATCGTTTTTTGATAAGCAACTCCATAGCAACCAAGCTGCCCGCCAAGCATAAGGTTGCTTATTGGAAATGGCCAACTTAAACGCCTCCTCATAACTATCGGGATGTTGCTGCATAAAGGCAAACATGTCGGCTTTATGCGTATGGGTTAAGGTGTATTCTAAAGGGGTTTCGGTTGTTGGCATACCTACTAAATATACGAGTTATCCAGAATGCAAGCAAGTAAAACTGGCGGCATATTTAATTAGACATTTTACCCACTATAGGCCAAAACCTACTGGCAAAATAAATGAGCGGTGAAATTATGCCTGGGTAAATGTGTAACTTATTTTTACGCATACCCTTAATGGTAGCTTTTACTATGGTATCAGGACTGTCATACAAAAATCCGGGTAACGAACTAACTGTACTATTGCCTACAGGCGCTTCATTTAATAAACCCGTTTTAGAATAAAAGGGGTATACATTGCTTACCTGCATGTTGTAGCGTTTTACTTCTTTTTGTAAGGACATACCAAAACCACGCATGGCAAATTTAGATGCTCCATAAGCTAACGATTGTGCAGTGCCTACAAAACCTGAAACAGAAGAAATAGTTACAATATGTCCACTTCCTCTGGTTTTATATTGATTAATAAATGCATGGCTTAAATACAAAGGTGCGAGAACGTTTACTTGCATGAGTAGGTCAATTTTTTCTAAAGGTGTTTCATCAAAATACCCATAGGTAATTAGCCCCGCGTTATTAATTAGGTAATCAATTTCTGGTGCAATGGCAATGGCTTTTTCAAAGCAACTTAAACACCCTTCTCTGGTTGAAAGATCTGCCGCAAAAGCACCAATTATTTTACCAGGACCTGGATGACTTTCGGTCATCAATTGTTCCAATACCTTGGCATCTCTATCAGTAATTAAAACATGCGCACCCAATTGTATTAATTGGGTTGTAAACGCTTGTCCAAAACCGCCAGCAGCACCAGTAACTAAAACTGTTTTATTGTGTAATGATTTCATTTGGCTGTGCTAATAGCTTGCCAAGTTAGCAATTATTTCACCTTGGCAATTGGGTTGGCCAAGCCTTCATAGTCGGTAATTTCTATTTGTATAGAACCAAACAAAATATCCGCTTTTACTTTAATAGGTATATGGTTGCCGTCATCTGAAATCCACATATTTAAATCTTCTTCGTCTTTAAATATTCGGCCTGTTTGAATGATGGGCCTAAACTGCAAACATTTGAATTTGCCAATTTTTGTTTTAACCGTTTTACGTCCTATGTACTTTATTTTAATAGGGAACACTTCTTCATCTACAAAGCAATCAATGGTAAATACATCTCCTTTTTTAACATTGCTATAATCTAAGTTACGCGCTCTGTAAAAAGCCGAAAACATATCCTGCATGCCAGGTGTAATGCTAAACACTTCCTTTTTTTGTGTGGTAACCTTACTTAAATAATGGTTAAAAAAATAGTCTTGGCTAAACTTATAGCCCCCTTCATCTACATGACGAATAAAGCGCCAAGGAATGATGGCCTTTTCATCTATATAGGATTCATACCTATCGCGTACCTTAAAAAACCAATCGCTAACCCCTTGTGTAGAAGCTACACCCACCACATGAAAGGTTTTACGTGAACCAAACTTTTTTTCTTCGTTAGTAACCGTTAAGGTGCCTTTACCCGCATCAATAAAACCATAATGCAAGCGGTAACTTACTTTTTCTCCACGTTTAAATGCTGTGTTTTTTACTTGTGGTAGTTCTACTCGGGTTGTATTTTCTGCATAATGGGGAAAGGTAGCCTCTTGGGTAAAAGATATACCAACGAGGGCTAGTACAACACTTAAACTTATGATAACCGTTTTTTTCATGACCTTATATACTTGCGTTTATATGATACGTAACCAATACTTCAAAAGTTATACCAAACTAACAACAATCGGCTGTATATATTGTGTTTATAGGCAAAAATACATGACTTACATCAGGAAAATACGTATTAAACCATAATTATTATGCTTACATAACAATTAATTGCTCAATTGCTGTGATTTGAATAAAATTATTTCTATTATTGGTGCTCCATAAGTTATAAATGGACTGCGTTCTAATGCGCAATAGTTTTTAAAAAGATAAATACATATACAATTAATTACAAATTAAATTAAACAAAAATGGGAATTGAAATTTCATCATTAACGGGTGGCGCTACCAACAAAAAGTGGGCAGAAAGAATGCTCAAATTTGACAGTATGCTTAATTCAGATTTTGCTGAATCTATCGGCTTAAGAAGTAAAATGGAAAAGTTGATTTATTTTGGTGCTTATAATGGCACTAAAATGGCCATGATGGCACAAAAAGTTTTTAGCGGTGGAGGTGCAAGTTCAGCAACACGTTTAAATCCAAAAGCGAAAGCAGATTTATTTGACTTAAACTACACGGAAGAGCAAGAAATGGTGCGTGAGGCGGTTAAGTCTTTTGCGAGTATAGTACGTGAAGCAGCTGAAAAAACGGATGAGGTTTTTGTTGTTAGTGATGAAATCAGAAATGGTTTTAGTGAGCTTGGTTTGGTATTATACCTAGTGCCTGAAAGCTTAGGCGGTATGATGAAAGAAAAATCTACCGTTACACAAATGATGGTATTAGAAACCTTAGCGCATGGCGACTTAGGAATGGCATTAGCATTATATACACCTCTTAGTGTATTAAATGCAATTATCGAATGGGGTACAGAGGCACAACAAAAAGAATTGGTGCCAGCTTACTTGAACGAAGCAGGATTCCCACAAACTTCTATGGCAGTTAACGAGCCAAGTCCACTTTTCTCTCCTTATGAGTTAAGTACTAAAGCAACCAAATCGGGTAACGGATATAAAATAAACGGTGTTAAAAACATGGTGCCATTGGCAAGTGTTGCTGAGTATTTTATAGTTGTTGCTGATACAGACAATGGCCCGCAAGCGTTTATCGTAGATAAAGGTGCTGCTGGTTTAACCATTACTGAAGATAAAGGTATGGGCTTAAACTCTGCTCAATTAGGTAAACTAACACTTAAAGATGTTGAAGTAGATGCTTCTGCTATGTTAGGTGGTGGTGATGCGTTTAACTACGAAGATTTTGTGAACTACAATAAATTAGGATGGTGCTCATTGGCAGTGGGATGTTGCCAAGGGGTATTAGATTACGTGATTCCTTATGCTAACGATAGAGTAGCATTTGGTGAGCCAATTTCTCACCGTCAGGCAGTAGCTTTCATCATTTCTGATATTAAAATTGAAATGGATAGTATGCGTATTTTAACGCAACGTGCTGTTTCAAGAGCAGAACAAGGGTTACCATTTGCAAAAGAAACATATTTAGCACACATTATGTGTAGCGATAAGAGTATGGAAATTGGTAGTAGTGGTGTGCAATTATTAGGTGGACACGGGTATATTAGAGATTTTCCTGTTCAACGTTGGTACAGAGACTTAAGAGCAGTTGCAATTGCTCATAACGGTGTACACATATAATTTACCTATTACACTTAACAAATATTTGATAAGATGAATTTAGAAGTTCCAAAAAAATATAAAGGCGTTTTAGCAGGTGCTTATGGTGCTGCGGAAATAATGATGCGACCTTATTCAAGGAAGTATGATTTAGCAGAACACACCTTCCCTAAGCCATTGGGTTTATTGGCAAAGGGTTTAGATGCTATTAACGACGCAACAGGAGGTGCCATTGATGGTGCATCTTCAAAAGTTGATAAAAAAGATGATTCCAATAAAAATGGTGGTAATATGGCCAGTTGCTTAAATATTCAAGGTATTGGATATGGCGATGTAGGTATGTTATTAACCTTTCCGGGTCAAGGTTTAGGTAATGCCGCTATAGCGGCAGTAGCTAACGAAGAGCAGTTAAAGCGTTTTGGCGGTAAATGGGCTGCCATGGCCATTACTGAGCCTAACTTTGGTTCAGATTCTGCTGCTATTTGTGCTACTGCTGTAAAAGATGGCGACGAATATATCCTAAACGGTGAAAAAATATTTATTACTGCTGGTGAGCGTTGTGATGTGGTAGTGGTATGGGCTACTTTAGATAAAAGTTTAGGTCGTGCTGCTATTAAATCATTTGTGGTGGAGCACGGAACGCCAGGTATGCACCTTGATAGAGTAGAGAAAAAGCTAGGTATTAGAGCATCTGATACAGCTGCTATTGTATTTACTGATTGTAGAGTGCCAGCAGCAAACGTTTTAGGAAGTCCGGAAATTGACATTAAGAAAGGCTTTGCTGGTGTAATGGAAACCTTTGATAATACCCGTCCGTTTGTGGGGGCTATGTCCTTAGGCGTACAGCAAGCTACTTTAGAAAGAACCAAGGAGATTTTATCTAAAACAGGTAAAGTTGATTTGGAAGATTTTAAAACACCAATTAATAAAGCACCAGCTGCACAAGCAACGTATATGCGTATGGAAGCAGATCATGAGGCTGCACGTTTATTCTGTCTCTTATACACATCTCCGAGCCCACGAGACCCGGAATAAT
>CAXHCC010000001.1:0-40400 GCA_964014945.1 uncultured bacterium | reverse complement strand
GTCCTCAAGTTTGGTTTGCTTGTCAGCCAGTTCGTGTTCTTTAGAAATATATCCTTCGTATTTCATCAAAATTTCAGCTTGTTCTAGGCTCTCTTTTGAATAATTATTTAAGAAAGTTTTTGTGTTTTCTGATGCTTGCGCAAAATGCTCCAACTTTAAATTTGGGCGCGTTATTACGCTATACATTTTTACTTTCTGACTTAACGGAGCAGAATTTAATTCCGCTAAAATAGGGTTCATATCATCAGGTGAAATGCTTTGCTTTTTAAAGTAAGTAATCACCTCTTGGGTGTCCGCTTCTTTTTTACGGACGTTATCTAAACGCTCTTTTGAAGCCAAACCTAATGCATGTGCTTTAGGGGTTAATCGTATATCTGCATTGTCTTGTCTAAGCAGTATTCTATACTCTGCACGTGAGGTAAACATACGGTAGGGTTCTTCGGTACCTTTTGTTACCAAATCGTCTATTAAAACGCCTATATAGGCCTCAGAGCGTTGTAGTATAAACGGCTCCTTGTTGTTTATTTTAAGGTGAGCATTAATGCCCGCCATTAAACCTTGGCAGGCTGCTTCTTCATAGCCCGTAGTTCCATTTATTTGCCCCGCAAAATACAGGTTGTTTACGCGCTTTGTTTCAAGGGTTAATTGTAATTGCTGGGGCGGAAAATAATCGTATTCTATAGCATATCCGGGCCTAAACATTTTTACATTCTCAAAACCTGGAATCAATTTTAAGGCTTTGTATTGCACATCTTCTGGTAACGAAGTAGAGAACCCGTTTACATAAACTTCTACTGTATTCCACCCTTCTGGCTCTACAAATATTTGATGCCTTTCACGTTCTGCAAAGCGGGTAATTTTATCTTCAATACTTGGGCAATAACGGGGCCCTTTTCCTTGAATCCTACCCGCAAACATGGGCGACTTTTCAAAGCCTGTTTTTAAAATATCATGTACTGCCTGATTAGTGTAAGTCATAAAACACGGAACTTGTCCTTCTGGTCCACCAGCATATTCATCCGTTTTTTCGGCTTTAAAATGAAACTGTTGGGCATCTAAATAGGAGAACTTATTTGGCTGTTCATCGCCATGTTGCACCTCCATTTTGGAATAATCCAAGGAGCGACCATCTACCCGAGGAGGGGTTCCGGTTTTCATTCTTCCTGCCTCAAAACCTAATTCAATTAATTGTTCTGTTATCCCTTTTGCAGCCCCTTCGCCTGCGCGCCCACCTCCATAATTTTTCTCTCCTAAATGAATTAAACCATTTAAAAAAGTACCGTTGGTTAGTATAACTGCTTTGCCTCTTATTTCAACATCCATGCCGGTTTTTACACCGCATACTTTCCCATCCTCTACAATTAATTCTTGTACCATATCTTGCCAAAAATCAACGTTAGGCGTAGCCTCTAAAAGTAAGCGCCATTCTTCCGCAAAACGCATTCTATCATTTTGGGTTCTTGGGCTCCACATAGCGGGTCCTTTCGACATGTTTAGCATTCTAAACTGTATGGCCGATTTATCGGAAACAATGCCGGAATAGCCCCCCATAGCATCAATTTCGCGCACAATTTGACCCTTAGCAATACCACCCATGGCCGGGTTGCAACTCATTTGGGCAATGTTTTGCATGTTCATAGTTACCAATAGGGTAGAAGAGCCCATATTGGCTGCGGCTGCCGCAGCTTCACAGCCAGCATGGCCGCCACCAACTACTATTACATCGTATTCTTTAAACATGTGGTTAAGGCTAAAAAGCGGACAAAAGTATTGATAATAAAGGGGCTAACAAAATTTTTAGTGAAACTCTATTTTGAATAGTCGTGTTGCAGCAGACTCAAACTAGCTTTTAAACTAATCCCGCTGGTAAGCGGGGAAGGTTTAAATACTAATTTATACGGTCATGGTTTTATTGATTAGCAGCCAACCAGTCAAGTCCTTCTAGGTAAAGTTGAGATGCAAACGCTATCCGTTTATCAAATGCTTCGTTTCCTGAACTTCCCTCATCTGAAAATGCATGTACAAGTTTTAAATTGTCCTGTATTGTTGGCTCACTTATATCATCATCACTTTCCATTTTAAAGGCATTAAAACGCTCTTCTCGTCCATCAATTTCATGCTTTATAATGTTTCCATTACTGGTACGTGTTGCACATAATAAGCCGGTTGCTTTTGCTAGGGAAGGACCTAAGGTTCCTTCTTGTCCGCGTTTTAGAACCAACACATTTTTAAAGCCAGCCATAAAACCTAAATGCAGCATTTTTTCTAGATAGGGAATATGAAAAACAGAAGTAATTAAAGTATCAACCCCAAGCGGATTCAATACTTTTTCGAGGGTGGCTAAAAAGGGGCGCTTCATTATAACGCGTCTTTTATCTACCCAACCATCCAATGCTGGATATAGATCTTTTTGATCAAAAACTTGTCCAAATTTTGGTTGCTCATCGTCCAACTTTTCATCGGGTTGTATAAAATTTGCCCCTAATGCCTTATAAATATCCCAGCTGTTGATGACGTTTTTTGGGCCGGAAGAGCGGCCACAAGAAACAACAACTTTATGACCTTTTTGTTGCAAAAATTCAACAATGTTTGGAGTAATCATATAGGATCTATCTACGCCATCAAAAGGTTCTGAAAGTTGAATATTTAGCCTTTCTATTGGGTGTAATATTTTAGCTTGGTTAGCAACAATTGCATCAAATAAGCCTTTGTATTCGTCCATGGTTTCGTAACGAATGCGTAAAATGCTTACGGCTAACCCACGAAATGCTTCACCACTTTCATTGGACAATAAAAACTTTCCCAATTCCAAGGCTTCAGTTTCAGAGAGCGTATCCTTTGCCATTAACTTAAGGGCAGAACCGTGCAAATAGGTTGGTGTGCCTTCCAATAAATTATCCCAAATAATTTGATGGTTGCTAAAAGCTCCTGCACCTAAATATTCTTCTAATACAAGCAGTTCATCATCAATATCCTTCATAAGCAAGGCGCCTACAAATGCTCCTACTAATATGTCGGGCTGTTGGCCCAAAAGCAACTCATCTTTAATTTGGGTAATAAGTGCTACAGGCAGCTTTTTGCTACCGTGCTTGCCAATACCAACCAATTTAACCCCTTGTGCAAGTGCTGATTTGTTTTCGGTTTCCATAGCTTTTATGGTGTACTTAGCCAGTCTTCAATGCCACCTTTTAAACTTACAACATCATCAAAACCTTCATTATTAAAGGCCTCTATTGCATTTAGACTTCTGTTGCCACTGTTACAAACCAGTATAAGTTGTTTGTTTTCAGGCAGTTTGTGTTTGTTATCTACAAAAGTACTAAAAGGCATTTGCTGATCACTCAAACCTTCAGTAGTTGGCAATTCTCCTTCTTCTCTTATATCAATAACGCTAATGGTGTCCCGATTATTTTCCATTAAGCTTTTAAGTTCTTGGGTAGTAACCTCTTTATCCGACTCTTGATTTGCGCTGCAAAAATAATCGTAATCAAAGTCTTCTAATTCGTCAAAATTTTCTGGGCCAGCAAACTCCTCGGCCTTACCAAAAGTTATATTGTAACTACTCATATTTAAAGCGTTGAATACAAACAGTTTACCAATTAAGTTTTGGCCAGCACCGGTTATATACTTTATGGCTTCATTGGCTTGCAGGCAACCAATTATGCCTGGCAATATACCCAACACGCCAACCTCCGAACAGTTAGGTGCCGATTCGGGCGAAGGGGGCTCTGGAAATAAACAACGGTAATTAGGTCCACGTTCATCATTTGAAGTGGGTGCGTTAAATAAAGATACCTGCCCTTCAAATTTAGAAATGGAACCGTATACCAATGTTTTGTTTAATAATACACAAGCGTCGTTAACTAAATATCGGGTAGAAAAATTGTCGGTACCGTCAATTACCAAATCGTAATCTTTAATTATTTCTAAGGCATTGTTGTTATTTATACCTTTTGTGTGCGGAACAAATTTTACAAAAGGATTTTGTTTAGAAAGCACATCAATGGCACAAGCCACTTTTTCTTTGCCCACATCGGCCTGGCTAAACAATACCTGCCGGTGTAAATTGGTAGCACTCACTACATCAAAATCAACTACACCAATAGTACCTACACCAGCAGCACTTAAATACTGTAAAACAGGACAACCTAAACCACCAGCACCAATTACCAACACTTTAGCACCTTGAAGCTTTTCTTGTCCCTCAACCCCAATTTCGTCTAAGCGAATTTGGCGTGAATAACGTAAAGCTTCTTCGTTGCTAAGCATGTTACAATAGGTTAAACTGTTTGCAATGATGTGTTGCGTGTTTGTGGAGCAAATGTGTCCATTCGGCAAAGTTTAAATCGCCAAAAAAGGGGTTGGGTAGCGTTGACTCTTCTTTCCCTTTAAAGTGCTTAATAAACGCTTTTATTTCTTTTTGGTAATCAACAATTGCAGCATCAATACTTATAAAGTTTAGTTGAGCGGGCTCTGCGCTCATCATACTGTTTTTTGTGTTTTCTTTAAATGGTTTATCGCTCATGGCAAAACTTTTTGCCTTCTCCAATTTGTCCGGAGGCGTAAGTGTTTTAATAGGTGTTTTGCCGTTTGCTTCACGCAAAGCATCGCCTAAATGTTCCACCATTCCTTGGGCGGTTAGCACCCCCCAATTTCCTTTATCGCCTGCTTTTAGTTTCGCCATTAATGTAGGCAGCTCGTCTTTTAAAAAAGATAACTTATCCATAATTCGCTTATTGTAACAACTCCTTTGGAAAATCGGCCTTATCTATATACACCCCACTAACAGGGTTTTCTAGCGGTGTGCTGTCCTTTAAGTACACCGTAATATGGCCTTCGTTTTTTTCTTCGTTTATATTTTTATCAATTGATTTTATCAGTTTTTTTGAAACCGCAAACTTAATATTTTCACCGCTATTTGTTTCGCATTCAATTAAACTTACATTCGGAATTTTAAACTCAAAGGGCTTATCATCGCCATAAAACCCCGCCAAGGTATAGGTTTGGTTATGACTAATTTTATGTGCCACTACAGATTGTGCAACTTTTAACTCATCTTCCCAAACTCGTTTTACGTTGTCTTCCGATTCATCGCCGTCATTAAAATCGTCGGCAATAGACTGATTAAAATCGGAGTTAAGCAATATAAAATGTAGGTGTAAATCCATTATACTTATGGCTGGTTGTGCGGTACAAATATATGTTATTAAACACATATTGCTTACTACCAATCGATATTGCGATACAAATTATCGTTGAAAGAGTTGTGCAGTTATACGAAGTAAATTGATTTAATGTTAAAATATGATTAACAACATGATTATTGCCTAACAAACTCACTTGTAGCAATAAAAAAATTATATAGATTTGCTCCTAAATTATGCTGGGCCTATTCAACATAAAGAATATTTTCACGTTTCTGCTTGCTTGCATACTGGTGTTTGCTAAAGCACAACAAAATGTAGATTTTAAACAGCTACATGCTGGCGGAAATAAAACTATGCGCACGGGTGTTGCTATTTCTCCTGATGGCAAACACGTTGCCATGGCTGGCATGCAAGGCACACCTTTGTTCATTTATGATTGGAGGCAAGATAAAATTATAAACGAATTTAATGTTGGTAATTGGTATGCCGGAAGCAAGGTTTCATATTCTACAACCGGAAAATATATTTTATTACAGCGGATTTTTGCCATTGATTGGGCACCCAATAAAGATAGAGAAGGCGCCTTTGAAATTGTTGACGCCACTACAGGAAAAGTAGTTAAAAAAGTAAACAATGTACACTCATTAAAGATTGCCAACGATGAAAGTTTTTTTGTTTCCCTTTCGGGTGATGAGGTAACATTTTATGAGCTGCCTTCAGGTAAAAAAACCAAAAGTTTTACTGTACTTAATGCAACCAACTCTGTGGCAATTAGCCCTGACGGCTCTACCATTGCGGTTTCACATAGGCCAACTTTGGATCAGGTAAAAGGCGTGCCGAGTATTCGAAATAACAAAAAGGCAATAAAACCGGCTATGAAGTATAGGCAAATGATTAGCCTTTACGAAACAAGCAACTTCACAAAAATAAAAACTGTAAATGAGCTTTACGATATTGTATACCGTTTGCAGTTTTCAAGAAAAGGAGAGCGATTATTTTGCTACAGCATACCCCATCTTAAAATGCAAGTTTCCTCTGCTGGTAGGCAAGGGTATATTAATACGATAGATATGCCTTCGGGTGAACCTGCACGCACTTCATTTGTTTCACTGGCCTCTTATGAACCCGATTTTATCGAAAACAAAACTCAAAAACTCTTTGGCGTGGTGTCGTTTGATATGGCTCCTCAAATAAATATTTATGACTACGCTAACGGCAAAATGTTGGCAAGGTTTGATACACGCCAGCGCATTTTCGCGGGCATGAAAAAACAAATGTATGTTGATGGTAAAGCAAGCTTTGCTTTTTTACCCAATCGTTCAATAATTATTACAACAGGAAACCAAACGATACTATGGAGACCAGACTTAAACTAAGCCTTGTTGCGTTATTGTGTTCTTTTTTTAGCACCCAATCATTCGCACAAAAAAACCTGATTAGCGATCAAAAAGAGATTATATCAACCGCGGCACAAGTATTTACAACTGCGATGGAAGAAGGTGGAGACCTAGACTTGCTGGCGAAAGAAAACAACTTTACTGGAGCTTATGTAATAGATATTACTATACGCAACAAAGGAGAGGTGGCCTCAGTGTTTGTGGTGAACCGAGATGGAGGTAGTATTGAAGTGCAAAATATGTTAACAGATTATATTAAGGAAATGAAAATGGGCTTTAAGATGCCTAAAAACAAAAGTTATAAATTCCGTTATCAATTTAATTTTAATAAATAAACAAACAACCAATCAATCATGAAAAAACTACTATTAGGATTACTATTAATTGCTGGTATAGCTGGTTATGCTCAAGACGAAATGACGTCTGTTTACGAGTTAAAGCTAGAGCACAAAATTACCCGTTATGGAACCGGACTAGAGGGGGACGGAGAAGTAAGTTATGCAGCTTCAGACAAACAACTATCAATTTTCGACCACTCTACAGGGCAGGTAAAATGGACTAAAGCATTTAAGGAAATTGCCCCTAAATTAAGAAAGGTAGACGTACTAATACCTTTTTGGGAAGGAGATATCATATTTTTATTCGACAGAAAAGTTGGTAAAGACCAAATTGCTTGTGTTGACTTAAAAACAGGTGAACTCTTATGGACAACAGAAAAGTACCAAAATCTTTCTGAAGATAACATTGTTTATATAGCAGAGGAAAAAGGCTTTGCTGTTTCGTTAAAAGACAAGCTGGTTTTTATTAAAGCTAGAACTGGTGAAGAAAAATGGAGCACATCAACCTTTAAAGGTGTAATTGGTAAATACGTTTGGAAAGACGGGTTTATTGTTGCTGTTAACTTTAAACCTTCAGGTTTAGGCGCGTTGTTTTCAGGCTTTAAAAACCAAATAGCTAAAATAAACTTAACCAATGGGGAAATTGCTTGGGAGCAAGCATATATTGGTAGAGCAGAGCGTAAAGCCATTACACGTGAGTTTATTTTTACGCTTGACTTGGAAGATGATATGGTGGTATTAAAGATGAACGGTATACAAACGTATAGTTTTAAAACAGGCGCCAAGCTGTGGGCTGCGGCATTTGATTTTACTGCACAAGTAATTCGCCCACCAAAAGATGCGGTTAGGTTTGGGGTGTATGGTGCTGTAGCTGAGCCATTATTTGACGGAGACGATGTGTATGTGTTGGATATGTCAAACACAAAGTCACAATACTTAAAAAAGTATGATAAAAACTCTGGCAAACTATTATGGACTTCTGCTGAAATAAAAGCTGCAAGAGCTATACCCGTAATTGCGAAATCGGGCGATAAAATAATATTGCAAATAGGTGGTACCGTTGAAGCACAAGCGCGTGTTAAGGTAACAACTAAAAATGCTGATGGTTCTGTATCAATTTCGTACGAAGATAGAATTTGGTATCCAGATGTTAAACCATGGGGTTTAATGGCTATCAATACCAGCAACGGAGAAGCAGCGTGGCGTTCAGAACGCTTTAAAAAAGGAATATCTAACTCTTTTACCAATGAGGGCAATGTAATAGTTTCAAGTGGTAAAGCTTTGTATTCAATTGTTGCTGCTACTGGGGATATGAACTATGAAAAAGAATTAAAAGAAGACGGGATTGGAAGAGGTGAGAAAATCATGGTTTACAACGATCAAGTAATAGTAATTGGATCTAAAGGAGTATCTGCACACAACATTAGCGATGGTAAATTAAATAGCAGTGGTAAATACAAAAAATCGTTTTTACACGACGCTATTGGTGATTATGCCATCATGAAAACCTTGCGTTCTGATATTGCTTGCTTTGATTTGCGTACATGTAAATACAAGCAATTTAAAGCCCGTAAAGGTGCAGGGGTGGCTTTATCAAAAGATGGCAACTTCGTTTACATTTACGAGAAAAAAACTGTTACCAAGTTAAAAACAAAATAAGCGTATTGCTGTAGTTATTAAAAAGCGATGAGGAAAATGCCCTCATCGCTTTTTGTTTTTAGTGCTCACTATTTATTAGTTATTATGAAAAAAATTGTTGCTCTTGTTTTTTTGTGTTGCTTTATAGGAAACCTTTCAGCACAACTTGTATCCATGGATGAGATGTATTTAGATGAAGGAAAAATGTTTTTTGACAAAGGGCGTTACGAACAAGCCATTCCGAAATTATTAAAGGCATATGATGCATCAAATACCGATGAGGAGGCCATTTATTATTTAGCTCTTTCATATAAATATATAGATGATAACGAAATGGCTATAGAGTACTTTAATGAGCTAATAGCACTTAACCCAGAATACAGCGCCTGGTTTTATTATCAGTTAGGTGAAGCCTATTTAGAGCAAGGCGACTTTATGAATGCGGCCATTGCCTACAACAGTTTTGTTATTAGATATGCAGATAACGATATTCATTTACGCAGAGGTAAGTGCCGGTTACGTTACGCTAGGGAAAGTCCGGTAGTACGAAAAAGTGCCGAATCGGAGTTGCCACCACCCATTAGTTTAGGAATTGCCGTTAATAGCAATCAAGACGACTACATGCCATCAACAATTCCTAATGGTAGACGAATTTATTTTACCAGTACGCGATTTGGAGGCTTATTAGCGGAAATTGGCGATGATGCTGAAGGCGACGAGGATTTGTATTATACCGACAAAGAGAATGGCATGTGGCAAACACCACAACTCCTTCCGCCACCGTTAAACTCTATAAGCAACGAGGGGGCGCCAGCCATTTCTGCTGATGGCCAAACCATGGTATTTACTGCTTGTGGAAGAAAGGATTCACAAGGTAGTTGCGATTTGTATATTTCTTATTTGCGAGGCAATACTTGGAGTCAACCGGTAAATATGGGCTCTACGGTTAATTCTGCAGCTTGGGATTCCCAACCAAGCATTTCATCTGATGGCAAACGTATTTATTTTTCTTCAAGCAGAAGCGGAGGGTATGGTGAAGAAGATATTTATGTTACCATTAAAATTGATGATAACCGTTGGGGTACACCGCAGAACTTAGGGCCAATCATTAACACCCCATTTGAGGATAAATCGCCATTTATCAGTGCCGATAGAAAAACACTTTATTTTGCCTCAAAGGGGCACCCCGGTTTTGGCGACTTTGATGTGTTTACTAGCAGGTTTGAAAACAATGTTTGGGGAGAACCTGTGAATATGGGCACCCCGGTAAATACAGATAAATCTGACTTATACTTTACTATAGGTGGGCCAGGGGAGGTGGCTTATATGGCTTCAGAAAGAAGAAACGATGTGATGAATTTATTTGAAGTAACAATTCCCAAAAAAGTACAACCAACCCCTACCGTTATTGTAAGTGGTGTTGTAACCAACCAAAAGTCAGGAGAAGCTATTAGCGCCGTAGTTTTAGTTGAAGACTTGAGCAATGGAGAGCTCATTGCTAAAAGCCAAAGCAATTCGGCAACGGGTAGCTATTTGGTAGTGCTTCCTGAAGGCAAACATTATAGCGTTTCCATTGCAAAAGAAAACTATTTCTTTTACTCCAACAACTTTAATATTCCAGTAGGTACACCTTATAAAGAAATGACAAAGAATATTGCTTTAAGTCCAATAGAAAAAGGCTTAAAAATTGTGTTGAACAACATATTTTTTGAAACAGCCAAAGCAGATTTAAAGCCTGAAAGTGCTGTGGAGCTGGATAGGGCTGTGAAGTTGTTAAGGGAAAACACAAACATACGCATTGAGGTTAGCGGGCATACGGATAATGTTGGTGCTGCTAGCGCAAACCTTACCTTATCGCACAATAGGGCAAATGCGGTGGTAAATTATTTAATAGCACATGGTATTGATGCGAGTAGGTTAAGCGCCAAGGGCTACGGAGAAACGCAACCGATTGCCACAAACGAAACTAAAGAAGGCCGCCAGTTGAATAGGAGGGTAGAGTTTTTAGTAGTTGAAATGTAAGGGAACAAAACGGATAAAAAGCACCTTGCAAAAGAATCACTTTGCTGTAAATATTTTAATTACCTTTGCACAAGTTCTTTTAGTAGTAACGTTTAAATAATAACGAAAAGCTTGCTTTTCGTGTACTTATCAAGAAAGGTGGAGGGACATGCCCGGTGAAACCTTAGCAACCCCAGTAATGGAAAGGTGCTAATTCCTGATTTGTGATTTTCACAAATGCAGATAAGTCAGAGTAATAAAAATAATAATGAAGCTCCTCTGACGATAATACGTAAGAAGGGCTTTTTTTTTGAGCAAATATGTCAGATATAAGAAAAGAATTAGAAAAACGCATACTTGTAATTGATGGTGCCATGGGCACTATGATACAAGAATACCAACTAGAGGAAAAAGACTTTAGGGGGAAACGTTTTGCCGATTTTGAAACTGACCTAAAAGGAAATAACGATTTACTTTCTATTACTCAACCAGAAATAATTCAGGCCATTCATTTAAGCTATTTAAATGCCGGTGCAGATATTATTGCCACTAATACCTTTAGCAGCACCTCTGTTGGTATGGCTGATTATAACATGGAGGAGTTGGCCTATGAGTTAAATGTTGAAGCAGCTAAAAACGGAAAAGCGGCCATTGCAAAATTTTATGAAGAAAACCCAGATAAAAAGGATATAGCCAAATTTGTGGCAGGTGCCATGGGGCCAACAAACAGAACTCTTTCTATTTCTCCTGATGTAAACGATCCTGGTTTTAGGGCCATTACATTTGATGCCTTGGTAGAGGCCTACCAAGAACAGGTGAGGGGCTTGGTAGATGGTGGTGCAGACTTGTTGTTGGTTGAAACAATTTTTGATACACTGAATGCCAAAGCCGCATTGTTTGCTATTGAAAACCACGCCAAAGAAATTGGTAAGCGTTTACCGGTTATGGTTTCGGGTACTATTACGGATGCTAGTGGCAGAACCTTATCAGGACAAACAACAGAAGCATTTTTGAATTCTGTTTCACATATTGATTTATTAAGTGTGGGCTTAAACTGCTCATTAGGCGCCAAAGAAATGAGGCCCTATGTTTCTGAGTTATCGGAAAAGGCCCCCTTTTTTGTTAGCGTTTACCCAAATGCGGGCTTGCCTAATCAGTTTGGCGAATACGACCAAGATGCGGATGAAATGGGGCAACAGGTTGACGACTTTTTAAAGTCAGGATTTGTAAACTTAATAGGAGGGTGTTGTGGTACAACGCCCGATCATATAAATCGCATTGCGCAATTAGCAGCCGAAAGTAAGCCGCGAAAAAAACCACAGCGCGATGAACTAATGCACTTAAGTGGTTTAGAACCGCTAACCATTAGACCAGAAAGTAACTTCTTAAATGTTGGTGAACGTACCAACGTTACGGGGTCAAAAAAGTTCTTGCGACTCATTAAAAATGAAGAGTACGAAGAGGCACTTTCTATTGCACGCGATCAAGTAGAAAATGGCGCACAAGTAATCGACATAAACGTTGACGAAGGCATGTTGGATAGTGAAGAGGTGATGGTTAAATTCTTAAACCTCATTGCTTCAGAACCGGATATTTCACGTGTGCCTATCATGATAGACTCTTCAAAGTGGAGTGTGATTGAGGCCGGATTAAAATGTGTGCAAGGCAAGGCAATTGTGAACTCTATTTCTTTAAAAGAAGGCGAGGAAAATTTTATTAATTACGCACATAAAATTAAACAATACGGCGCGGCTGTTATTGTAATGGCATTTGATGAAGTAGGGCAGGCGGATACCTATGAAAGGCGAATTGAAATTTGTAAAAGGGCCTATGATATTTTGGTAAACGAAGTGAACTTTCCTCCGCAGGATATCATTTTTGACCCGAATATTTTTCCGGTGGCAACAGGTATGGAAGAGCACCGTAAAAATGCTACCGACTTTTTTGATGCCACCAAATGGATACGCGAAAACTTACCACATGCACATGTAAGTGGCGGGGTAAGTAATGTGTCGTTTTCGTTTAGAGGAAACAATGTAGTGCGCGAAGCAATACACGCTGCCTTTTTATACCACGCCATTAAATGTGGTATGGATATGGGTATTGTAAACCCTGCTATGCTGCAGGTGTACGACGATGTGCCTAAAGATTTGTTAAAACTTGTTGAAGACGTTTTGTTTGATAGAAGCGATGAAGCAACAGAGTTGTTAATTGAACATGCAGAAAAATTAAAGGGCACTTCCGTTGAGAAAAACACTAAGGATGAAACATGGCGACAAGGAAGCGTGCAAGAGCGTATAACACATGCCTTGGTAAAAGGTATTGTAGAATATATTGATGAGGATACAGAAGAAGCCAGAAAAGAATTAGGCAAGCCTTTAAATGTAATTGAAGGGCCCTTGATGGCGGGCATGAATGTGGTAGGTGATTTGTTTGGAAGTGGTAAAATGTTTTTACCACAAGTGGTAAAAAGTGCGCGTGTTATGAAGAAGGCAGTAGCTTATTTAGACCCTTTTTTAAAAGCCGAAAAAGAGGCCAATATAAATGTTGCCGGACCTAGCAATAGCGGTAAAATTTTAATGGCCACGGTTAAAGGCGATGTGCACGATATTGGTAAAAATATTGTAGGTGTTGTATTGGCTTGTAACAATTATGAGATTGTAGATTTAGGCGTTATGGTAGCGCCAGAAAAAATATTAGAAGAAGCTAAAAATCATAATGTAGATGTGATTGGTTTAAGTGGATTAATAACTCCGTCATTAGATGAAATGGTACACGTGGCCAAAGAAATGGAGCGAGAAGGCTTTACCATTCCGTTATTGATTGGAGGGGCCACTACATCTAAAGTGCATACTGCGGTTAAAATTGCACCGCATTATTCACACCCTGTTGTACATGTTAATGATGCCAGTAGATCTGTACCTGTTGCAGGTAGCTTAATTTCTGAAGACCTGAAAGCCGATTTTGTGCAAGAGCTAAACAAAGATTACGACAGGGTAAGAGAGCAAAATAAAAACGCCAAATCGAAAAATAAATTTGTAAGCATTGCAGAAGCAAGGGCTAATAAATTTCCGATCGACTGGACAAAAACAGCAACTGTTGCACCTAAAAAATTAGGCATACAAGTATTTGAAGACTTCGATTTAAAAGAGGTAGTAGACTATATAGATTGGACGCCGTTTTTTATCAGTTGGGAAATGAAAGGTGCTTATCCGCGTATATTAGACGACCCTGAAAGAGGAGAGGAGGCCAAGAAATTGTTTGCTGATGCACAAAAAATGTTGCAGCAAATAATAGATGAAAAATGGTTAAAAGCCAATGCGGTAATAGGTTTATTTCCAGCAAATGCTGTTAACGATGATGATATAGAAGTGTTAGATGAAAATGGTGAAGAGGTGTTATGCACCTTTCATTCCATACGTCAGCAAACAAAAAAACCTGCAGGAAAATACAATGTAGCCTTAGCTGATTTTGTACAACCCAAAGAGGAAGGACAAGATTATATTGGCGCTTTTGCATGCACAACCGGTATAGGTATAGATGAGCATGTGGCACGTTATGAAGCAGATCATGATGACTATTCGGCCATCATGTTGAAAGCTTTGGCGGATAGGTTAGCGGAAGCGTTTACGGAACTAATGCACCAAAAAGTACGAAAAGAAATTTGGGGCTATGCCAGCGATGAAACGTTTAGCAACAATGAATTAATTAAAGAAGAATACAAGGGTATTCGTCCGGCGCCAGGTTATCCGGCGCAACCCGACCATACAGAAAAACCAACTTTGTTTAAACTGTTAGACGTAGAAAAAAACGCAGGCATTACCTTAACCGATAGTTTGGCAATGGTGCCAACTGCTGCCGTGAGTGGTATTTATTTTGCACACCCAGAAGCACATTATTTTGGAGTTGGTAAATTAGATAAAGACCAAGTGGAAGATTATGCCAATAGAAAAAAAATGAGCTTAGAAGAAGCAGAACGGTGGTTAGGGCCTAACTTAGCGTATTAATTGTTATGAGTAAACCAAGCTTTGATGATATTTACATGGATTTGGCCGTTAATTTGGCCGACCGATCGCACTGTGTAAAAGCGCAGGTGGGAGCGGTGCTTACCAAAGATACACGCATCATTTCCTTGGGATATAATGGCCCCCCTGCGGGCACGCACAATTGCGATCATGAATGGCCAGAAGAGGGTTGCCCGCGCGATAGTAAAGGCAGTTGTTCATTAGCCTTGCACGCTGAACAAAATGCTATTTTATATGCTTGTAAAAACAACATTTCTTTAGAAGGGGCCACACTGTATGTAACCCTATCACCGTGTATTGCCTGTGCCCGTGTAATATTTACCATGGGCATAAAAAAAGTGTTCTACTTAAATTCCTATGCAGCGTATAAGGGTATTCCTTGCGATGAAGGGGTTGACTTTTTAAATAAATTTGGGGTAGAAGCGGTTCGTTATGTTAAGTCATAGTGCCCCTTTCGTAAGTTTCATTTGTTATCATGAATAGGCCCAAGTTTTATATATACCTGCCCATTGTTTTTGCTTTGCTGTTAATGGCGGGCATTTATATTGGTAGCACGTTTAGAACCAACCAACCAGGTGTGGTAACCATGGACGCTACTAACCCTTATAGTAAGGTTGAGGGCCTCATGCATTACATACAAGAGCAGTATGTAGATAGTGTGGATATGAATGCCCTATCCGACAAAATAATCGCTCAAACGCTACAAAATTTAGATCCTCATTCGAGTTATATTTCTGCTGCCGAATTGCAAGATGCTTTAGATCCCTTAGAAGGAAAATTTAGTGGGGTGGGAATACAGTTTAGCATTATAGATGATACGCTTTGTGTAATTGCGGTGATTGGTGGTGGGCCTGCTGAAAAAATGGGTGTGTTGGCAGGTGATAAAATTATAAAAGCAGCAGGTAAAAACTTGGCAGGTGTTGGTGCAACTAACAGAGATGTAACCACTACCTTAAAGGGAGAAGCAGGAAGCAAGGTGAAAATTACGGTTAAAAGAACAGGTCAAAAAAAATTAATTCCGTTTACAATTACCCGTGGTGAAATACCAATTCATAGCATTGATTTATCTAAAATGTTAAACGATAGCATAGGCTATATTAAGCTAGCTCGTTTTGCAAGAACATCGCATGATGAATTTGTGGATGCGCTCAAAAAATTAAACAAAAAAGGCATGAAAGCTTTGGTATTGGATTTGCGTGGTAACGGAGGCGGTTTGTTAACGGCGGCAAATAAGTTGTGCGATGAGCTATTAGAAGAAGGTATGCAAATTGCTTATACGGAAGGCAAATCAAGTCCACGAGAAGACTATGTTGCTACTAAAAAAGGTCGTTTTAAAACCCAACCACTGGTTATTTTAATTGATGGCAACTCGGCTTCTGCAAGTGAAATTATGGCGGGTGCCGTTCAAGACAATGATAGGGGAACCATAATTGGCAGGCGCTCATTTGGTAAGGGCTTGGTACAAGAGCAAAGTCAGTTTGAAGATGGCTCGGCATTAAGGTTAACCAAAGCACGTTACTATACCCCAACGGGTAGGTGTATACAACGTACCTATGAAAACGGTGCGGAAGATTATTACAATGAGGCCTATAACCGATCGGTTACCGGAGAGCTAGAAACTGCAGACAGTATTAAGGTGGTTGACTCACTCGTTTTTACCACACCAAAGGGTAAAAAAGTTTACGGTGGAGGTGGTATTGTACCTGATGTGTTTGTGCCGGTTGATACAGGATCTGTGTCGTTGTTCTTAAGCCAGGTGGTTGCCATGGGCTACTTAAACGAATTTGCTTTTTCTTATACCAACAGGCATCGCAAAACATTAAAAGCATTTAAAAATGCCGATTTGTTTAACGAACAATTTACTTTAAGCGAGGCTTTATTGCAGGAGTTTTATACTTACTGTAGTAGCAAAGGCATAGAAAGAGAAAAAGTGCACACCGCGGGTAACGATGATTTGTTGGCCCATCATTTAAAAGCGTTAATTGCCCGTAATATGTGGAACGCTTACGGTTATTATACCGTGATGCAAAGCAAGGATAAAATGTTAAAAGCAGCATTACTGCAATTACAGTAGCGCGGCTTTACTAGCTTGATATTGTGTTTTAAAAATGCGTTTAGTTAAGGCTGAGTTGCGCCCCGTAAATAGTGTTTGCACTTTGATTACTTTCCGCCTTATATTCATTAAGCGCTTCAAGTACTACTTTGCCATCGGATAATGTTTTCTTATTAACGTTTTTTGTAAAGCGTAAGCTCATGTTTTTGTTTGTAGACACCATTGTATACTCAACATCACTAGATTTCTTGTATACCGCCATATAGTTTGCACTCAATTTTACTGCAGCAGCAGCTCCGCTATTGTAATCCTTTAAAAAATACTGCAACGTTTTCTTAACCTTGTGTGCTCTTACCTCGGCGTTGGAATTTTTAACGTCATACACCAGAGTAAACATAACCAGTGAGTCATTATTTAATTCAAGCGCGTAGCTTACAATTCGCTCATTGGGTCTTTCGCTAGTTTTAACTTTATAAAATATGTTTTTAATGTTATTTCCGTTTAAGTTTTGGGCTTTGCTTCCAAAGCTAAAAACCAAAAGGCTAACGATTACTAGGGTTATGTGTTTCATGGTGGTGGTGTTGATGCTTGCGTTCATATAGGGTAAATATATAGGCCTATACTACACTATTATAAGGCAAATCGTTAAGAAGAGAGAAATTTTCGATGAAAGGGATTTTTTTTAGGTTAAACCCCTTTGGCCTTTAAGGTATGCTTGTCGCTGTTGTGTCGGTTTTAGGAAACACCCCAAATAATGAGTCGTACTTTGCCTTTTTTGCTGCGTCTAACTTTTGCTGTTCTTCGGCATTGGGCCAACAAGCAGAAAAGCTAATAATACAAAGTCCGCAAAAAGCAACACCAACAAAGCGCATAAATTATTTAAGTTTATTTAACTTTAATAAGCAAAAGCAAATACCTACCTTTGCACAGCTAAATTAATAATCATTAACCACAAAATACATTAATATTATGGCTTTTCAATTACCAGATTTACCGTATGCGTACGATGCACTTGAATCAACAATAGATGCACGTACAATGGAAATACACCACTCAAAACATCATGCTGCTTACGTATCAAAACTAAACGATGCAATTGCTGGTAGCGATGCAGAAAATTTAAGTATAGAAGATATTTGTAAAAACATATCTAAGTACTCAGGTGCTGTTCGTAACAATGGTGGCGGACATTTTAACCACTCTTTGTTTTGGACTGTTATGGCTCCAAATGCTGGAGGCGCACCAACAGGCGATTTAGCTGCGGCTATTGATGCTGCTTTCGGATCGTTTGACGAAATGAAAACACAATTTGCTGCTGCTGGAGCTACTCGTTTTGGTTCAGGGTGGGCATGGTTAATTGTGCAAGATGGCAAATTAGCTATCACCTCTACTCCAAATCAAGACAATCCTTTAATGGATATTGCTGATGATAAAGGAACCCCAATTTTAGGTTTAGATGTGTGGGAGCATGCTTACTATTTAAACTACCAAAATCGTCGTCCAGATTACATCTCTGCTTTTTGGGATGTTGTTAATTGGGATGAAGTAGCAAAAAGATTTGCTGCAGCATAAGTACGATTTACATTTTATTGAAAACGGAAGCAATTTTTTTGCTTCCGTTTTTTTGTTGCTATGATTTGCATCCACCTATAAAACTAAGATAAGTCCTAGAAACACCCTAAAAATAAGGGTTTTCTTAGGTGATGCTTGTGTTTATTTGGTTTACATTCGTGCAAAACTTCTAAACCAACATGGCAGATGCAACAATAATTAAAGCTGCAATTAAGAGTAGTGTAATCAGTTCAAAACTGATGTACGCTGATTGGACGATTGGCATTACCTCCAATATTGCGGCACGTAAAACACAAAAAGAAACGCCCCTTTGGTTTCGTTTTTGGGAAGCGGATTCATTAGCTGTAGCCCAAGAAGTAAAGCAGTTTTTTATAGAAGAATTTCCAGCCAACATACCCGAAAAAATGGGATCGGATGAAGGCTGGGAGTTAGATGATAGCCGAACTATTTACGTGTATATTTTTTAAGCAGCAAGTTCTTTGTACACTTCAGGTTTACTTGCGTCAGGTACATTTCCTAACGCGTTTTTTCCTCTTAAGGCATGCACGGTATAGGCTTCTAAATCATCGGTAGCATATGGTTTAATTAAGCTCTCAATTTCATTTTTACTGCTCTTTTCATTTAGCCAAATTGTGGCCTCTTCTTCATTCAACAACACAGGCATGCGGGGTTCTTTTAGTTTAGGGTTGTTATGTATTTTACTTAACAAGGCATTGCCCTTTGTTGTAACAATGGTAAACGTGTTTACTATTTCTCCGGTATTTTTATCCACCCATTCATCGTATAAACCAGCTAAAATAATTGCTTCTTTTTCTTTTTTATGAATAAAATAAGGGAAGGTTTTTTTGTTAAAATAATGGTGCTCAAAAAAACCATCTACATAAATAATGCAACGTTTGCTTTTTGCTGAACTGCGAAAAGAAGGCTTTTCATAAATGGTTTCCCCGCGTGCATTTAAGGTGTTGTTCCAAAACTTTTTGGCCTGCTCTATATCCTTGCTCCAGTGCGGTATTAAGCCCCAGGCAGCTACAATAGGTAATGCTGCTTGCGCGTTGGTGTATACAAATAATTTAGGGTGACTATAACCCGAAGCATGAAACAAGGGTAACTGTGTTTGTGGCCCCAGTTTTTCAATAATTTCAGTAATGGCCACCTCATCGTTGTTGCGTTTAGCACGCTTTAATTGTGTTTCTAAACTGGCTTTTATATCGTAGCACATACAGCTAAGTTATGGGAAAGAAAACAAGGCCCCAAAAGTTGATTACTGCTAATGCGATAGCAACCACAAAATCCTATCGTAAGAAATAAGGTAGTGTAGTAAAACAATACCGCCAAAGATGATGGCTTGTTTTGGGTAGGCGCTTGCATGTAATGCCCAAGTGGCCAATGCAAAAAAGGCGAGTTCAATTAGTAGCCTAATAATGCCCGGTGTAATGATGGGCGCATTGCCCGATCTGCTGGGATCGTTGGGTACGGCAAAGGTGCCCCAAATGGCCATTAATAAAAGGGGCCCTCCAATAGCTATAGCATACTTTAACCAGCCTTCGTGGTTTTTCCAACCCCACAACCCCACAGCATATAGGGCATAAAGTTCAAGAATAAAACGCAGTGCTAAGTTTATTGGAAGGCCCCCATGTATTAGTTTATTTGTGTTACGTAGGTTACATCTATGTCCGTATCACCTGGCGCACAAGTACCATCTTTAACACCTGGCTGATGTTTTAATGTTACCTGAACCGTTCCGTTGCTTGCAGCTCCTGTTGTCCATTTACTTTCTAAACCAACAGGAAGGGTTCCGTCCGTATCCGTTTTAACAATACTCACGTTAGCACCTGTAACCGTCATACAAACCAAGTGTTCATCATCCTCATCCTTTATTTCGGCCGTCATATCTTCTGCTGGCGTTTCCGATTCGTTCAACAATGTAATAGCCACATTATACGTTGTACCATTGGCTAATTTAATGGTATCGTGCTTGTCTGGCCCATTACCACCATCACCATCAGGGTCACGAAAAGTAGCCGTTACCGTAGGTTGTACATTGGCAGAATCTGTAAACGTTAAGGTAAGCGTTGTAATTACTTCTTCTTCATGTGTTGCTGTTTGCGGTGTTGCTACCGGGTCATCGTCTTTTTTACAGGCCGTAATTGCCGTTGCTAAAAATGCGATGTATAAACTTGTTTTTAAATGTTTTTTAATTGTTTTCATTGTATTATTATTAATCGATTATTTAATTATTTTTTGCTTGTAAAATGTCAAAGGGTACATTTATTTTTAGGCTTACATTGGTGCCCATTTCATCTGCGTAATACCTAAATCGGTTCAGGTAATCTCTATACACAGCATTGAATAAATTATTTACTCCCATGCCAATATTCATTTTTTGTTGCCCCAACGGCACTGTTAATCCTGCTTGCAAACCAACTGTTACATACCCGTTTGGTGGCGCTACAAAATCACTATTGCTTTCCACACGCCATTGTTTCATTACTTGCAAAACGCTAATGGCTATGTAAGCATCGCTTATTTTTTTACGCTTGGGTAATTTATATTCCAAGGTATGCGTAAAACGGTCGGCAGGCATTTGCACCAAATATTCATTTGTGCTTGTATTGTATGCACGCAAAATAGAAGCCTTTGATGTTACATTAAAATTAAACGGCAAGGCATAATTAACGGTAAAATCAAACCCTTGTAAGGTGGCATTAACCTGACTGTAATTAAAGGTTGGAAAGGCACCTCTTATGGTTAGCGTTGGTGGCAAAGTAGGCTTTAGGTAAATAAAATTATTG
This sequence comes from uncultured bacterium, assembly GCA_964014945.1. Classification (GTDB taxonomy): domain Bacteria; phylum Bacteroidota; class Bacteroidia; order 2-12-FULL-35-15; family 2-12-FULL-35-15; genus 2-12-FULL-35-15. The sequence continues at coordinate 19,437 of CAXHCC010000001.1, read as the reverse complement.
ATGTAATTGTAATAAACATCTGCATTTACCTTTAGCTTTTTTCCTTTGTATTCCGCCGATGCAGTTAGGTTATAGGCTTGCTCTGTAACCAAAGAAGTATCGCCAATTTCTACTGCCGCTGCACCATGATGCACACCGTCACTATAAAGTTCGTTTACATTGGGTGGTCGCCATGCAGTACCTGCATTGGCACGTAACAAAAACTTATCGTTAAAGGTGTATAAGCCTCCTACACTTCCTGAAACATTTGTGTAACTATATTCCGGTGAATAAATAACATTGTTTTGCCACAAAAATATTTCTTGAAATATGTAATCAAAACGTATACCCGTTTCCAATTCTAGTTTGTTACCGGTAGGTTTCCAATGTTCTATCCAATAAGCACCGCTGCCGTATTTGCGAAAGTTTGGAATAAACATACGACCTGCAAACGTGTTGCCTTGATGAATGCCGCTTACACCTACACTTCCTTTTAAATTAAGCACGCGTTTATGCTCCCAATAAAGGTCGCTGGTATGCGTTGTAATTTCAAATTGCAATGCAGGCAAATTAAGAGCGGCTATAGAATCATTTAGCGCTTCATCTTTATCATACTCCAAGCGCTTGTTGTATTGCCTAGCGTAAGAAAAATTAAGCTTACCCGCTTCACCTATATACCAATACGCGGTTGCTTTAAACAGCTCATGTTGTATTTGCTGCCAAGGCCGATTAATGGCATAGGTAAAGTCGGCTGACTCAAGCGGCTCATCTGCTTCAAAGGCTCTTTGCAAATCGGTTAAATTACCAATATGCGCAGCTGAAAAAACACCTATGTCTGTGTTAAACTGACTATAAAATGTTTCTACACCAAACTTGGCTTTTGTGTAAGCTGCCGCCCATGAGAAATTGTATTCTTGCACGCCTGTATTTTTTAAAAAATAGTTGGGTGCATGTACATTTCCACCTTGCTTATAGGTGCCTTGCAAACGCCAACTTAAAGGCGGCAATTTGGCACTGTTACCTTCTATCATAGACGAAGCAACATACTGCCTGCCGTTGCTAAAACCTACTAAGTTTAGCTCACCACCAATACCTGGCTTTTTAGGCAAGGGTTTTGGGTTTACCAATATTACACCGGCAATTGCATCCGGACCAAACCGCACACTGTTAGCGCCCTTAATTACGGTAAGTTCATCGGCAATAAAAGGGTCAATTTCTGGTGCATGTTCGTTGCCCCATTGTTGCCCTTCTTGCCGTACGCCGTTATTAAGAATAAGTATACGGTTACTGTGCAAGCCATGAATTACCGGCTTGGCAATATTGTTACCAGTAGCCAATGTTGTTACACCTGTTACCTTGCTTAAGCTATTACCTAATGATTCGCCTTTGCTTTGGTTCAGTTCTTTTTTTGTTAAGGTTTGTGTGCTTTGTGTTACCGTTACCTGTTGCTTTTTACCCACAATGGTTACCCCTGCAAGCAAGTCGGCATGCAATTCGGGGTAAAGGTTTAGTTGGGTATCACCCTTTACTACAAGCGTTGCAGCAACTGGTTCACAACCTACATACATGCAACGCACTGTATAGGTGCCTTTGCACAAACCTTTAATTTGGTAGTAACCAGCGGTGTCGGTAACCGCGCCAATTTCTGTACCCAATAGTTGCACATCAGCAAACAGCAATGGCTGTCCATCGTGCTCGTCAACCACCCTACCCGATAACGTGTAGGTGCAGGTATCTTGTGCAAACAATGGCTGTGCCATGGTTATGCCAAGTACAGTTAACAGTACAAGTTTATACAATTGGTGCATTTGCGCACACGTTTTTTAACAATTAATTACTGAACATTGCATGCTGCTGCGCCAATAAAATTAGCTTCAGGTGTTGGCTTAAAATTTAAGCCAAGGCATGCTAACCTGTTAAACAAAAATTTGAACAGGAAATAGTTGGTTGGGGCTTAACAAGTAGGAGGCGCCCTTCCGTTTAAGGACTCGGAACAATCCCATACAAGTAGGTTGTTCTTGTAAAGTAGTAGGGCTTTTTGTGCCCTTTGCGCAAGCTGCGCTTTAACAATAAGTTGTTTGTTGGCGGTGTATTGTTGACGTTGCGTACTTATAAATTTACACAGCTCACAATTCTCTAAATTATCACTTACGTGGGCTTTATGATCACATACATCCGCACTTAGGGTGGCGTGGTAGATGCGTACATGACAAGGGTTGCTTTCTACTTCGGCGCTGTTGTGTTCACAGTGCGCTTCCTCTTCATGATGATGATGCAAGAGGTTAAACGGCACCATGCTTGCCAATAGGCAAAGCAAGAAAAATAACGCGGTTATTTGTTTAGCTAGCGTTTTCACGGTGCAAAGGTAAGCTAAATATGTTTTATAGTAAACTAGCTGTAGGTAATGATGAATACCTACTGTTTCAGTTTAGGGTTGTTTTGATGCCTTGTTGCATCCCGCATGGTTTTCTTTTCAATGTTTTTTTGAAGCGCTTGAGTTAAGTCAACACCCGTTTGATTGGCAATACAAATCAACACAAACAGCACATCTGCCAACTCTTCACTCAGGTCTTTATCTTCATCCGATTTCTTAAAACTTTGATCGCCATAGGTTCTGGTAATTATGCGTGCCACTTCGCCCACCTCTTCTATGAGTTGCCCTAGGTTGGTTAGTTCAGAAAAATAACGAACACCCACCGTTTTTATCCAGTTGTCTACTATTGCTTGCGATTCTTTTATGGTTAGTTCAGCCATGTATATGTTGTAATTTACTTTTTTATACCTTTTCCTATATCACCTCCAAATTGTTCCGCCATTTCTAAGGCAACGTCTACGTTGTTTTCATCCAATCTACTTTCATCATTGGGTCGTAATAACCAATAGGTTTTAGAGCCCAACAACTTGGCTTTTTTATCGTTTATGGTAGCCTCTAAAATACGTTGTGCCTGTTCGGTACTGCCAGCACCTAAGGTTATGGCAACGGTGTTTTTGTGGCTTAAATGCGCATGCGTTTCAATGTGTTCTTTTACTAACCAATCGGGTGCCCAGTTATAGGTGTTGGCACAAAACACATACAAATGGTATTGGGCCGTATCTTTTTTAGCCGACTCAACCGTGGCTACTTTTGCATAAAAGTTATGTTTACTTAAACCCTTTGCAAATTGTTTACATACTTGTTCGTCGAAATTATAAATAGGGTCGGGGTTGTAAATTATGATGGCGGTGTGGGCTGCCGTTTTGTTGCCAATAGCATTGGATTTTTCGCCGCCCGCATATTCCACCCAAAGGGTTAATAGGCCCCATGCAAGCATGCTGGCAGTAAAAATGAAAAGTGTTTTTTTTAGTTTGCTGTTCATAGCTATGCTATTTTATCAACGATGCTGCCTCACCAATTAAATAACCTATGCTTAAAGATACAACACCTAACAATAAAATGCGTAGGCCCGATTTTAGCCACGATGCTTTAGCATAATTGGCCGTGTATACGCCAATGCTAAACAAGCCTAATAGGGTAACACCAACAGACACCGGCATGGCTTGTTTTATAGGCAATAACAAATAAGCAATTATTGGTAATGCTCCGCCAGCCATGTAAGAAAAAAACATGAGCAGGCTATTTTTAAAAGCGCTGCTTGCCGACTCGTGCGTTATTAAAAGTTCGCGGTGCACCATTTCGTTTAACATCAGCTCCGGTTTTTTTGCAGCGGCTTCCGTCATTTGCTGGGCCAAATCTTTGGGCCAACCATCACGTACAAATAACTGCAATAACTCTTCACTTTCTTGTTCGGGGTAATCTCTTATTTCTTCTTTTTCTTCTTCAATTATTTGTTGGTTTATTTCGTATTCCGACTGGTTAGAAATATAAGAACCAATGGCCATGGAAAAAGACTCCACCGAAATTAACACCACACCAGCCAAGATGACCACAAAGGGATCGTCACTACCCACAGCAATACCCGTAATGGCTCCTAAGGTGGATACCATACCATCCTCCAAACCAAAAATAACCTCTCTTATCTTTGAGCTTTTAGATGTGCTGCGGTAATGTTCATAAATGGTCATGCTTAGTTTTTAATTACCTTTTTGGTAATGGCTCCGTCCGCATTGCTTACCCTTACAAAATAAATGCCTTTGTTGAGGTGTTTGGTAACAAGTGTATGCACTCCTTGTTGTACATTGGCCGTATGCACCAAAGCCCCTGTAATGGAGTGTAAGCTAATGGTGCTAGCGGCACTAACTTCTATAGATAATATGTTGTTAAAAGGACTTGGGTAAATGTTAACGATAGTAGTGTTGTGTATAGGCTCTATACCTACAATACTGTCGGTAATAACGTGTACATTACAAACAGAATCAACGCTACAATAGTTGCTCACTTTTAAGCAAGTGGTGTGGCTACCAATGGTATCAAATGTTTTAGATGGAGCACTTGTTGTACTGGTATCCGCATCATCAAAAGTCCATAAAAGTGTTTGTCCGCTACCTGTAGAGGTGTTGGTAAACAACACTGTTTTACCATAGCTTGTTTGTGCCGTAAAATTCGGTTTAACGGTATCGCAGGTTACGTAGGTTGGTTTACAAATAGAATCGGCTCCACAAGCATTACCCACTATTAAACAAGTGAGGTAGGTGCCGGTATTGGTATAGGTATGTTGTGGGTTTTGTTGGGTGCTGGTATTGCCATCGCCAAATTCCCAAATCCAAGTATTAAATGCGCTGGGTGTTGCAGCGGTGGTATCCATAAAAGTTGCTGTTTTTTCATTCAGCGTATACGAGAACTTGGTGTCAGGTAGGGCACACGTTGTGGTTACAAATTTGCAAATAGAATCAGCACCACATGCGTTTACCGTTGTTAAGCAAGTTTTATAAGTGCCGGTAGCAGCATAGGTGTGTTGTGGGTTTTGTTGTGTACTGGTATTGCCATCGCCAAAATCCCAAATACGGTTGGTGATTGGGCTTGGCGTTGCAGCCGTGGTATCTGTAAAATTGACTGTTTTATCACTTACAGCAACCGCATATTTAGTATCGGGTATACTACAGGTGGTGGTTACATATTTACAAATAGAGTCTGCACTGCAAGCAGTGAAAACCGTTAAGCAAGTTAAGTAGGTGCCGGTACCTGCATAGGTGTGTTGCGGGTGTTGCTGCGTGCTGGTATTGCCATCGCCAAAGTCCCAAATCCAGTTGGTAATGGTGGAGTCGCTTAAAGTAGAATCCGTAAAGCTTACTACTTTATCGCTAATGCTAATGCCATATTTAACGTTAGGTGCATTGCATTGTGCAATTGCGTTGTGTGATATAAGTGCGATTAAAACGAGGGTAAAAAATTGTTTCATTGTTAAAGTTGGGGCGTATTTGTTTTGCGATGGCGAAGGTAATAAAAACAGTGATGGCTTAGAATAACAACAGGGGTGTATTTATTAGCTACTGTTAATCGGCTGGTGTTTTACTTTTTTTGAGGCTCCAGTCTATCATGTTTAGCGCAATAAACTGGAATAAAACGGGGTGACCGCTTATGCCGCGCATTTCATATCTACGGTGTAGGGCATATTCTGTTGCCGTTATTTCTTTTACAATACGACCATGATCTTGCAGCACATAGGTGCCGTTTACAATGTCTGGACCTAAACCTTGATTTAAAAAAAGTATAGAGAAAAAGAAATTAAAAAACACGTAAGCAACAAGTGCAATGCCCACCCAGATAACGTTTTTCGATAAGGCTTCTTTAACCGAAGAAAGTACTTGCTGGTATGCAATATGTGGGTTCTTAATTTGTTGCGCAGCAAACTCTTTTTTTAAACTTTTTATACCAATATAAAATGGAGGGAATGTAGCGACTGTTAGCACAAAAATGAACAATTGGTTATCATAAGCATTGGTGGGGAAGTAGGTTAATAGGTGGAACAAGCCACTAATAATTAGCATACCAAAAGAAAAAACGTAAGCTAGTTTTAAGGTTTTTACTCCCATGGTTAATGGACTAATTTTTTGTTATTGCTATGTATACTTGATGTTTAAACAAGGGTTAAATTACAAAATAATGATGGGTATAGCTCCCTAGCATGCTGAAGTAATTAGAATAAGTAAGCGTAGTTTCAAACTACGCTTAGGTGGGGTAAACGATAAACAGCGCACGTCACAAAAACAAATGCAATATATCCCAATAAAATATAAGCTTTCATATTAGTTTGGGTTAACGTTTTTTTTATTTTATGTCATAATGAGCTGTGTAACTTAATAATCCATGCCGTTTAATAATTAGTTCCTCAGAGTTCTTACAATTCATTGTATCTACGCTGTTTAAGCTCTGTATTGTTATAGAATTAAAACCCCACAGACGTGTATTTTGTCCTACTCCTAAATATGCCGTTGACTTTGCAGGAAGAGTGAATTGTAGTTGTTTATTACTTAACTGAATAACTTTTAAATTCTGCTTGAGCCTCTTATAAAGGGCGAATTTTATTGTCTTCAATTTTGGTTCGTAGACGTACCTCGAGTTGGTGGAGTCAGAGATTTGAATTGCATTATCGAAGCTAATAGTAATTAATGCATCATTGTCGGTCATGTTTCTTAAATAGTGCCTTCCGGTGGTAGTGCAACCAACTATCAATAGAGTTAAACAGAAAGCTGCAATCTTTTTCATTTTAATGTTTGCCAACACCCAATTATTTTTCTTTGTTATTAAGCTTCGGTTAAAGTTTTCTCGGCCACCGTTAAATTAATATAATAAGTAAGCGTTTTACAAACTACGCTTAGGCGGGGTTTTATACAGTTTGTTATCGAAATTATTTTTTTCTACATATAAATTCTATCCCTTGCCCTTTATAAATACCTCCACTAAACTCATAGATTTTCTTTGTATCAGTATTTAGCTTTAAATCGTATTTGGTTGATATTGAATCACCGGATAATTCAAAAACGTAGTTTTCAGGAAATGAAACATTAATTTCTAAATTAATAATTGGATATACAGTGAAATGGGTTTCATAAATATATTCTCGCTTAAAGTCTTGTCGCAGAATAATAATTACTTCAATTTCAGAGTTTGGTGGAATTATAACAATTTCCTCTTCTTTGTCAAAGCCACTACCTTGGGATGTTTGAGTTAATTGAATGTCTTCAAAATCATTATTCCCCCCCCCTTTTCACCTTTATAGCCTCTATTTGTGCTTGAGAATGAATATTGTTGCTGTAAGTTAAATGGATTGGCTCTTTAATTTCTTTTTGTGTAAGGTTTTTTAGTTTATAATTTAGAGTTCTCACTAATGTTAAATGCCCTTCATTACCTTCCTTAATATCATAAATCCATTTAGCATTCTTTCAAAGTAGTTTAGCATTGAGAAGGTCATATTTAATAATGTCAAAGAACTCTTTTTCGATTGTCCTATTAAATACAGACTCAATAGCATCTTTAGCTGTTTTCTTTTGGAATTCCATTAATTTATCTTCAAATTCTTGTTTTTCCTTCTTGTCAAGATAATTTACAAAGAAGATGGCGATGAATGTTGAAATTCCAAGGTTGAGAAATACAGCGGATAGAATTTCGAAGATAGGTTTCTTACTGTCTATTTTGTAATAAGTAGTCTCAAACACTTTACCATTTTTAACAGTGTCAATTGTTTTAGAGTTAAGCTCATAGTCATTCGATAAAAAATTGAAAAAGATAGAGAGACACAGACAGATGATTACTACTATTAAATAGTATTGTTTAAAAAATTCAATAGATTTATTCATTGTTTTGATTTTCTATAACGGTTTGTAAATAGTGAGTACCCCGCAGGGTATGCACTATATATCTTGTTGGTGCTTGGCGGTATTATTCTTTTTCAAAATGCACTCCTTATTTTAACAATCTCATACTTTAGTAGACTATTTGATAAAAGTTCTTCATCAGAAAGTTGATTCAGATTAATAATATTCATTTCAGGAGTTCTGTCTTTGTTGATGTATTTCTTTAATTTTCTAATAGCAGAAAGAGGAATATCATATTCACTCAAAGCCGCTATATTAGGGTGTAAAAAACCGTTTTCTATACTACTGGAAATGAAAGAGTAGTTCCCGTATTTTAAATCGTTCTTTTTAAAAACATACTCTTGCAAATTAGACACTACATTTAACCACTTAGGCAGTTTGTAGTCAAACCAATGGCGAGTAATGTGCAATATGGAATATGTAGCAGTATCAATTCTTTTTTGTCTATCTGGAATTTTTTCAATCCAAAAGGAATCATTGATATAAGTGTTTACTACTGCTCCTATTGATTTCAAATTTATATAGGAAAACGTAAAACTAGCTAACCATCGTGCAGAAAGTCTACCAATACCTTCAATATAAGTCTTATCACCTGGGCCTGCTAAGGTATCCCAACATAACTCAATAATGGTGCTAAGGTTATCAAAACTCTTTGGTAATGAAGACCAAGCTAACTCCTTGTTGTAATAAGGAAGGTTTGATTCTAATTTTTTTACTATTTCCAATTGGGCATCAATTGATATGCCTGCATTCAATCTAACGACATTCTTTAAATCATCTGGAAGACTATTGAACTCCTCAAGTCTAGGCTTGGCATTTTCTTCAATTTCTTCATCTTCTAAGCCTATCAATATTTCTAAAGGTGCTTCTTCTTGGTTGAATAGTGGAATATCAACAAATAACTCCATTTGTTCTGGCTGGTCTTCAAAACGGATTACATTTCCAACAAAGTGCTTTCTCATTCGCCCAGAGCGTCCTGCAATATTTTTGTAATCAAAGAAATCAATTGGTTTTGGACCTTTTTTCTTATCAAATAAGACAACATTCTTAGCAGATGTATTTACTCCTTCTATGAGTGTTGAAGTGCAAAATAGCCACCTAATAGACCCATTGTTAAAGTAATCAACTATAGTGCTACCTAAATGCCTAGGAACAGCACCGTGATGAAAACCAATTCCAAATTCAAGAGCATCATTTAATGACCAATTACCGTTAATATTCTCTTTTATCCATTCAATAACATCATTGTTTTCTTCAACATAAGGGTTATTGACTTTAATAACATTTTCTTTTAGGAATTGTAAAAATTCAAGAGTAAGGTTTGTTGTTCTATTTGGTGCAGAGCAGTATACGATTGTTTGTTCATTCTGGGTAATGAGATACTTGAAAAGACTTAGCTTTTTAAGCTCCTTCTTTTCCTTTGCTTTTAGTTTACCTTCAACCATGTTGCTAGTTTCATCAACTGCAACTGTTGCGAACTCTGTAGGGAACCAAGTAAGTTCAAATTTATTTTTAAAGTTTACCGGGATATTTTTAATCATGGGACCCAATAAGTAGAACTTGTTTGTAAATTTGAGTAGTCTGTGAAATGCTTGATTCAATGCAATAGCTCTGTCATCATCTCTATCAATACTAAGCTTGTAGAACTCATCAATTACGAAAAACTCTATTTTAGGAAACTTGTCATATTCAACGACTCGTTCACCGGTGAAAAGGAAAATATTTCCTTTTTCATTATCGGGCTCTTGACTCGTTGAAACAACAACCTTGTAAGAGTCCTTGTATTTTAATAATTTTTTCCTTGTCTCATCTAGTAATGCAAGGGTGGGTTGTATAATAACAATTTGTTTATACAATTTGCTTGCAATTACCTCTTCTATTAGTAAACTTTTGCCAAAACTAGTCGGTGCGCTTACGACAAGTGACCTTTTGCTTTGTAATTCTACTGATAGTTGTTGTTGTTCCTCGTGCAAATACACGCCTTCTAAAAAGGGGGACTTATGATATTCAAACCTTAAGAGAGCACTCTTTGATAAGTATTCTGGGTTCACATATGGGTATAATCCCGCAGACTCAGTAATATCGTTCCATATAGGTTTTGTATGCTCAGGCAAAAAATCCCAACTGTCATGTATTCTTATGACTAAGTCCCTACCTTCAATTTCGTTGTTACGTAAAAGGTATGTGCAATACTTGGACAAATCGAAACTGTCTTCAGTTGATATTTCTTTTTTCTGCGAGAGGAAATCAACGGCTTGGTTATAAGATTCAAAACTCATATTCTTTGCATTGATTTTAACCTTTTATCTAGTTCACTATTTAAAGCATCTTTATCTGGAACAGGTAAGAGGAGTAAAATAATTTCTACATCTGATTCTGGTTTCCCATTATTGAATCTAGTAAACAGGTCATTGCATTCATTTAGAAAATCATCAAAATACTCCTTAGTGTTATCGTTATGATTATTATATAATTCACTATTGTATGTGCAAACCATTGGAATTACAATGTTCGAGAATATTTTATCTAGCCTTTGGTGTTTATCCATTAATTGACGCCAATATTCTATTTTCAGGTACGGAACTAGGTAGTTTTCTAGAAATGAGATTAAATTCCTTTCTTATGTAGTCTTCGTTTACATGTTTTGTAATGTCACCAAGTAAATCTCTAATACCAACTTTACCAGTTTTGTATAATTTGGATTCTCCTAACCATAGCTTTTTCTCATCCCCATTTATTGTAATTTGAACACCATCAAACCCATGAGCCGGAACATTGTGGGAGTCCTTAAAATACATTTTGGAAATTAACGGAATAGTATCGTGGAAGTCTCTTAATAGTAGGTGTAAAATAAGCTCTCCAAATTCTCCCCTAGTTTGATACTTCTCGGTTAGATAAACTGTTTCAGCAGCTTCTTTTAGTCTCTCAACAATCTCTGTTAATGGGATGTTCTCACCGCAATGATAACCAAGAGAAAATTCAGGAATAACGTTTCTAATAATGTCAACAAGAGGGGTTAAACGAAATTCTTTTTTGTCAAATCCTACATGATAAGCCCTTATGCCGACATCTGAGATTTGTTCATCAATTACTAAGTCACTTTTGAATGGTCTTGTCATTTACCGTTCGGTATTATCTTGTTTTGTCATTTTACATTAATGCCAACATCTGTATATACACAATTGCATATATTTCTATCATACTGCTAGCAGTTAATTTGCTTTTTAAATATCCCTTAACGCAGCCCCAAGTGCTAGGGTTACAAAAAACATCTAAGAAAAGTCCGAACTCCAAAAGGCCTGTAAATAGGGCGTTTTGAGAGCGCAAAAAAGAAACTGGAAAGAATTTACAGCAATTGGGCTTGCCTAAATATGATCTTTAGGTAAATTAAAAAACAGGTCATTAAGGGTAAGGTCGGTTACCTTGCCGCTGATGGTATGGTAATTATAATCGCAATTAACCGCCAAGGCTTGTGCTTTTTCTTTGCCAATTAAATCTACCAATTGACTATAAGGTTTTACTAAATAGCCGGTTATTTTTTCGGGGTCAAAGGCTTCGTCCATGTGTTGTTTTTAATTGCCCACAATTACATCGTTGGCGTATGTTTTTTGAAAGGTAATTTCTTTATTGGCATTCCATGCCGTGTACAAGCCGTTTAATTTATCGTTGGTGTATTCGCACTCTACTACTTTATTGCCTTGCCTGTCCCAAGTAATCCATTTGCCTTCGCGTTTGCCATCCACAAAATTGCCTTGCATGTTTTTTTTACCGTTGGGGTAATACCACACAAAAACGCCGTTGTTTTTATGGGCGCTTACATTGCCTACCCGCTTTTTTTGTCCGTTTTTATATTCGGTTTCGCCATCGCCTTTAAGCACAAAACTAAATATAGCCCAGCCAATAAAAAGTAAGGCGGTGATTACCTTGTGTTTGCTATTATAGGAGTAGGCCATGGTAAAACAAAGCAGTGTTATGGTGCTTGCAAAAATACAAATTAATGTGTTTGCGTTTTTATTCTACATGATTATAATACACCTCATTAGGTGATTAAGATCACCAAAATGGCGGTACATTTTGCCTGAATTGCAATTATCTTTATGGCATGAGAAAAGTAAAAAGAGAAGACCTAATACGCGCAAAAAAAGTAGACCCTGTTAAGGGCAACCCCGAAAAAGATGCAATGGATATAGCGAATGAAAATTCGCCCATGGATCCACCAGAAGCTTATGCAGCACCTACCGTTGAACAAGTAACGGATGAACAGCTAGACGAAAGTTTATTGTTGCTTAAAAAGGAGCATGAACATGCTACGGAAATAATTGACACCTTTGAAAAAGCATTGGTGGCCTTTAAAGAAAACGGCTATAAATTAGACGATGCCATTAACCTAGATTTTAAAGCTTTTTTTGAGTTTTTTGATGGGGACTTAATGCCGCATAACCGCAAGGAAGAAAAAACCTTGTTTCCTATTTTGCATAAAAAACTCATTGAAAACGGAGAGCACAGTCCTAAAAGTGAAGGGGAGGTGGTAACGGCCATTGACATGATGGAAGACGACCATATTAAGTTTATTCAGTTAGGTACTTTGGTGTTTAACTTTTTAGGTTTAGCACCACGTTTTAGGGATGAGCAATCGCAAATGTTTACTTATGATGTGGCCTTTAACAATGCCAAAGAATTAGTAGAATTATTAAAACTCCACATTTTTAGAGAGGATACTACCTTGTTTCCACTAGCGCAAAAGTACTTAAGCAAAGAGGAGTTTGTTGCTATTTTGAAGGACATGCATGACTTGGCGCCTGCTGAAAAGGAGCATGAGCATTCGGAAGGGTGTGCGCATTAGGGAGTGCGTTTCGGCACATTTCGACTCCGCTCAATGGCCGGTTGAGCGGTTGGGCTTCATACCTCAGGATGTCATACTAAGCAGGGGTAGTGTTCATTATTTTGTCATGCTGAGCAAAGCGAAAGCCTGCCCGCCGTAGGAGGGTATCTGGTTCAATTTGGAAACGGGTGTTATTTGAATTGTTCTTCGCAATGTTTATTCTTTTCTTTTGTCTTGCCACAAAAGAAACAAAAGGGCAAGGCTGTGAATAAATCAGTCGTCATTCTTTACATTTCCTAAGTAAGCTGGGTGATCACTCAGCCAAGCTGAGCGCTTCCCATCTTAACTAAAGGAACTGTTTTAAATTCCTCCCGATTTCTTCAATGCCGATTGGGCTTCGGAAGAATGATTTGTTCGTCATTGCGAGCCTGCCTCGCCGGCAGGCAGGCGCAGCGTGGCAATCTGTTTATTCCGAAGAGGAGATTGCCGCGTCGCAAAAGCTCCTCGCAATGACGGTTCTAATGGGTTGTACGTCCTTCTACTATCTACTTCCTACTATCTCCTGTCTCCTAAATTCTAACTTCTATTTAACCAAATTAAACACGCCGCGGTAGGTATAGGTTTTGTTGTTAATGTCTTCGGCTTCTACTACATATATGTAGGTATCTATTTGGGCTATTTCGGTGCCATCATTTGCCGTACCATCCCAGCCCTTATTTATATCATCACTAACAAAAATTAAGTTGCCCCACCTATCATAAATGTGCAGCAGGTATTCGCCAATACCATCCCCTTTAGGAGCAAACGTATCGTTAATGCCATCGCCGTTAGGCGTAAAAGCTTCTGGTATATATAGCAATATGGGTTGTGTAATGTGCATAATATGGCTTACAGAATCAAAACAACCCAAACTATTGGCAACTACCAAATGTATGGTATAAGCGCCTGTATCGTTGTATATGTGTGTTTGTGGGTCGGGACTGTTAGAAGTAATACCATCATCAAAATTCCATTGCCAACTTACGGCATTTATAGAGCTCTCGTAAATATGGGCAAAAGGCTCAATTATAGTGCTGCTGTTTTCGGCTAAATCAAAACTTGCAAGGGCATTTTCAACTACGTTAATGGTTACTCTGCCTGAAACATTTTGTTTACAGTTATTGGCATCGGTTACACTTTTTAATGCATATACAAAGATGCCCGCTTGGTTATTGTTTGCTGGTACAGAAACAACGCTATCACTTGTTGCTGTTGTAACGCTAGCGGAGTTGTTATTAAGGGTATAAACCATGTCATACGGCGCTTTGCCATTGCCAGCGCTCAAGATAATATCTTGCACAGTACTGTCTTTACAAATGGTGGTATCGCCACTAATGCTTGCATAAGGTAATGGGTGTATTAGCAGGGTGTCGCCTTGGGTATACGTTGTAAAGCAATTGTTTTCATCGCTAACCCGTGTTAGCATATACGGTTGTATACCCTGTGCTGAGGTGTTTATACCAACCACTGCTGTGCTGTTATTATTAATAGTTGTTACGGTATTGCTTGCGCCACCATTTAATGAATAGGTATAGGTATAGTTACCATAGCCATCATTACCCGTAAAAATGAGTTGTGCAGGACTGTTTTGGCAAGCGGTTTTGCTGGATAGCTCAAAGGCGCCTTTCGGGTTGTTATTTACCACCACCGTGGTGCTAGGCTTAGCACTAAACGGAAGGCTAGTACAGTTGTTGGCATCCACAATGCTATTAAGCGTATACATAAAATTACCACTTATACTGGTTGGCTGGGTAATGGTATAGGGTGGTGTTGCCATGGTTGTATCAAAACCATTTTTAGTGTAATGAAAAGTATAAGGGGCTTGTCCTGCATTGGCGGTAAACGCAATACTAGGCGCCGCATCATCCACACAAAGGGTAGTGCCACCACTTACCGTTCCGGCAGGTAATTCATAAATGGTAAGAGGGTAGGTGGCTGTTGCTTGCGCAGTACTACAAGCGCCTTGCCCATCAACCGTCATAGTAAGTGTTACAGTATTACCACCTTCAGTAGTAGTGGAGGTGTACACGGGTGTTAAGCCAGTGCTTGTTATAGGAGCTCCAAATCCGTTATGCGTCCACGTGATGCTACCATGCCTGAAGTAAGCGTCTCCTTGTACTAAGCTTACAGTTTCTCCTGCGCAAATAGCGTTACTCTTTGTTATGCTTGCAGCAGGTAAGCTATCAATATAAATCCTATGTGTGCCGCTTAAGGGGTTGGCATTGGAACATGCTGCAATGCCGTTTATTGTAACCGTTAAAGTAACAAGCATTTCGCCATCAGCAGGAGCGGGGTTGTAAGTTGGCGAAATGGTGTTAGCATTGCTAATGTTACCTGCGCCGTTGCTCGTCCATGCAATAGCACTATTGCTGCTACTTGCCGTTGTTATGTTTAAGGTATTATCCACACAAATAGTATCGGGCCCGCCTGGCACTGTTAATGTTGGCAATGGGTCTATCGTAACGGTGGCGGCACCAGTTTGTGCATTGCTACAGCCTTTTTGGTCGCTTACAGCAACTAGGTTGTAGGCATAGGTGCCGGGTACATTGCTAACCGGCAAATCAACACTGCTGTTGCCAGCAGTGGTTGTTATGGTATAGCTGCCTGCACCGTTAATGTTATAGGTAAAGGTATAAGGAGGCGTACCAGTAGCACCGGTAAATGTAATATTAGTAGCACCTGTTTCGCAAATGGCGGCAGTGCCAATAATGGTAGCTGTTGGTAATGGGTATACATCAATGGTATCAGATCCTCCACCAATACCACCACCACAGGTAGAGTTAGAAACCGTTTGATTATAAAAAATAGTGCGGCTTGCCGTTAAAGGCACATTATAGGTTGTAGTAGCGGTAAGGTCGCCAGGGTTGCTGGTAACACTGCCGTTAACAGGGGCGCCGCCATCTATCGTATAGTAATAATTAAAGGTTACCGGTGTAGGCAAACTAGGGTTGGCACTTGCGTCGAAGGTAATGGTTTGTGTACCTCCTACGCCTTCGCAAACATTACCCAATGAGGCACTAATTATAGAAGATGGTATGGCATTAATGATGAGCCTGTCGCTAGCCGTTGAGGCGGTAGGGCAACTAAATCCGCTGGCATCACTTAAGCCAGTTATGGTTAATTCTAATGTATCGTCGTAGGTATTGGGCGAAGCTACAACTGTTGTAGAGCTTGTAGCCGTAATGGTACCTGTAGAGCTATTATTGGCGTTTAAGGAGTCAATGCGGTAGGTAAAGGTATAAGGAGCCGTTCCCGCACTAGCAGATAGGTTCCAGCTAGTAGCTTGTCCCTGACAAATGTCTGGAACAGAAGAAGTAACTGTTGCAGAAAGTAAAGGCATTACCGTAACAGTTTCTGTAGCCGATAGTGTTTGTGCACAGGTATTAGCATCTTCTACACGAACTAGGTTGTAATTAACGGTGCCAGCCGTTGCTGTAGGCAGGCTTAGTAGGGTAGATGTTAAGGGTGAAGAAAGGGCTATATTACCGCCGCCTGTATTATACGTAAACGTATATGGAGGCGTACCATTACTTGCAGTAAAGGTAATGTTGGGCGATGGTGCATTGGTACAAACGGTAGTGCCACCCGTTATGCTTGCAGTAGGAATGCTGTTAACGGTAACTGTAGCTGCTCCAGTACTTGCTTGGCCGCAGTTATTGGCATCGCTTATGTTGGTGAGCGAGTAGGTATAAACACCAGCTGTAGTTGTTGACTGTGGTACCAGGGTAGTGGTGCCCGAGCTTAAAATGGTTTGGGGTGCACCCGTTGGGTCAGTATACGAAAAGGTATAAGGTGGCGTTCCGTTGGAAGCGGAGAACGTTATATCTGTAGTGCCGGCGGTTGCACATAAAACAGTTGTTCCGCTAATGGTGGCGGTTGGTGAGCTGTTAACGCTAACAGTTGTTGTATCTAGTTGTGTTTGACTACAGCCATTGCTGGCTTGTACACTGTCGAGCGTATACATTTGTGTAGTGGGAGCAACGGTTGAAACGGTAAAGGTGCTTGTATTACCAGTGGAAACAGCTGCTGGTTGCGCAGCGCCATTTAACTGATAATAAAAAGTATAAGGGGCTACAGCATTGGCGCCCGTGAAGGTAACGTTTGGGGCTGCATCGCCAAGGCAAGCTGTAATATTGTTGCTTAGGCTTACTTGCGGTAAGGGTTTAACCAATACACTTTTTGTTAAACTATCTTTACAGCCATTAAGATCGGTTAATACCAATTTAATATTATGTGTACCTGGGGTGTTGAATTTATGTGCGGGGTTATGCAGGTTGCTGGTAGTGCCATCACCAAAATCCCAATCCCAGGTAGCTATATTGGCAGGTATAACACCACAAACGGATAAAAACTTTGCAGAATCGTCTAAACAAATAACAGGGGTAAGTACGCTAAAGTCGGCTTTTAGCTTGTAATCAAAATCGGAGTAGGTTACGTTTTTTTGAGAATAGTTATAAAAACCAAAACGGCCAGGTTCAAAACAACCAGAATGCTTAAATACGGTGTCGCTATCAACAATAACAATTATGTTGGTTAGGGTAAACACCACCTTAATTTCATGTGTCCGATTTCTAACCCAGCCTTTTCCTGCACCATGATCCGTATCTACTACATTAAAAATAGCGTCGCTGTTGTGCCCCCAGAAATAGGGGTTATATTGTCCAGCAACATCACCATTTATCCGAACTAAAGATAGGCCTTCGTTACCTCCAGCTGTACCGCTGGTTTCTTCTTTCCAGTCAACCAACCAAGTATCAAAAACAGTAGAGTTACCAACCGGTGCTTTATAGCCAAACACCACCCCCATATAGTCATCATCGTTATCGGTTGTGCGCATTTTACCGGTCATTTCCACATTTATAAAGTTTTGTGGACTTACAAAAAAAGTTGGTTCGCCGTTAATTGATTGCGAAACGTTTGCGCCACCTCCACCTACGGTCCAATTGCCATTGGCGGGATCTCCTTCTTGCACCCAGGTATTAAAGTCCACGTTAAGTGAACATTGCGCATGTGCATTTATGCCCAACAATACAGAGCAACATATTGCAATAAACTTGCGCAATATATTTTTTGTATGCAAAACGAGTAATGCGTTCACCTAAGCATTGGTTTAAATTTTTATTGGCCTGATAAGCAGGCTTTTTTTAGCCCATCGAAGATAATCAATTTTTGAACACCTTTTGACCTGATTTACACGTTCTTACAAATGTATTTTTGGCACTTATGGGGGGGGTAAGTTATTGGCGAGTAATTAGCGTCAATTAAGCGTTAACGAATCAATTCAAAAGTGCCCCGATACACGTTGGTTTGCTGTGTTGCAGATGAAGTAACTTCTACCACATATACGTACACGTCTTGCATAGAAACTTCAGAGCCACCGTCTACTATACCGTCCCAACCTTTATTAATATCGTCGGTTATGAATATAAGGTTACCCCAACGGTCGTAAATCTTCATGCTATACTCTATTATGCCTTCCCCTTTTGGTAAGAATACATCATTAATCCCATCCTCGTTAGGCGTAAAGGCATCTGGTAGATACACCAATAATGGCGTTGTTACTTTTACAGTACGTACAATAGAATCTGTACAACCTAAACTATTTTCTACAACCAGCTTAATCGCATAGCTACCCGAATCTAAATACTTATGTTCTTCCGGCGTAGGACTATTACTTGTAGTGCCATCACCAAAATCCCAACTCCAGCTCACCGTTTGTAATGAGCTTTCAACAATCTCTACTGTTGGCTCCAATATGGTGGTACTTTGTGGATTAACTGTAAACTCTGGAAGTGGATTTTCTACCACAGTAATGGTGGCTTTTTGTCCAGTTATATTTTGCTCACAACCATTATTATCGGTTACCTTTTGTAGGGTGTAATCAAATGTGCCCGCAGCACTGGTGTATACATTAATGGTTAATGAGTCGGTAGCAGGGTTAAGACTTACAGGGTTAGCCTCCTCACCATTTACTTTGTACTCAACGGTATAAGGAGATGCTCCTCCTGAGGCGCCCAGTTTTATTTCAGTAGCAGCGCCAGTGCTGTCTTGACAAATTGGTATACCACCCCCCATAATGGTAGCGTTTGGTAATGCTGTAACCGTAATTGCGGCAGTTGTGTTGGTGTAGGTAGTTGCGCAGCCACTATCATCACTAACTGATAATAAGCTATAGGTGGTTGGGCCAATAGCTGAGGTGTTGACACCAATAACAGCATTTTTACCTGGACTAATAGACGATACGGTTTGAGTTCCAGTACCATCATCGTAGGTATAGGTAAATGTTCCAGAACCAACATTGCCACTTAGAATTAATTGGGCAGGATTGTTTTGACAAGCAGTAGAAGAAGACACACCAATACTAGCAGTAGGTTTGCTACTCACCGTTATGGTAGCTTCTGGTGTAGTACTATACGGTAAACTTGTACAACCATTGTTATCTGTAACACTTTGCAAGGCATACACAAACGTACCACCCGTAGTTGTAGGTTGAGGAACAGTAGAATTACCAGCAGGTAATGTAATTGGGCCACCACCATTAAGTGTATAGGTATAGGTGTACGGTGCTAAACCAGCATTAGAAGAGAAGGTAATTGTTTCATCTGGATCTCCTTGACAAGCCCCAGCAGTACCGCTTATATCACCTGTAGGCAAGTCCAAAATAGTAATAGGATAGGTGGCTGTAGAACTTTCAGTAATACAATTAGCTGTACCTATAACCGTTAAGGTTAAGGTAACTACGCTACCACCTTCTGCAGTGGTAGATTGATAGCTTGGCATTAAGGTACCACCTCCACTTAAGGTGCCAGCACCATCATGGCTCCACGTATAACTTCCGTTTAAGA